>NZ_JBHVPG010000069.1:0-37072 GCF_042887545.1 Streptomyces sp. NPDC057939
GGGCCCCGCGCCGGGGGGGGGCGTTGGGGGCCGGGCGGGTGCGGCGGCCGGGGGGGGGGGCCGGCCCGGGGCGGGGGCTATTCGGGCCGCCGCGGCGGGGGGCCGCCGCCAGGGCGTGGTGTCGGTCACCGGGTGGCCGGCCCGTCGGGGAGCGCGCTCCCCGATCCGGGAGCCCACCGGTCCCCGGGCGAGGGCAGTGCCCACCAGGCGGCGAGTCCGATGATCACGCCGGTCAGGACGGTGGAGGGGCCGCCGATGTCGGCGTAGAGGAAGTCGGTCAGTTGCCAGACGAGGAGGCCGATCGCGACGAGCCCGCAGTCGCGGATCCCCCGCCCGGTCGCGTACCGGCGCAGGCCCGCGACGAGCAGGACGGCCCAGCCGCCGACGAGCGCGGTGAGCCCGATCAGTCCTTGTTCGCTGAGGATCAGCAGGTACATGTTGTGCGGGGACAGCAGCGGTTGGCGCAGGTACGCCTGACCCGCGCCGGCGGTGTCGCTGCCGGAGGACAGGCCGAGCGAGGAGTGTCCGTCGCGGTGGGCGGGGAAGCCTTTGAGGCCCACGCCCGCGGCCGGGCGTTCGCGCCACATCGACCCGGCGGCCGCCCACATCGTGTAGCGGTCGGTCACCGACTGGTCGGGGGCGCTGGAGACCTGGGTGATCGAGGTCAGCCGCTCGGCGACCATCTCCGAGCCGACGCCCAGTCCCCCGACGAGGACCACGCCGGCGGCGCCGAGCGCGACCAGCACCTTCAGCGCCCTCCGGATCCCGGCGAGCACCATGACCAGCACGGCCGCGCCGAGGGTGGCGATCCAGGCGCCCCGGCTGAAGGACAGCACCAGCGGCACCACGAGCACCAGCGCGCACGCCCCGGCGATCCGCCGGACCCGGGGCGCGAGCCCCGGCGCGAGCGCGGCGGCGGTGGCCACGACCAGCCCGTAGGCCACCACCGTGGCCATGCCCATGACGTCGCCGGGGCCGAAGGTGCCGACGGCGCGGACGTCCTCGCCCTGGTAGGAGGCGCCGGTGTGGGTCGCGTACTGCACGACCCCCACCGCCCCCTGCACCAGCGCGAGGACGACGAAGCACCCGGCGGCGATCCGGAACTCCCGCGCGTCGCGCACCAGCAGCACCACGGCCGCCGGGACCAGCACGAAGACCTGGAGGTAGCGGACGAACCCGGGCAGGGCCGCGTACGGGTCCCCGGCGGTCACGGTCGCCACCGCCAGCCCGACCGCAGGCAGCCCGAGGACGAGCACGCCCAGCGGAGTCAGCGCCCGCACCCGACCGCGCAGGGCCTGCACCCCGCATACCAGGGCGAGGAGCAGCGAGGCGGCGTCGGCGGGCCCGACCTTCCCGGACGCGGTCGCGTCGCCGGCGGGCAGGGGGGCGAGGAGGAACAGCACGGTCGCGGCGAGCGGCAGCAGCGGCCAGTGCCGGCGCAGCATGCCCGGCAGGCCGGGAACGCGGAGTACGGAGTCTGCGGCGAGGCTCATGCTCAACTCCCCCCGAGGCGGAAGCGGAAGAAGGAGGCCGCGGTCCGGGCGAGGATCCACAGGTCCTGCCACAGCGACCAGGTGTCGATGTAGTGGTTGTCGAAGCGGGCCCGGTCCTCGATGGAGGTGTCCCCGCGCAGGCCGTTGATCTGGGCGAGTCCGGTGATCCCGACGGGCATCCGGTGGCGGGCCTCGTAGCCGGGGTGGATGCTGCTGAACTTGGCTACGAAGAAGGGCCGTTCGGGGCGCGGTCCGACCAGGCTCATGTCACCCCGCACGACGTTCCACAGCTGCGGGAGCTCGTCCAGCGAGGACTTGCGCAGGAAGGAGCCGACGGGGCTCATGCCGCGGTCGCCGGCGACGGTCCAGCGGGTCGCGGACTCGTGCTCGTTCGCGCGCAGGGTGCGGAACTTCAGCAGGGTGAAGGGGCGCCCGTACAGGCCGACCCGTTCCTGTCGGAAGATCACGCCGGGGCCGTCGGAGAGCCGTACGGCCAGCGCGCAGGCGCCCATGACGGGGGCCGCGGCCAGCAGGGCCAGGGCGGCGAGGGAGGAGTCGATGGCCCGCTTCGCGTAGCGCTCCAGCGGCCGGGAGGGGCGCGGCAGCAGCGGCTGCACGGCGTACCCCCAGAGCTGGTCGGCGGGCTGCGCGACCCGCATGCCGGTGACCTTGGCGGTCCCGGCGGGGTCGGCGAGCCAGAGCCGGCAGCCGTGGTCGTGGAAGAGCCGGACCAGGGAGGCGGTGCGCTCGTCGGCCTCGGGAGGCCGGGTGAACACGGCGTGCCGCACGGAGTTCTGGATGACGGCGCGCCGGATGTCCTCGTGGGTGGCGAGCAGCGGCAGCTGCCCGGTCCCCCCGTCGGCGGCGGGTTCGGTGTCGGCGATGCCGACGGGCCGCAGCCCGTACTCGGGGCGGCCGTGCAGGGCGGCGGCGACCGCGCCGGCGCCCTCGCCGGGGCCGACGACGAGCGCGGAGAGCGGCCTGCGCACGGCGGAGCGGCGGTGCAGCTGGTTGACGAATCCGCGTCCGGCGCAGGCCAGTAGGGCCTGGAGGCAGACGGCCCCGAACAGGGCGCTCCAGCCGAGGGCGTGTCCGGGCAGGGCGGCGGCGAGCACGGCGGCGGCCGCGCACCACAGGACGGCGGCCCGCCCGGCCAGCGCGGGAAGTTCGAGCAGCGCGGAGGGCGCGAGCCGGGGCCGGTAGAGCCCGGCCTGCGCGTGCAGGGCGATGTGCGCGGCGGCGAGCGTGACGAAGGCCGGCGCGGCCGCGCCGGTCGGCAGAACCGACGCGGGGGCGGCGGCCGCGGTGGCCGCGACGGCCAGCACGTCCGCGGTCAGCAGCGGGACGAGCCCGTCACGGCGACGGGCCCGCTGTGGGCGGACGACGGGCCGGGCCCGCTCGGCCCGGGGGCCCCGCGGGGGGTGGATCGCGGTCACGGAGCGGCGGGCTTCCGCCGGCGGCGCGGGCGCGAAGGCGCTGCCGCCGGCGGGCCCCGTGCCGCCCTGCCCGCCGTGCCGGGCGGGTGCGCTGTCCATCGTCATCGGCTGATGCGCTCCTGGTTCGAGGGCCGGGGCCTGCCCAGCAGTTCGTGGTACAGGCCGGTGACCGCGTCCGCGGTCCGCCGCACGTCGAAGTCGGTCCGGGCGTGCTGCCGGGCCTGCTCCCCGAGTTCGGCGAGCAGCCGCGGTTCGGTGAGGAGCCGTCCCAGGGCCTTCGCCAGGGCCGTCGGGTCCTCCGGTGGCACCAGGCAGAGCCGTCCCTGGCCGGAGGGCAGGCTCTCCCGCGCACCGCTGACGTCGGAGACCAGGACCGGTCGGCCACAGGCCATGGCTTCGAGCGGAGCGAGCGCCATTCCTTCCCACCGCGACGGCAGTACAACGAGATCGGCGGCCCGAAGCCACGGTCGGATGTCCGCGGCGGCCCCCGCGAAGAACACTCCGGGCGGTGCCGTACGGCGCAGCCGCTCGCCGTCGGGACCGTCCCCGACCAACGCCAGCCGGGCTCCGGGGACGGTCCCGAGCAGCTCCGGCCAGGCCCGGAGCAGGATGTCCTGGCCCTTCTGCGGGCAGAGCCGGCCGACGCAGACGGCGAGCGGCCCGCCGGCCCGCAGCCCCTCGGGCAGCGGGAGACCGGCGCGGGCCTCGGACCGGTCCTGTTCCGGGTCCGGGCGGCCGGGGCGGAAGTGGTCGAGGTCGACGCCGTTGCGGATCACCGACCAGCGGCCGGTGATGCCCTCGGACTCCCCCGCCCGGCGCTCGGATTCGCTGACGCAGAGCACCCGGTCGGCCCAGCGGGCGCCGAAGCGCTCCCACCGCAGCGCGAGCGCGGCGGTGGCTCCGCCGACGGCGTCGAAGGACCAGGCGTGCGGCTGGAACACCGTGGGCAGGGAACCCCGTACGGCGAGCCGTCCGGCGAGTCCCGCCTTGGCGCTGTGGGCGTGCAGCAGATCGGGCCGCACCCGGCGGACCAGCCGGGCGGCGCCGAGGACTTCGGCGGGCAGGCCGGGGCCGGGGGCCCGCCCGGCGCGCCAGGTGAGCACCTCGGCGCCGGCGTCCCGGGCGTCGTCGGCGAGCCGCCCGCCGCGCGGGCAGCCGACGACGACGCGCAGGCCGTCGGCGGTCTGCGCCCGTACGAGGTCGGTGACGACCCGGGCCACGCCGCCGTCCACGGGCTGCACCAGGTGCAGGACGGTGAACGTGGATCCGGAAGGTCCCCGTGGGGGCCGTGCTGGTGAAGGCTGTGCTGATGGTTGTGTCGGCACGTGGAGTGGACTCCTGCGTTCAGCGGCGCGCGTCTGTCTGAACGAAGAGCACACCGAGGAATTGACCCTGGCTTTCGCCTGTGAACTTGAAACTCAGGCTGCGGGCACCACCGGACAGCGCGGGGCTGAGATCGAACACGTCCGCGTCATATCCGAGATTGTTAATATGTTCGGGCTGTCGCACGAACGAGGGACGTCCGAATTCCGTGATCGTGGAATTCATAACATCATTAAAAGGATTTTCTGCATCACTGAGGCTGACCCGGCGACCACTGTCGGCGGTCACTGTGAGTGAGTCGCCCAGGGTCCCGCGGTCCCCGTCGTACGCGACCACCCCGGCCCGCCCCGCGGAGCCGGCCGCGGCGTCCAGCCCGGCGATCTCCACCGTCTCCCCGGCCGCCTCGCCGCCCCCGGCCACCAACCCCTCGAAGCCGTCCCAGAGGGAGAGCCGGCGCAGCGGTTCCTGCGGGTGCTCGTAGGCGACCACCAGGGTCCACCCGCCCCAGGCGCCCACGTCGGACTGCCCCATGGCGATGTTGAGCTGCGCGACGGTCCACAGGCCCGCGCCGCCCTTGCGGACGAGCGGGGTCACGTCGGCCGAGGCCTGGTAGGCGTCGCTCCCGGCGTCCGTGCGGTGCCCGATCACGGTGTCGGCCAAGACGGCCTTGTAGGCGCCGCCGGGTTCGGCGACCAGCACCCGACCGTTGTCCTGCGGCGGCTTCTGCTCGCCGACCCGCAGGTTCCCGCCCCAGTAGAGACGGGCGTACGAGACCTTCGCGCCCGGCGGGACCTTGAGCTCGGCGCGGGTGGAGTTGTAGGTGTCCGGGTCCTTGTCGACCTCGCTGTAGAACATCTCGAAGTCGCTGTTGACCCCGGCCGCCCCCCGCTTGACCTCGGCGCACGGCTCGGCCTGCGGGGCCGCTTCCTTGCGGCAGCTGATGCCCGAGTTCGAGGCCCGGACGAGCCCGCCGTGCTGGACGGCCTGATAACGCTGCGTGAAGGGCACCCGGGGCAATTCGCGCGGCCCGACCGGTTCCGCCGCCTGCGCCACGGGGGCGTTGGCGGAAAGTGTGAGGCAGGACAGCAGGCCGAGTGTGCCGAGGATTCTGCGGGGTGAACCCATGTCCCTGTCTCCATTTTCGATCAAGGGGACAAAACAGGAGTGAACTTTGTCAGAAATCAGGCTGGAAATCACGTCGGACTCGCTCGTACGGCCTTTTGGGCGACGGTACGCACCCTCGCGGTGGGCGGGTCGTTAAGGCCGCGCACCACCGCGGCGAAAAAGGGGACCCGTCGCGAAAGTCCCGAAAGCCGTGAAAGTCGCGGACGACGCACCGGGCCTGGCCGTTCGTCCCTCCGGGACCGCCGCGGGAACGCCTGAACGTCAACCTTCCGCTCCGAAACGTCGGCATCCGGGTGAATCGACGCAACCCGGGACGGGGCGGGGCCGTTGTTCCGTGTGCTCCAGTACCGGGCAATCCTGCAAAAAAGGGACGAAAATGATCAAGAAGTTTGTGGCTGGCGCAGCGGTTGCCGCCTCCGTGGTCGGTCTGGGTGCCGCGATGGCCCCGCAGGCGATGGCGATCGGGAACGACAACGGCATCAACACCGTGAACGGCAACGGCGCCTCGCAGATCTACGGCAACCAGGCCACGTACGGCAACATGAGCCCGCAGATGGCGCTCATCCAGGGCTCGTTCAACAAGCCCTGCATCGCCCTGCCCGCCAAGGCCAACGTGCAGTCGGTCCTCGCCCTGGTCAACGTCGGCGTCCAGGACATCCCGGTCCTGTCCAGCCCGCAGAACCAGCAGTGCACCGAGAACTCGACCCAGGCCAAGGGCGACGAGGCCCTCTCGCACATCCTGGACAACATCCCGATCCTCTCGGGCAACGTCTCCTCCGGCAGCTGACCCCCTCAGCCCCGCCCCGGCGAGGCCGTCGCACCCTCGGGTCGCGGCGGCCTCGCCGCGTATAGGACGCCTTCGAATTCCGGAACGAATCATCACGGAATTCGACACACGAAGCCCGGGGCATCGGAGTGAATTGCCCACCGACCCCGAAAAATCTCCGGTTTCTTTTCCCGGAGCCGCTCGTTGTTATTTCTGCAGTGGATACGCCCCTGCGGGAAAGGATCGAAATCAAATGACGTACAAGAAGGCAGTGGTGCTGGCCGCCGGCGCGCTGATGGCCGCCGGTGTCGCCTCCCCCGCCATGGCCGACTCGGGCGCCAGCGGTGTCGCCGCGGGCTCCCCCGGTGTCCTCTCCGGCAACCTGGTCCAGGTCCCGGTGCACATCCCCGTCAACGTCTGCGGCAACACCGTCGACGTGGTCGGCGTGCTGAACCCGGCGTTCGGCAACACCTGCGTCAACGACTGACGAAGCGCCTGCGCCCCGCGGGGGCGAACCTCCTCGGGGTGGCCCCGGAGTGCACGGCGGTGCACTCCGGGGCCACCTTCGATTCAGCACCGGCCCCAGCGCCGGTAGACAGGGAAGGACCCATGCGACAGGTACTGAGTCGACAGGTACTGGGCAAGGGGATGCTCACGGCGGCGGCCGCGTCCAGCCTGCTGTCGATCGCGACCGGCGCGGCCTACGCGCATCCCGGGGCGACGGCCGAGGCCTCGCACTCTCCGGGTGTGCTGTCCGGCAACAGCGTCTCGGTACCGATCACCTTCGCCCCGAACGTGTGCGGCAACAGCGTGGACGGGGGTGCCGCCCTCAACCCCGCGATGGGCAACACCTGCGTCACCACGACCGGCTCCGACGTCGACCACGACTACGAGCGCTACCTCAGCCCCGAGCACGCCGAGACCTTCGAGCGCTACCTCGACGAGCACAGCCGCGGCCGGCACGCGCTGCCGGCCCAGCGCCACGAGGAGGAGCGCCGCCACGAGACCCCCCGCGAGCACCTCCCGCGGCACGCGGCGCCCCGCCACGAGGAGCCGTCCCACGACGGCGGCTACGGCGGCCCGGGCGAGCAGCAGCAGCAGCAGCCGGAGGAGGAGTGCGACGACCACCCCGCGGGGCCCCCGCCGCACGCCGAGCACCCGGTCCCCCACCCGGCGCCGCCCGCGCCGCACCATCCGGCGCCCCTCCCGGAGCCGAAGCCGGAGCCGGCCGCCGAGCACCCGGCGCCGCTGCCCGCCCCGGCGCCCGTCCCGGTGCCGGAGATCCCGCCGGTGCCCGAGCCGCAGCCCGTACCGCTGCCGGCGCCGGAGCCCGTCCCGGTACCGGTCCAGGAGGTCCCGAAGCCGCAGCCGGGGCCGGAGACCCGACCGGAACCGCGGCCGGAGCCGCAGCCCCACACGCTCCCGGCCCCGTTGCCCGCCCCCGCGCCGCCCGTCGCGCAGGAGCCCCCCGCGACGCGACCGCCGCACGGCAGCCAGCCCGTGGAGCGGCCCGCCCCGGCGCCCGTCCCGGTGCCGGAGAACGTACGGCCCGGCGACCAGCCCCCGGCCGCCCCCGGCGGTGACGCCCCGGTGCCGCTGCCTCCCGCACCCGCCCCGGCGCCCGTTCCGGCCGCGGAGGTCCCCTCCGTCCCGGCGCCCCGCGGCCCCGTCTCCCCCGCGCCGGCCCACGTGGCGGCGCCGGAGCTGGCCGACACCGGAGCCGGCCGGCCGGAGGCCGCGGCGGCCCTCGCCTCGGCCCTGATCCTGGGCGGCGCGATTCTCTACCGGCGGTCCCGCGTCTCCTGACCGGGAATACCGGTAATCAGAAGAAATATCGGCCGGAGAATCCCTTGTCGGATTCTCCGGCCGTTGCCGTGCCCCGAAACCCGGCGTTTCCGTAGCGGCCGGTAATCGTTACCCAGGTCGAAAGCGGCGCGACGGTCGCCGCCGACGCCTCTGCCCACGAAAAGAAGAGGATTTCGAATAATGAAGCTCAAGCAGGTCGCCGCTGTCCTCGTCGGCTCCGTCGCCGCCCTCGGCGCCGCGACCCCGGCCTTCGCCACCGAGACCCCGGCGTCGATGCCCCCCATGAGCGCGACGAGCGGACTGTCGGACGCGCTGAACGCCGTCGGCCCCGTCACCGAGGCGCTCCCCCAGACGGTGGGCAACGGACTCGCCGAGCAGGGGCAGAGCGTCGACAAGGTGTTCGGCACCGTCCAGAAGGTCAACCAGGCCCGCAACAACCTCCCCGGCGAGGTCCTGGAGGTCGCGAACCTCGCCCCCCAGGCGTCCCCGGAACTCCTCGGCGGTGTGAAGCTCAACGGCGGCGCGCACTGAACTGCCGCCGACATGACTGTGGGCGCCACCGGCGAGGCCGGGGGCGCCCACAGTCACGTGTGCAGAATGCGACGAACGTCAGTCGTTGACGCAGACGTTGCCGAACGCCGGGTTCAGCAGGCCGATCACGTTGACGGAGTTGCCGCAGACGTTGACCGGGACGTGGACCGGAACCTGAGCCAGGTTGCCCGAGAGGACACCGGGGGAACCCACGGCCGCGCCCTCGGCCGACGAGTCGGCGACGGCGGAGCCGGCGGCACCGGCCGCGGCGAGACCAGCGGTGGCCAGGACCAGGGCGGCCTTCTTGGCAGCAGCAGAGTTCATGGGAAGTGCACCTTCTGTTCGATGTCCTGCCCCGATGCCGGGGCTCACACCGAGCGAAACGGTCCACCGTCCCGGACGACACGGCTGCGGAACCGATCAGACCTGTTCAGCCCAATAGTCGTAACTGCTAGTGGATCGGAATGTCGGGGATCGCCGGAATCTCCGGGATCGCGGGGACGAGACCGGTCGCCGGGGGGACGGCCGGGTTGGCGACGGGCAGCTGCGGGACCTGGACGGGCGGGAGGGTCGGCGCCGTCGGGAGGTTCGGGATCGCGGGGATCGCCGGGAGCGCGGGCAGGGTCGGCAGCTTGATCTCCGGCAGGGTCACGCCGGGCAGCAGCGCCTGGAGCGACTTGAGGAGGTCGGCCAGGGTCGTGCCGATGCCGGCGAGGAGGTCGTCGATCGGGCCGGCCGCCGCACGTGACTCCAGCGCCTCAAGACCGTCGATCTGCTCCTGGACGGCCTCCACCTTCTTCGTGAGGGCCGCCGCGCCCTCGCCGTCCGCGGCGACCGCGGGGGCGACCGCGCCGGACAGTATGACGACCGCGAGGGCCGACGGGACAAGGACGCGGAAGCGGGACGGCTTGGTGCGCAGCATGGAGGTTCCTTCGGATGTGGTCGCTCAGAAACGGACCCGAGCGATCCGCTTCCTTACCCACCGTGCGAACACCTTGTACGGACCGCAACCGGACGGCGGGCGGCCGGGTGGACCCGGTGGGTGCGTACGGGCTTCGCGCACGCGTCCGTAGCGGCCTCACCCGGTCCGGCGAATGGCGCGGCACGAACGGGCCGTTTGAGTGAAGGAGCGGAACCAACCCCGCGGGCGGCAGTTGTCCAGGGAGCTCCACCAACGGGCACTCGTGCGACAAAAGGACCAATGATGCTCAAGAAGATCATGACTGCTGCCGCGGTCTCCGCCGTTGCCGTCGGCGCCGGCGCTGCGGCCGCGGCTCCGGCCATGGCCATCGGCAACGACAACGGGGTCAACACCGTCAACGGCAACGGTGCCTCGCAGATCTACGGCAACCAGAAGACCCACGGCGACCAGAGCCCGCAGCTCGGCCTGGTCCAGGGCACGCTCAACAAGCCCTGCATCGGTCTGCCGGCGAAGGTCAACGCCCAGTCGATCCTGGCCCTGATCAACGTGGGCGTCCAGGACATCAACGTCCTGTCCAACCCGCAGAACCAGCAGTGCGCCGAGAACTCGACCCAGGCCAAGGGCGACGAGCCGCTCTCGCACATCCTCAGCAACATCCCGGTCCTCTCGGGCAACGGCTCCATCGGCAGCTGAACCCCGCCCCCTCCGCCCGGGCCCACGACGCCCGCGGAGCAGGGGACGCCCCGCTCACGACCCGGGAGCGGGGGGAGCCCCGGCAGCTTGCGGCTGCCGGGGCTCCCGTGCGTGATGGGGCGGTTGTGTCAGCCGGTCCAGAAGTCCCACCACCGGGTCAGGACCAGCATGGCGATCACCCCGATGTGCAGGGCGGGCGGCGCCCAGCCGAACTCGGCGAAGAAGACCCGCACCGGGGCGGGCGCGGGCAGGTGGCCGGCGCGGACGTTGTGCGCGGTGACGGCCCAGAACATCAGCAGCGTCGCCACCCAGGCCAGGCTGCACCAGAGGCAGAGGGCGTTGATCTCGTACAGCGACTGGACCATCAGCCAGGCACAGAAACCGGTGCCGAAGAGGGTGCCGGCGTTCAGTCCCAGCCAGAACCAGCCGCGGTGCCGGGCCCCGGCGAGCAGGCTCGCGCCCACGCATACCACGACGGCGTAGCAGACCAGTCCCAGCATCGGGTTGGGGAATCCGAAGACCGCCGCCTGGTCGCTCTTCATGACGCTGCCGCAGGAGACCACGGGGTTGAGGCTGCACGCGGGCTTGAAGTCCGGGTCCTCCAACAGGAGGAACTTGTCCAGGGTGATGACCCAGGAGGCCAGCAGCCCCGCGGCCCCGGTGAGCACCAGCAGCCATGGCAGCCCCTTCGGGGCCGGTGCGGGCTCGTCCTCGTGTCGACCGCCGGGCAGTCCCTGCTGACGGGGGACGCCCACTGTATTCGTTGCCATGTCACCCATAGTCCCCCGCAGTTGCACAGAGGGTCCCTAATCATGCCTATACAGCCGGAAGTTGACCTGAAGGTGTGGTGGGAACCCCTGATGCTTCCCGGACGTTTTACCGAACCCCGGACGTGATGTCAGAACCAGGGGCTACGTTGAGCGTCTGCGAAGTGACAACCTGCGACGGCCTGGAGACCCACCTTGAGCGATCCGTACGAGACAACCGAGGCGCACCTCGACCGACTCCTCGGCCGCGCACTCAACTCCTTCGACCTGCCGGACGCGCTGGTCGAGCGCCTGGGCACCGCGCTCGCCCACAGCTCTTCGCTGTACACCACCCACCACAGCCCGGCGGCGGGGCTCTGGCGGGAGACGCACCGGCACACCTACCTGCTGGCCGACGGGGGTTCGGCCTCCCTGTGGGAGCTCGCCTACCGACTGAAGGGTGATCGCAGCACCCGTTGCGAGGTGTTCGCGAGCAAGGCCGAGCTCGGCCTCGCGGTGACCGGGCTGTTCGGCGAGGCGCCCGCGGAGGCGGTGGCGGACCCGTCACAGGCGGGCGGCGCGGCCGATGACGAGGTGGAGTCCGATCTCTCCGTGCTGAGTGCCCTGTTCGCGGCATCGGCGCCGGAGGACCGGCACCGCGAGTACGCCATGGAGGAGTCCGCGGACCACGCCCGCCGGGTGCTGCGGCGCGCGGAGAACCCCGACCGTCCCGGTGAGGCGGTGGCGGAGCGGCTGCGTTCGGCGTACGCCCACCGGATCACGCAGGCCTTCGGGGGCCGGCAGTGCCTCGCGGACGGGCGGGACGCGGGGTTCAGCCTGTACGAGCACGCGTTCGTGCTGCTGGACGGCGGCGAGTACAGCCTGTGGGAGGTCGAGCACACGGCCACGCCCGACGGCCGGCACATGTGCGAGGTGTACGGGAGCGAGGCCGCCGCGCGCGGGGCGATGGAGGTTCGCGCGCGGGTGAGGTGACGCCCCCTCCCGCCCGGGCGGGAGGGGAACCCCGATCAGGTCGTGGCGGATCCGGTCAGCTGGAGGTCCAGCGGCGGGTCCGCGGTGACGTGGACCTCCGCGGGGCGGAGGTCGGCGGGGGTGGGCATGGCGCTGCCGGGGAGCTGTACGGCCGCCGCCCCGTGGGCCAGGGCGGAGGCGAGGGCAGTCGGGCCGGTGCCGCCCGCGATGAGGAACCCGGCCAGGGCCGCGTCGCCGGCGCCGACGTCGCTGCGGACGGCGGTGACGGGCGCGGTGCCGTGGAAGGTGCCCTCCGCGCAGACGAGGAGCTGACCGTCGGCGCCCAGGGAGGCCAGGACGGCTCCGGCGCCCAGCGAGCGCAGTTCCTCGGCCGCCTTGACGACGTCCCCGAGGGTGGGCAGGGGGCGGCCGACGGCTTCGGCCAGCTCCGCCGCGTTGGGCTTGATCACGTCGGGGCGCGCGGGGAGCGCCGCCAGGAGCGCGGGGCCGGAGGTGTCGAGGGCGACACGGGCTCCGCCCTCGTGGGCCCGGGTGACCAGCTCGGCGTACCAGTCGGGGCCGGGGCCGCCGGGCAGGCTGCCGCAGCAGGCGATCCAGTCCGCGTCGGCGGAGCAGGCGCGGACCGTTTCCAGGAGCAGGGACGATTCCTCGGGCAGCAGCTCGGGGCCGGGGGCGTTGATCTTCGTGAGGGTGCCGTCCGGTTCGGCGACCGAGATGTTCGTGCGCGTCCGGCCGGCGATCGAGACGGCGGTGACGTCCACGCCCTGGGCGCCGAGCAGTTCGGCGAGCAGTATGCCGGGGGTACCGCCGAGCGGGAGGACCGCCGTCGTCCGGACGCCCGCGGCGGCGACGGCGCGCGAGACGTTGACCCCCTTGCCGCCCGGGTCGACCCGGTCGCCGGTGGCGCGCACGACCGTGCCGCGCTCCAGCGAGGGGACCTCGTACGTCCGGTCCAGGGAGGGGTTGGGGGTGACGGTGACGATCATACGAGTTCGACTTCCGTACCGGCGGCTTCGATGGCCGCCTTGTGAGCCGGGGCGAGCCCCGTGTCGGTGATGAGGAGGTCCACGTCCGCGAAGGTGCCGAAGCGGGCGAAGTGTTCCTGCCCGGCCTTCGCGGAGTCGGCCAGCAGGACGACCCGGCGGGCGGCCGCGATGGCGGCCCGCTTGACGGCCCCCTCGGCCAGGTCGGGCGTGGTCAGGCCGGCCTCGGGGGTGAAGCCGTTCGTCGCGAGGAACAGGACGTCGGCGCGGACCTCGGCGTAGGCGCGCAGCGCCCAGGCGTCGACGGCCGCCCGGGTGCGGTGGCGGACCCGGCCTCCGACGAGGTGGAGGTCGATGCCGGTGTGGTCGGCCAGCCTGGCGGCGACGGGCAGCGCGTGGGTGACGACGGTGAGCGCGTGGTCGACGGGGATGCGCGCGGCGAGCCGGGCGACGGTGCTGCCGGCGTCGAGGATGATGCCGGCGCCGTCGGGGATCCGCAGGAGGGCTGCGGCGGCGATGCGGTCCTTCTCGTCGGCCGCGGTGGCCTCGCGTTCGGTGAGGTCGGGCTCGAAGTCGAGGCGGCCGGACGGAATGGCGCCGCCGTGGACGCGGCGGATCAGGCCCGCCCGGTCGAGGGCCGTCAGGTCGCGGCGCACGGTCTCGGAGGTGACCTGGAAGCGCTCGGACAGGGAGAGCACGTCGACGCGGCCCGCTTCGCGGGCGAGGCGCAGGATCTCCTGCTGTCGCTCGGCTGCGTACATGTGGCTTTACGTCCGTCCTGTGCCCGCTTGCGTGGTTTCCTCCCCACCGTACGCCGCCGGATCCGCGGAAGCAAAGCAAAACGGACATGCCCGCCGTGGAGGGCGGGCATGTCCGTGCGGTTCTCGCGGACGCCGTGCGGGCCGCGCGGGGCCCTCGGGCGGTGGCGCCTCAGGCCGTGGGGACCTTCTCCGGCGACGGGTCGGCGTGCTCGACCGCGCCCTCGCGCTCCCCCATCGGAACCTGCTTGCGCGGCAGCATGAACATCACCGCGAAGATCACGACGAGGACCGCCACGACCCACCACAGCGCGCCGCGGAACGCCTCGACGTAGGGGGCGCCGTAGACCCGGTCGTCGTCGATGAGCCCGAAGAAGACCACGGAGGTCAGGCCGAGGCCCAGGGCGTTGCCCATCTGGCCGGTGGTGTTGATGAGACCGGAGGCCGATCCGGCGTGCTCGCGCGGGACCTGGGACAGGACGGTGTCGGTCAGCGGGGCCACGATCAGGCCCATGCCGATGCCCATCACGACCAGCGGGGCCGCCATCTGCCAGGACGCGATCCCCATGCCGTAGTGCTCGGACTCCCAGATGTAGAGGAGTAGGCCCGCGGCCATGGTCAGCGCGCCGGCCTGGAGCACCTTGCGGCCGAAGCGCGGTACGAGCTTCTGGACGGAGATGCCCGCGGCGGCCGAGACGGCCAGCGAGAACGGGATGCCGGTGGTGCCTGCCCGCAGGGCGCTCCAGCCGAGGCCCATCTGCATGTACAGGGTCCAGACGAGGAAGAAGATGCCCGTCGCGATGCCGAAGGTCAGCTGGACGGCGATGCCGCCGGCGAAGCTCTTGACCTTGAAGAGGGAGAGCTCGACCAGCGGCGAGCCGTCCTTCTTGATCTTGTACTTCTCGTAGGCGATGAAACCGACGAAGAGGAAGGGCACCGCGCCCATGCACAGGAAGCCCCACAGCGG
This sequence comes from Streptomyces sp. NPDC057939, assembly GCF_042887545.1. Taxonomy (NCBI): domain Bacteria; kingdom Bacillati; phylum Actinomycetota; class Actinomycetes; order Kitasatosporales; family Streptomycetaceae; genus Streptomyces; species Streptomyces sp. NPDC057939. Next base: position 14,543 of record NZ_JBHVPG010000069.1, read on the forward strand.
CCAGTCGTTCTCCCGGCCGTGGGTGAGGGGGAAGATCAGCATGACCAGGCCGACGGTGGCGAGGACGACGCCGACCAGGTCCAGGCGCAGCGCCCGGGGGGCCTTGGACTCGGTGATGAACTTGCGGCCCAGGATCACGCCGGCGATGCCGACGGGCAGGTTGATCAGGAAGATCGGGCGCCATTCCAGACCGAAGAGGTTCCACTGGGTGAGCAGCGCGCCGAGCATCGGACCCGAGACGGCACCGAGGCCGACGATCGCACCGAACATGCCGAAGACCTTGCCGCGCTCGTGCGGCGGGAAGGTCACGTGGATGATCGCCAGCACCTGCGGGACCATCAGGGCCGCCATCGCGCCCTGGAGGATGCGGGAGGCGACGAGCATGGACGGGTTGGCGGCGATGCCGCAGAGCAACGAGGCGGCGGTGAAACCGGCGATGCCGAGGAGGAAGAGGCGCTTGCGGCCGTAGATGTCACCGAGACGGCCTCCGGTGATCAGGCCGGCGGCGAAGGCGAGGGCGTACCCGGCGGTGATCCACTGGATCGCGCTGGTGGAGGCGCCGAACCCCTCGCGCATGCTGGGTATCGCGATGTTGACGATCGTGACGTCGACCAGGTCCATGAAGGCCGCGGTCATCACGATGGCGAGCGCCAGCCAACGGCGGCGGTCGCCGGGCGGGGCGGCCGCCTCGTCGGGGGCGGTGCCCGGGTCCGGTGCTGATGCCGTGGGCGCGTTCCGCTCTTCTCGTACGGGCCCGTTCTTTCTTTCGGGCGATGTCTGGGACGTCTCGGTGCTCATGGAGAGAAACCTAGACGGGATATAGGTCAGTTGGTGTCCTATTTCGATGGCAGCCTTGGGCCATGAACGACACCCCGGCGCGGCTGCTCACCCTGCTGTCCCTGCTGCAGACCCCGCGCGAATGGCCGGGCAGCGAACTCGCCGAGCGGCTGCGCGTGAGCGCCCGGACGATCCGGCGGGACATCGACCGGCTGCGGGACCTCGGATATCCGGTGGAGGCCTCGCTGGGCGCGGACGGCGGGTACCGACTGGTGGCGGGGGCGGCGATGCCGCCGCTGCTGCTGGACGACGAGGAGGCGGTGGCGATCGCCGTCGGGCTGCGGGCGGGGGCCGGGCACGCGATCGAGGGGGTCGAGGAGGCCTCCGTACGGGCCTTGGCGAAGCTGGAGCAGGTGCTGCCCTCGCGACTGCGGCACCGGGTGGGCGCGCTCCAGTCGGCGACGGTCGCGGTGACCCGCGGGGACGGGGCGAGCGTGGATCCGCGGACGCTGACGACGATGGCCGCGTCGATCGCGGGGCTGGAGCGGCTGCGGTTCGCGTACCGGGCGCGGGACGGGGCGGACAGCCGGCGGCAGGTGGAGCCGTACCGGTTGGTGAGCACGGGGAGCCGCTGGTACCTGGTGGCCTTCGACCTGGAGCGGGAGGACTGGCGGACGTTCCGGGTGGACCGGGTGAGCGAGCCCTTCGCGACGGGGGCCCGGTTCGCGCCGCGGGAGCTGCCGATGGAGGCGGCCGAGTTCGTCCGGCGCGGGCTGCGCGGCGGGGAGCGGTACGGGGTCGACGTGTCCTTCGCGGTGGCCCCGGAGGAACTGCCGGGCTGGCTGCGGGAGGGGGCGCGGCCGGAGGCGGGCGGCGCCCGGGTGCGCTTCGAGAGCGCGGACACCCCGGAGTGGCTGGTGGCCCGACTGGCACTGACGGGACTGCCGTTCACGGTGCTCGCGCCGGAGTTCCTTTCGGCGGCCGCCCGAACGCTCGCCGCCCGCCTGACGGGGGCGGCGGGCTCGCCCTGACCGGACCGCACCGACGCGGGGGCACCGACGCGAACGCACCGGCGCCGGGCGCGAGGGAGCCCCGGCACCTGGGGGGGGTAGGTGCCGGGGCTCGTCAGGGGGGGGCGGCGGCGCGAGCCGCTCGGGCCGCGGGGATCAGGCCACGGCGTCGAAGCCGGTGTCGCGGGCCATCCGCTTCAGTTCGAGGAGCGCGTGCTTCTCGATCTGCCGGATCCGCTCGCGGGTCAGCCCGTGCTGCTTGCCGACCTCGGTCAGGGTCCGCTCGCGGCCGTCCTCGATGCCGTACCGCATCTTGATGATGGACGCGGTGCGCTGGTCCAGCTTGCCGAGGAGGTCCTCCAGTTCCTCGCTGCGCAGCAGCGAGAGCACGGACTGCTCGGGCGAGATCGCGGAGGTGTCCTCCAGCAGGTCGCCGAACTGGGTGTCGCCCTCGTCGTCCACCGACATGTTCAGGCTGACCGGGTCGCGCGCCCAGTCCAGGACGTCGCCGACGCGCTTCTCCGTCGAGTCGAGCTCGGCGGCGATCTCCGCGTGCTCCGGGTCGCGGCCGTTCTCCCGGTTGAACTCGCGCTGCACCCGGCGGATCCGGCCGAGCTCCTCGACCAGGTGGACGGGGAGGCGGATGGTGCGGGACTGGTCGGCGATGGAACGGGTGATGGCCTGCCGGATCCACCACGTGGCGTACGTGGAGAACTTGAAGCCCTTGGCGTAGTCGAACTTCTCCACGGCCCGGACCAGGCCGGCGTTGCCCTCCTGGATCAGGTCGAGGAGGGGCAGCCCGCTGCGCGGGTAGCGGCGGGCGACCGCCACCACCAGGCGGAGGTTGGACCGGATGAAGACTTCCTTGGCGCGCTCGCCCTCGGCGGCCAGGGCTTCCAGCTCCTCGCGCGCGGGGGTCTCCCCCGCGCGCTCTATCGCGTCGTCGAGGATCTGCCGGGCGTACACGCCCGCCTCGATGATCTGCGAGAGCTCCACTTCCTTGGCGGCGTCGAGCAGCGGGGTGCGCGCGATCTCGTCCAGGTACATGCCGACCAGGTCACGGTCGGCGATCTCCCCGCCCACGGCGCGAGCGCTGCTCGTGGACTGACGACGGGCGACGGCGCGGGTTGCCATGCGTGCTCCCTTGCGATGCGATGATTCGGTCGCGGTGCGGCTTGGAGGACGGCCCGGAGCGGCGGGCGCTGCGGCGGTTCGTCCTTCGGACACTCTCCCGAGTGCCCGCTTCCGATGGAAACAACGACTGGAATCGGGACAGAATTCCCACGCCGCTCCCTCTTTTCCGAGATCTTGCAGTATCCTGCCCCGCCATCACCCGGTCACGGAGGGGCGCGGAATGCCGCAAGAAACCGAAGGAGTGCAGGTCAGGCCCGGAACCGAGGCGGACCTCGCGGCCCTCACGGAGGTCTACAACCACTACGTCCGTGAGACCGCCGTCACATTCGACACGGTGCCCTTCAGCCCGGAACAGCGCCGCCCGTGGCTGCGCTCCCACCCTGAAGACGGGCCTCACCGCCTTCTGGTTGCCTGGACTGGCGATCGAATGGCCGGATATGCGACAAGCAGCGCGTTCCGCCCGAAACCGGCGTACGCGAGTTCGGTGGAGGTCAGCGTGTACCTGGCTCCGGACGCGGTGGGTCGCGGCATCGGCGGAACGCTCTACGCGGCCCTGTTCGAGGCCCTCGCCGACGAACCCGTGCACCGGGCCTTCGCGGGCGTCGCCCTGCCGAACGAGGCCTCGGTGCGCCTCCACGAGCGCTTCGGCTTCCGCCGGGTCGGGGAGTTCACCGAGGCGGGCTGGAAGTTCGGCCGCTTCTGGGACGTCCGCTGGTACGAGAAGCCCCTGGGCGGGAGCGGCGGACCGACCTAGCCGAACTGGAGGGAGCGCTTGGAGAGGCCCATCCAGAAGCCGTCCACCGGGGTCCGCTGGGCGGCGAGGTCCGCCCCGGCGGCGCCGAGGGTGACGAACAGCGGCGCGAAGTGTTCGGTCCGGGGGTGGGCCAGGCGGCCCGCCGGGGACTTGGCCTCGAAGTCGAGCAGGGCGTCGACGTCGGCGGCGGCCAGGGCCTCGCGGCCCCAGTCGTCGAATTCGGCGGACCAACCGGGGACCCCGGGGCCGGTGTGCCGCAGCGCCGCCAGGTTGTGGGTGAAGAACCCGCTGCCGACGATGAGCACGCCCACGTCGCGCAGCGGGGCGAGCCGGCGGCCCATGTCCATCAGGCGGGTCGGATCGAGGGTCGGCAGGGAGATCTGCAGGACCGGTATGTCGGCGTCGGGGTACATCTCGACGAGGGGCACGTATGCGCCGTGGTCGAGGCCCCGGTCGGGCATGTCCTGGACGGGGGTGCCGGGGGTCCGCAGGAGGGCGCGGACCGAGGCGGCGAGTTCCGGGGCGCCGGGCGCCCCGTACCGCACGGCGTAGTAGTGCTCGGGGAAGCCCCAGAAGTCGTACACGAGGGGGACGGGCTCGGTGGCGCTCAGCGCCAGCGGGGCCTCTTCCCAGTGCGCGGAGACCATCAGGATCGCGCGGGGCCGGGGCAGCGCCGCCGACCAGGCGGCCAGTTCGCCGGGCCAGACGGGGTCGTCGGCGAGCGGCGGGGCGCCGTGGCTCAGGTACAGCGCCGGCATGCGGGCGGGGGCGGGCGCGGATACGGAGGTCATCGGGCGCTCCTGGGTGGTCGGGGGTTCGGTGCGGGGGCCGTCGCGCCGGGCGGCGCCGTCGACAGAGCTGTCCCCCGGTCGCCGGCGGGTCCGCCGGGGGCGGCCGGGGCCGCCGTACAAAGACTAACCCCGCTTCGTTCAAATTTGAACGAAGCGGGGTCATCAGTCATTCCCGCACCGGGATCCCCGTCAGTGGGCGATCACCGGGATCTTGAACTCGGCGTCCTCGGAGTCGGCGCCGGAGCCGGCCGCGGGCGCTCCCGCGCCGGGGCGGCCCGTGGTGATCAGGGCGAACGCGATGGTCGCGCTGATCACGAGGATGCCGACGGCCCACCAGATGGCGGAGGAGTAGCCCTCGACCATCGCCTTGGCCTGCGCCAGCTGCCCGGCCGGCCCGCCCGCCGCGACCTCGGCCGCGTGGTCGGTCAGGTACGCGGTCGTCGCCGAGGCGGCGATCGTGTTCAGCAGGGCGGTGCCGATCGCGCCGCCGACCTGCTGCGAGGTGTTGACCATCGCCGAGGCGACACCGGCGTCGGCCGGGTTCACCCCGTGCGTGGCCAGCGACATGGCCGGCATGAACGCGGTGCCCATGCCGAGGCCCAGCAGCAGCTGCGCCGGCAGGATCAGCGCCGGGTAGGAGGAACCGACCTCCAGCTGGGTCAGCAGCAGCATGCCGGTCGCGGCGACGAGGAAGCCCGGGCCCATGAGCAGGCGCGGCGGCACGCGGGTCATCAGGCGGGCACCGATCTGGGTGGAGCCCGTGATCATGCCCGCGATCATCGGCAGGAAGGCGAAGCCGGTCTTGACCGGCGAGAAGCCCTTCACGACCTGGAGGTAGTAGGTGAGGAAGAGGAACAGGCCGAACATCGAGATGACGGCCAGACCGAGGGAGAGGTAGACGCCACCGCGGTTGCGCTCCAGCAGGACGCGCAGGGGCAGCAGCGGGGACTTCACCTTGGACTCGACGTACACGAACGCCAGCAGCAGGACCGCGGAGGCGACGAACAGGCCGATGGTGAGCGGGTCGGACCAGCCCTCGGACTCGGCGCGGGTGAACCCGTACACGAGCGAGACGAGACCGACCGTCGAGAGGAGCACGCCGGGGACGTCGAGCTTGGCGGGGTTGCGGGAGCCGGCCGGCTCCCGGATGACCATCCAGGCACCGACGGCGGCGACGATCGCGAAGGGGATGTTCACGAAGAACGTCCAGCGCCAGTTCAGGTACTCGGTGAGGAAGCCGCCGAGGATCAGGCCGACGGCGCCGCCGCCGCCCGCGATGGCACCGTAGATGCCGAAGGCCTTGGCCCGCTCCTTGGCGTCGGTGAAGCTGACGGCCAGCAGGGAGAGCGCGGCCGGTGCCAGCAGGGCGCCGAACGCACCCTGGAGGGCGCGGGCGCCGAGCATCATCGCCTCGCCGGTGGCGGCACCGCCGAGCGCGGAGGCCAGGGCGAATCCGCCGAGGCCGACGATGAACGCGTTCTTGCGCCCCCACTTGTCGGCGATGCGACCGCCGAAGAGCAGCAGACCGCCGAAGGCGAGCGCGTACGCGGTGATGACCCACTGGCGGTTGCCGTCGGAAATGCCGAGATCGGTCTGGGCGGACGGGAGCGCGATGTTCACGATGGTCGCGTCGAGGACGACCATCAACTGCGCCAGGGCTATGAAGACGAGGGCCTTCCAGCGATTGGGATCGGCGACGACCGGCGGGGCGGTCGCGGCTGTTTTTGACATGGGGGTACCTGCTTCACTGTGCGGAATGACTGAAAAAAGCTAGTTGATGAGGGTTTGCCGCGTCATGTGGTTTTAGGCGTCACGCCTCGTGCGCCATGGGGCTTCGTGCGTCGTGCTTCGTACGTCATGCGGCTTCGTGCTTCGGCGACGTCGCGTGGTGCGTGGTGCGTGGTGCGTGGTGCGTGGTTCTGCGCCTCACGTGGTTCTGCGTCTGAGGTCCCGCAAGGAGGCCGCGACACCGGGGAGTTCGGAGCGGGCCGGGGCGCGCAGTCCGTCGAGGAAGAGTTGGAGGTGGCGGTGCGCGTACCCGTCCATGTCGGGGCAGCCCGTGCCGGGGAGCGGGCGGCTCAGCTGGGACAGGGCGACCATCAGGTCACCGACGCCGATGTCGGTGCGGACGAGTCCGCCGTCCTGACCGGCGGCCACGAGGGCTTCCACGGCCTCCTCCAACGCGGTGCGGGAAGCGATCAGTTCGGGGTGGTCCGGGTCGAAGCCGGCGGCGAGCATCGGGCACAGGGCGCCGATGCGTTCGTCGGCCGCCGCGTGCGCGAAGCGGCAGAGCGCGGTGAAGGAGTCGGGTTCCTCGGCGAGAGCGTCCTCGGCGAGGGCCGCGACGCGGCCCGTCACGTAGAGCACGACGTGGTGGACGAGGGTGGAGCGGTCCGGGAAGTGCCGGTACAGGGTGGCGTTGCCGACGCCGGCGCGGCGGGCGATCTCGTCGAGCGGCGCGTCCGAGCCGAACTCCACCAGCATCTCGCGGGCCGCGACCAGGATGCGCTCCCGGTTGCGCACGGCGTCCGCGCGCGGCTTCGGCACCCGGGTGGGGGCGGCGGCCGGCTCCGGGGCCGCGGCCTCGACCGCCGGCGGGGCGGGAAGGGTCGCCGTCGCCGCGGGGGCGAGGTCCACCGCCGCGACGGGGGCGGCCGCGCGGGTGCGGGTCGGGGTCTTCATTCCGGTGCCTTCCTGGACGGGCTCGGGTGCTGGTGACGGTGACGGTGCGCGGCGCTCGCGCCGGTTCGGATCCGGGAGGCCGGTTCCGGTTCTGCGTGTCCACCGTGTTGCGAAGCGGGGATCCGGTCCCCGTTTCGCGCGACGTAGGTGCAAACGGGGATCGAGTCCCCGGTTATTTCGCCCTTGGGTGTGACCTGGCTCACAGATCGATTGGGTGGTCTAGTCCCGTTTGGACGCTCCCGACGCGCGGGCGCGTCGCGACCGACGGAGGGTGAACGGACAGAGCGCAGTCCGGACCCGGCCGGCTGCCGCGGACCCGAAGGCGATCTCCATGCCGCAGACCCGCCGCCGGATACGCAGACACTGCCGCACCTGCGCGTACATCGGCCTGACCGCGCTGGCACTCGGCATCACGGCGACCGCGAGCACCGGCATATCGGGGCGCGGGCACTCGGCGGCGGGCCCCGTGGCCACCAGTGCCGAATCCCTGCTGGCACCCTGCCGGATCACCGGGACCATGGGCGTGCAGATGTCCGAGGGCCTGCCGACGCCGCCCGGGTACTCCCGGTCGACCGGCGAGGTGCGCGCACTGAACCTGATGATCGACTTCCCCGACGCCAAGGGCGAGGGCACGGCGATGGACCGCCTCTCGGAGTTCTTCCCCCAGACCTCCGACTGGTTCCGGACCAGCTCCTACGGCCGGCTCACCTACCGGGCCGAGGCGCCGATAAGGGAGTGGCTGCGGATGCCGATGCCGTTCGCCCAGTACGGGATCGGGCGCGGGTCCCCGTACGAACCCGGCTACCGGCAACTCGTCGAGCACATCGCGAAGGCCGCCGACAGCGAGGTCGACTTCGGCAAGTACGACCTGGTCAACGTGCTGGTCACGCCGAACGCCGGCCCGTCGGCCCTGGACACCGTCCTGTCGGTGACCTTCTCGGGCAACGCCGAGGCGCCGGTCGCCGACGGGGTGCCGCTCGCCAACACGTCGTTCGTCTACAGCCGGCAGGACGACGGTTCGGGCTCCTACCGGGAGACCGGCTACCGGGTGCTCCCCCACGAGAACGGGCACGTCTTCGGGCTGCCCGACCTGTACACCTCCGACGGCGGCGGCACGGTCGGGCACTGGGACATCATGAGCGAGGACTGGGGCGCCAACAACGACCTGCTCGGCTGGCACAAGTGGAAGCTGGGGTGGCTGGACGGGGAGCAGATCAGCTGCGCCTCGAAGTCGGGGATCAGCGATCACGTCCTGTCGCCGCTGGCCGTGGCGGGCGGCACGAAGCTGGCCTTCGTCCCGCTGTCGGAGAGCGCCGGGTACGCGGTGGAGGTGCGGACGCGCGCCGGCAACGACGAGGCCGTGTGCAAGCCCGGCGTGCTCATCTACAAGGTGGACTCGGACGTGGACACCGGGCGCGGGCCGGTCACCGTGCGGGACAGCGCCGCCGACAGCGGCGGCTGCACCCGGCGGCCCAACGTGCACGCCGAACTGTCGGACGCGCCCTTCGTGCCGGGCGAGACCTTCACCGACGACAAGTCCGGCATCAGCGTCTCGGTGGTGGGCGAACTGCGCAACGGCAGCTACCAGGTGCGGATCACCCGACCCTGACGGCTCCCGATCCCGTTCCCGGGCCGGCCGGGGCCACTCGGCCCGGCAGGTCCGGACCTCCGGCCCCCTTGCGGGGGCTCGGGGGCGGGGAGGCTGGGGTGGGGAGGCCGAGGGCGGGGCGTGCGCCCCGGACCGGCGGCCGACCCGCGACCGCCCGCGCCGACCTTGGAGGCTGACCGCCGTGAAGGCCCTCGTGCTGCGCCCGGACGGCGCCCCGGCCCTGATCGACCGGCCCGTGCCGCGGCCCCGGGCCGGGGAGGTCCTCGTACGGACCACCGCTGCCCTCGTGTGCGCCTGGGACGGCCACGCCTCTTGCGACGAGGGGCTCGGCCACGAGGCCGTCGGGGTGGTGCGGGCCGTCGGCGTCGGGGTGCCGGACTCGTACCTCGGCCTGCGGGTGGCGGCCGAGGGCCGGGGGCGGCTCGCCGAGTACTTCCGGGTACCGGTCGCCGGGGCCGGGCTGGTTCCGCTGCCCGACCGGATCACCGATCACCAGGCCCTGTACGCCGCCGGGGCGCTGGCCACCGGCTTCGCCGCCGCCGAGGAGGCGGGGGCGCCGGCGGGCGGGAGCGTCGCCGTGTTCGGGCAGGGCGCGGTCGGGCTCAGCGCGACGGTGGCCGCCGGGCGGCTGCGGGGCGCGCGGGTCATCGCCGTGGAACCGGAGCCCCGGCGCCAGTTGCTGGCCCTGCGGTTCGGGGCGGACGTGGTGGTGGACCCGGCGTACGAGGACTCCGCCGAGCGGATCCTGGAGCTGACGGGCGGGGCCGGCGCGGACTGCGCGATCCTGGCGACCGCCGCCCCCGGGGCCCGGGCTGCGGCCCGCGACGGCACGGCGCCGGGCGGGCGCGTCACCCTCGCCCGCTGCCGTGCGGGAACCGGGCCGGAGGCCGGACCGGAGGGCGCGGCGACCGGGGCGGCGAACGGCGCCGCGACCGGGACGGCGACCGGGGCGCGGACGGCCCTGATGCTCGATCTGATCGGCGACGGGCTGCTGGATCCGACCGTGATGACCACCCACGAATTCCCCTTCACCCGGGTGGAGGAGGCCTTTCGGCGGCTTTCGGCACGGGAGCCGGGCATGGTCAAACCCATCGTCCACTTCCCCCGGAGGAGCCCGTCGTGACCGTGACCCCCGCGACCCCCGAAGAGCGTCTGGCCGCGGCCGGGCTGACGCTGCCGCCCGCCCCGGAGCCGGTCGCCGTGTACGTGCCGGCCGTCCTGAACGGGCACTACGTGTACACCTCCGGCCAGCTGCCGATGGTGGACGGGGCCCTGCCGCTGACCGGCAAGGTGGGTGCCGGGGTGACCCCGGAACAGGCGAGGGAACTGGCCGGACGGTGCGCGCTCAACGCGCTCGCCGCGGTGGCGTCGGTCGCCGGGGACCTGTCGGCGGTGAAGCGGGTGGTGAAGGTGGTGGGCTTCGTCGCGAGCGACCCCTCGTTCACCGGCCAGCCGGGCGTCGTGAACGGCGCGAGCGAGCTGCTGGGCACCGCCTTCGGCGACGCGGGCATCCACGCCCGGAGCGCGGTCGGGGTGACGGTGCTGCCGCTCGACGCGCCCGTCGAGGTGGAGCTGGTCGTGGAACTGCACACCCCGATGGGGGTGTGATGCCGTGACGGCCCGTCGGGGGCTTCGCCCGCGTGGAGGAGGCGTACGCGGCCGTCGCGTCGGGCGGGAGCGGGACGGGCGGGGTCCAGCGGGGCCAAGGCTCCTGGGACGGGGGCTCGCGGGGCCGGGACGGAGCGGACCGGGACAGAGCGGACGGGGACGGAGCGGACGGGGACGGAGCGGACGGGGACGGAGCGGACGGGGGCGGGGCGGGCGAACCCCCGGCCGGTTCCGGACGTCTTCGAGGGCATGAACGCGACACCCCCACCACCGACCCCGGCCGTCGCCGGGGGCCGGTGGGCCGTCGCCGGGCGGGGCGGGGTCGTCGCCGGGCTCTGCGTCCTCACCGCCCTGCTGATGGCGCTGAACCCCCTGATCCCCAACGGCCCCGCCACCGGCAACCTCGGCAGCCTCGTCCAGACGTTCCTCCCCTGGACGGGCCTGCTCGTCCTGCCCCTGCTCGCCGGCGCCCTGCTGCGCCGCTCGCGCACGGCCCTGATCGCCGTCCTGCTGCCCGCGCTGACCTGGACGGGGCTGCACGGCCCGGCCCTGCTGACCGACCGGGGCACCGACGGCCCCGCCGGGCTGACCGTCGCCACCCACAACGTGGACGACGCCAACCCCGACCCGGCCGGCGCCGCCCGGGCCGTCGCCGCGTCCGGGGCGCAGCTGATCGCGCTGGAGGAACTGACCCAACCCGCGACCCGGACCTACGAACGGGAGCTGGCCGCGACGCACCCGTACCACGTGGTGGAGGGCACGGTGGGCCTCTGGAGCACCTTCCCCCTGCGCGACACCGGGGCCGTCCCGATCATGCCGTGGACCCGGGCCCTGCGCGCCACCGCCGACACCCCGAGGGGGCCCGTCACGGTGTACGTCGCCCACCTGGCCTCCGTCCGGCTGCGCCCGGGCGGCTTCGCCACCGAGCGCCGCAACGCCGCCGCCCGCAACCTCGACGCCGCCCTGCGCGCCGACCCCGCCACCCGCGTCCTCCTGATGGGCGACCTCAACGGCACCACCGCGGACGCCGCCCTGGCCCCGCTGACGTCCCGCTTCCGCTCCGCGCAGGAGGAGGCCGGCAGCGGCCCCGGCTTCAGCTGGCCGGCCCGATTCCCGGTGGCCCGGATCGACCAGATCCTCGTACGGGGCCTCTCCCCGGTCTCCGCCTGGACCCTCCCGCCGACCGCGAGCGACCACCTCCCGGTGGCCGCGTCCGTCCGCTTCTGACGGTCAGGGCCGCGCCGAGCCGAGCGCGACGTCCGTGTCCCGTCCGCCCCACCCTTCGGGGCTCCACCAGATGACGTGGACGTCGAAGACGTCGCGGACGGTGTCCGCCGACCACTCCTCGGCGGGCGGCTCGGACAGCACCAGGTAGAGGGCGTCGGCCCGGGTGGGCAGGGTGTGGTTGATCTCCAGCAGGCGGGTCGCTCCCGAGCGGAGGTCCGCGTAGGTCGACAGGCCCGAGCCCAGCGCCTCGTAGAGGAACAGGCCGCGCGCGGTGACACAACTGACGTCGACGACGGGCGAGTCGGCGGGCTGGAGGTCGGCCCAGAACAGGGACGACTTCAGCGCGTGGCGGACCGACTCGTGCTTCCTGCACGTCCGGTCGGCGGCGGCCGATGCCTCCAGCGCGCGCAGGAAGCCTTCCTTCGTGGCCGGAGCCGGCGCGGTGCTGCTCTCCGCGAGGGTCATCTGCTCTTCGTCCTTCTGCTCGGGCTGCTGGTGTGCCGACCGCTCGGGCTGCTGGTGCGGGGCGGCGTCGGGGAGTGCGTCGTCGGGGTCCGTCGCCGTGACGGCCGGGGCTGCGTCGTCGGGGTCCGTCGCCGTCCCGGCCGGGCCGAAGCGGCCCTGGAGCACCCGTCGCGCTTCGGTCAGGGTCTCCGTCCAGCCCGAGGCCGTCAGGGCCTCCCCGAGGCGGTCCGCGTCCAGGGTGCCCTCCTTGAGGGCACGGTTCGCCGTCGCGGCGAGGTCCCGCAGGACGCCCAGCCGCTCCCTGTCCGGAGCGCCGAACAGGTCGAGCACGTCGACCCAGTCGGCCTGGTCCCTGCGCAGGACGCGATTGGCCATGCCCTGCAGTTCGGAGAGCCTGGCGCGGGCGTCGGGCACGTCCCCGGCGCCGCCGGCCAGCTCGCCGAGCACGTCCAATGCCGCGATGTAGCGTCCCGCCATCCGGGCCGAGACGGGCGAACGGCCCCGCTGGTCGGAGGTGAGGACGGTCTGGTTGGACTCGTTCGCGAACACCCAGCAGTCCAGCTTCTCGCCCCGGCGCGGAGGCACCGATCCGTGGCGGACGGCGAGGACGAGGGGACGGCCGATCCCCGCGGAGACGGGTTTGACCTTGAACCGACCGCCGGGGGCCTGGTCCACGACCTCGACCCTCAGATCGGTCCCGATCCGGGGAAGCCGTTCCACGGCTGCCGCGGCGGGCAGCGGCGCGGACGCGTGCGCTCCCGGGTCCGCCCCGGAGCCCGCGAGCACGGCCGGCAGCGGAGCGGTGTGCAGGATGGTCAGGCTCTGGGTGCTGCGGGTCAGGGCCACGTACAGCTGCCGCAGGCCCGCGGGACCGCGGTCGGCGATGGTGGCGGGCTCGACGACCAGGACGTGGTCGTACTCCATGCCCTTCGCCTGGGTGGCGGCCAGGACGGAGACGGCGCCCCGGTGTTGCGGGCCGATGTCCTCGTGCCGGTCGATCCTGCGACTGATCGCGTCGAGCCAGTCGGAGTCGTCGGGGACGATGACCGCCACGGAACGAAGGGTGTTCCCGTCGCTGCTCCCCACCAGGCGGGTCACCTGGGTGACGGTGTCGTCGAGGAGCTTCCACGGCTCCGTCGCCACCGCGCGCACGGCGTCCTCACCGGCCTCGCGGACGGCCCGCGGGTAGGGCAGGGTCGGTGCGATCGTCCGGGCGAGGGGCGCGACGAAGTCCATGATCTCGGCGGGCACGCGATAGCTGGTGTTGAGCTCGGCCACGCGCCAGTCGCCGTCGTCGGACAGGAGCGTGCCGAGGCTGTCCCAGGCCTGCGGAATGTGCGGCCCCGTCGCCTGCGCGAGGTCGCCGAGCACGGTCATGGAACCGTTGACGGCGCAGCGTCGCCGCAGGGCACGGGTCTGCATGGGCGTCAGGTCCTGCGCCTCGTCGGCGACGATGTGCCCGTAACGCCTCGGGACCTCCCCGCTGATGAGGACCCTGAGCTCCTCCAGGCAGACGTGGTCGTCGAGGGTCCACGGATCGGCGTCGGCGCTGGCGGCACGGGCACGCAGCAGGACCGCCTGTTCGCCCTCGTCGAGGATGCCGTCGGCGCACAGGTGCAGGAGGTCGGGCGAATCGTAGAGGCCGCGCAGGGCCTCCCTGGCACCCGGGGAGGGCCAGACCCGCTCGATGAGGCGCTCGACCCTGCGGTTGCGCTCCAGGTCGCGGCGGATCGTCCCGGCCTGCCCGCGCCGTGGCGCTATTCCGGCGAGCTCCTGCAGGAGACGGTCGACGAGCAGGCCGCGGAAGCGGTCGCGGCGCTCCCGGTAGGGGCCCTCGCCCTGGTGCGCCCGGTCCAGGAGGGCGCGGACCTCGGAGCGCGGTACGCGCAGGGTCGTGCTGCCGGCGGTGACGACGATCGCGGGCTCGTCGCCCTCGAAGGAGGGCGCGACGACGAGGTCGTCGAGCACTTCGGGCCGGTAGTCGCTCTCGACGCGGCGCCGCAGGACGGCCGCCATGCGCCCGTCGGACTTGACGACCCTGGCCTGCGGGGTGTCGGTGCCGAGGATCTCGCCGTCCCACAGGCGGTTCAGCTGGACGGCGTTGACGTCCCGGGTGCCGAGCGTGGGGAGGACCTGACCGACGTAGTCGAGGAACCGTTGGTGCGGGCCGATCACCAGGATGTCCTGCGCCTTGAAGTGATCGTTGTTGACGAGCCAGGTCACGCGGTGGAGCCCGACCGCGGACTTGCCCGTGCCCGGGCCGCCCTGCACGACGAGGATGTCCGAGGGCGCGCCGGTGACCAGGTCCATCTGGTCGCGGCGGATGGTCTCGACGATGTCCCGCATGCGGCCGCTGCGCGACCGCTGGAGCTCGCGCAGCAGGAAGTCGTCCGGCTGGAGGGTCCTCCGCCGCTGCCGGGCGGCGACGTCACCCGGGCTCGGGGCGGGCGCGCGCGGGCCCGGCGTCACCGGGTCGACGTTCATGTCCGGGGCCGGCGCGACGCCGCCGTCGGGGCTGGTCCGGGGTTCGGGGACGGGAAGGGGCGTGGGCGTGGGCGAGGTCGCGGTCGGGGGTGCGGGGGTCGGGGCGGCGGCCGGCAGGGCGGCGATGTCGTCGAAGTAGCCCTCGACGACACGCTGAACACAGCGGAGTTGGCGCCGCAGCGTCACCTCTCCGGGTTCCTCGGCGCGCAGCTCCGACCATTTCTTCGCCAAGGGGCTCGTCCACGGAAGGACCACCGGTTCGTGCGAGGCGTCCCACACCGCTCGACGTCCGATGTACCAGGGGCGGGGCTCCGTACCGGGTTCGTCGGGTGCGTCGACACGGGCGAAGACCAGAGCCTCGTCGCCGAGGCCGCCGTACGCGGCGGCGCGCGCCTCCGCCTCGATCCGGTTGGCGATCCCGTCCTTGCCGCTGGCCGAGGCGGTGGCCGCCGACGTGCCGCTCATCTCGGCCAGTCGCGCCGTGTAGCAGTCGTACGCGTGGTCCACGGCATGCTGCTCGACCGCGAGGACTTCGTCCCGAGTGGTGGTGCTGCTCATGTGCGTCCTCCCTGCGGCGTCGACGAAACACCGCCACGGGCTTGCCCCCGTACCCCGCTGAAACAACTATCAGAAACCGGATCTTGACGCACAGTCAGCGCGTGGATTCGCGTACGGACCACCGGGCACGAACGGCGCCGCCGGGCCGGGCCGCAGGCGGGGCAAGATCACGTCCTTCGAATCGAAGAGCACCCAGCGCCCCCCACCCGCTACACTGGCGCCGGTGCGCAGCCCTGGCCGCGCATCACGCAAGATGCCTTCGTAGCTCAGGGGATAGAGCACCGCTCTCCTAAAGCGGGTGTCGCAGGTTCGAATCCTGCCGGGGGCACCAGGCGAAAGGGCACCTACCGATTTCGGTAGGTGCCCTTTGACGTTCACGGCCGACGGTGGCCACGGCCGACGGCCACGCACCTCGCCCTCGCGGGGGCGGGGGGGCTTCGGGTACGGGGAAGGCCCTCCCCGTGGGGGGAGGGCCCTGCGTGAGGGTGGGTCGGGGGGGGTGCCGCGTCAGCTGAGGCCTCTGCTGCGTTCGCCGATCCTGTCGCCCTGGGGAGTGCCGGCGCGCTTGAGGGCAGCCTTGGTGTGTGCCCCGCCCTTCACCTTGCTCCGGATCGGACCGTCGAAGCCGTGACCGGCCGTGCGGGGCAGCTGGAGCTGTTCCGTCACCTTCGCCAGTGCGGCCTGGGCGTCCTGCTTCTGCTCTTTGCTCATCCCGTCGTCAACTCCCTCGGGAAGCACCCAATCGGACTACTCGGATCGTATGCAGATATGCGTACCAATGCACCCGGAACAGCACGTAAAGAAATCGCTTGCAGCAAGAATGACGACTCAGGGCTGCGCCGACGGCCGCGGCGGTGCCGCCGGGCGTTCCGGGGCGCCCGCGCCGGCCTCGATCAGCGACTCGGGGCAGGGCGTGCCCCGGGGGATCTGGTACTTCGCCGAAATCCGGTACTGGCCGGGGGCCGGGACCAGTAGTTCCGTCCACACGTCGCCGAGGGCGTCCGGGGCCGCCTTGAAGAGGCAGCCGGCGGTGTTCGCGTACTCCTTCGGGACGGCGGACGCGCCGCGGGCCCGGGAGGCGAACGTCTCCTGCGGGGCCAGGACCGGCTTGCCCGCGGCGTCCACCAGGCCCAGCCACGGCGAGTGGGGGATGCGGACCAGGACCCGTCCGGGCTCGTCGACGTCGATGACCATCTGGTCCGCGCCGGCCCGTACGACCTTCGCGGGGCCCGCCACCAGGCTGCCCGGGTCCTGGACCTCGAAGAGCTTCCAGTTCGCATCGCCCCAGACCTCACGGAGGTACGGGAGCCCCTCGCGCAGGAGCTCCGCCTCGTCCTTGCCGCCCGAGTCGGGTTTGTCGGCGGGCAGGACGACGTAGTGCACGGCCCAGCGCTCCAGCCAGGCCCGGTAGGTCTCGGCGGTGAGGGTGTCGTCGTAGAAGAGCGGGTTGCGTTCGAGGTCCGCCTGCCGGTTCCAGCCGCGCGCGAGGTTCACGTACGAGGGGAACGCCGAGGATTCGCGGTGGCTGCTGGCCGGGACCACCTCGACGCGGCCGCGGTCGGCGTGCGCCTTCTGCAGCTGGGAGATCAGCGGGGCCAGCTCGCGGTTCCAGGCGGCGACCGGTGTGGTGCGGACGATGTCGGTGACGCTGTTGGTGGTGATCCAGACGGTGAGCCCCGCGAAGGCGAGCAGCAGCGCGCGCCGGCGCCCGGAGCGCGGGACCGTGTACGGCAGGGCGGCGAGGAGGACCGCGCCGCCGAAGAGCATGACCAGGCGGGTGACGTTCGAACCGACCTGGGAGTCGATCGCCCAGGTCAGGAACACCCCGAGGGCGTAGACGGCCGCGGCGATCCGGACCGTTTTCCAGCGCTTGGGTACGAGGAGGACGATGGCCAGGCCGAACATGAAGGGCAGCCAGGCCGAGCCGATCTTCATGGGCTGCGTCCCCGAGAAGGGGAACAGCCACGCGGACAGCCCGACGACGGCCACCGGGGCCAGTCCGAGGGCGTACGCGCCCGGCCGTCGGCCGCTCAGGAACAGCGCGGCGGCGATCACCCCGAGGAACAGGCCGGCGACCGGGCTGGCCGCGGTGGCCAGTGCGGCCAGCGGGGCGGCGACGGCGGCCTTGGCCCAGCGCCGCCGGGCCCACTTGCGGGGCCAGCAGAAGACGGCGGCGACGGCCCCCAGCGCGAACAGCACGCCGAGACCGAAGGTGACCCGGCCGGAGAGCGCGTTGCACAGCAGCCCGTAGACCCCGGCCAGGGCCGGCCACAGCGGACGCCGGACGGTGCCGCGACAGCGGGTGAGGATCAGCGCGAGGAGTCCTGCCGAGCAGGTCCCGGCGATCATCATCGTCGTCCGGACGCCAATCATGTGCATGACGTACGGGGACACCACGCTGTACGAGACCGGGTGCATGCCGCCGTACCAGGCGAGGTTGTACGCGGTGTCGGGATGGCGGCCGACGAACTCGGCCCACGCGTCCTGCGCGGCCAGGTCGCCGCCGCTGTTGGCGAAGGTGAAGAACCAGACGACGTGCAGCACGGCGGCGAGCGCGGTGGCGACGGCCACCGGGTGCCGGTGCGCACCGGCGAGCGCCCGGGCCGCTATGCCGTCGGGCCCGGCCGGGGCCGACGGTTGGTCCCCGGGACCGGAGGGCGCCGACCCCGCGGGCACCTCGACCGCACCGGACGTTCCCGCCGCATCCGCGGCACCGGGCAGCCCCGCCGCGCCCGCGGGCTCGGCGGGGCTGCCCGACGGCCCGGAGGGCCGGGGCCGCCCGGACTTCTGGTGCTGCTCAGCGGTGGTCACCGATGACACTCTCTCCCCGGCACGCGCACGTGGGTGCCGTCCCGGTTACCTGGACGCGCCGCGGCGCCCCGGGGTTGCCCGGGGCGCCGGTCCGGCGCCGCTGCGGTCGGCCGACGCGGCCGGCCGATGCGCTCAGCCGATGCGGACGAGCTTGCTGCCGATGCCCGGGGTGGCGAGCTCGGTCTTGAGCGCCACCGGCACCTTCACCTGGCTGGCTCCCTCGCCCACCGTCAGCACGCCGACCTCCGTTCCGGCCTTCGCCGTCGCGGGGATCTTCGTACCTCCGTCACCCAGCTTGATGTCCACCGTCAGCGAGGACCAGCCGACCGCCTGGACGTCGGCCGTCGCCACGACCGGGGTCCGACCGCCGAGGCCGTCGTCCACGTACCCGACGACATCGCCCTTCTTGACGACGGGCGCGCCCTCCAGGGACTTCTGGGTGGCGATGAGCAGCGTCCGGCTCGCCGCGATGACGCTGTCGATGATCGGCGGCTTGTGCTGTCCGAGGACCGCACCGACGATCAGCTGGTTGGTGCCGCCGACCTTCTTCTGCGCGGCGAAGAGGAGGTTTCCGCCGGCCTTGGTCGTCGTACCGGTCTTGATCCCGAGGGTCTCGTTGTACGGGACCAGACGGTTCCAGTTGGGCCAGGTCTTGCCGGACGGGTCCACCCAGCTGGGCTTGCTGGTGATGTCCACCAGGGCGGGGATCTCGACGATCTTCAGGCCCAGCTTGACCTGGTCCTCGGCGGTGCTGACCGTGGTCGCGTCCAGACCCGACGGGTCCGTGTACGTGGTGTTGGTCATGCCGAGTTCCTTGGCGGTGTCGTTCATCTTCTTGACGAACGCCTCCTGGGTCCCGGAGTCCCAGCGCGCGAGGAGCCGCGCGATGTTGTTGGCCGACGGGATCATGAGGGCGGCCACCGCGTCGTACTCCGAGATCTTGTCGCCCTCCTTGACCGTGTTGAGGGTCGACTCGTTGTCCGACTTGTCCTTCTGGCCCTCGGTCTCGGCGGTCTTGTCGACGTCGATCATCGCGCCCTTCTCACCCTTCTTGAAGGGGTGGTCGCGCAGGATGATGTACGCCGTCATCGACTTCGTGACGCTCGCGATCGGCACCGGCTTCTGCTCACCGGAGGAGCCGATCGTGCCCAGGCCGGCGGCGGCCATGGAGGCCTGCCCCTCGGTGGGCCAGGGCAGGTCGGGCTTCCCGCCGGGGAAGGTGTACGAGCTCTTCGCGGTCATCGCGAGCTTCGGCGCCGGCAGCGGGCGCACCAGCTGTACGACGGCGAGCACGACGGCCAGCAGCAGCACGATCGGGGCGTAGATCTTGAACCGCCGGACCGCGGTGCGCAGGGGGCTCGGCGGCGGGGGCGGGTTGTTCGTCAGGTCCGCCAGCATGTCGAGCGGCGGCCTGGGCGGCAGCGGCTGCTGCGTGGTGCGCTCGCTGGGGTCGAGCCGGTTCGCGGCCGGGGGCGCGGCGGCCGGACCCGCCGGGGCGGGCGGCTTGGGCGCGGCCGGGTACGCGGGTGCCGGCTTCGGCGGGGCCGGGGGTCCGGCCACCGGGGTCGGCTTCGGCGGGGCCGGGAGGTCGCCGCGCAGCGGGACGAAGGTGCTGGACGCACGCTCGGCCGCGGTCTTGGGCGCGTCTCCTGCCGGCGCGGGCCGGGCGTCGCCCGGCTTCACGGCGCGGAAGACGGCGGTGCGCTCGCTGTCGGAGCCCGCGCCGGCCCGGTCGCCCCTGGCTCGGTCGGCCCCGTCGGCCCCCTTGGGGTCCTTGGTGTCAGTGGGGGCCTTGTTGTCCGTGGGGTCCGTGGGGTCCGTGGGGGCCTTGGTGCCGCCCGTGCCGCCGGCGCCGGCCGTGGGGCCCTTGCCGGCCGTGGGACGCTCGTCGCCCTTGGCGTCCGCGGCTCCCCCGGTGACGGCGCCCTTCGGGTCCGTGGCCGGGGCCTCGCCCCCGGTCGGCTTCTTCGCCGCGTCGGTGGCCGGGGCGGGCTTGCCCGGGGCCGCGGGAGGCGCCGTGCCCGGCTTCACCGCGCGGAAGACCGCGGTGCGCTCGCTGTCGGGTGCGGCCGGCGGGGTCTTCCCGGGGGCGGGAGGCGCGGAGTCCGCCTTCACGGCACGGAAGACGGCGGTCCGCTCGCTGTCGGGGGCGCCGCCCCCGGAGTCCCGGGCGTCCTCGGCCGTCGCGGCGTCCTTCGCGTCCGTGGCCGGGGCCCCGCCCCCGGTCGGCTTCTTCGCCGCGTCGGCGGTCGGGGCGGGCTTGACGGGGACGGCAGGAGGCGCCGAGTCCGGCCTCACCGCACGGAAGACGGCGGTCCGCTCGCTGTCGGCCGCGGCCGACGCGGTGGACGGCGTGGCGTCCCTCCTGGCATCCGGCTTCGGGGCGTCCGCGGCCTCGGCGTCGGCCTTCGCCCCGCCATCCGACCCTGTGTCCGACTCCCCGCCCGACACCGCGTCCGGCTTCGCAGGGGGCCTGAGCACCCCGAACGCCGTGGTCCGGTCGTCCCGCGCCGGTCGCGCCGCGCCGTCCCGGTCGGCACCGGAAGCGGAACCAGAAGCGGAAGCAGCCGCGGCGCCGGATCCGGAAGTGGCTCCGGAAGCGGGCTTGACGACCCCGAACGCGGTCACCTCGGGCTTGTCCGCAGCGGCCGAACCGGCCCCGCCGCGGCCCGAAGCGGAATCCAGCTTCGGCGCCCGGAACACCGCCGTGCGCTCGCTCTCGTCGGCCCGCGCGTCATCCTTGGCGGGGCCGGACTTCACCACACCGAAGGCCGTGGTCTCGGGCTTCTCCGCGGATCGGGGGTCGCGCACCGGCTTGTCGGCGCCGTCCCGCGCAGCCCCGGAAGCAGCGCCCGAGGTGGCACCGGAAGCAGCACCGGCGCCCGAAGCGGAAGCAGTCTCGGGCCCCGAGGCGGAACCTGGCCCGCGCACGCCGAACGCCGTCACCCCGGGCTTGTCCCCACCGGCGGCCGCATCCGCGGGACCGGCGGCGCCCGCCGAAGCGGAGTCCGACTTCGACTCCGCGTCCGACTCCTGCTCCGGGTCCGACGGCGCGGACTGCCGTACGAGGCCCGCGAGCTTCGAGGGGCCCGCCGGGGGGTCCACCCGTCCGGGGGACGGCTTCGCGTCGGGAACGGCCTCGAACGCCTGGGTCTCGTCGGCACCCGAGCCGGCGTCCCCGCCGGAGCCCGCGCCCCGGCCCGCGGCGCCGCCGGAGCCCGCGCCGGTACCGGGGTCGGCACCCGCCTCGGCGTCCGCCTTCCCGGCGGAGGCGGCCGGCTCGGCCGACGCCACCCAGGCCGCGACGGCCTCCTTCAGGGGGTCGCGCGGCTGGAACACCGACATCCTCGGATCCCGCTCCGCGGACGAGGACTCCGCCGCCCCCGACGCTCCTTCATCTACCGACTTGTCGGGGGACTCGCCCGCCACCGTTCCTCCTCGATCGCCGTCCGGTCGCTGTCCGAACCGTCTAACAGTGTCCCGTCTAGGGGGCATCGCCCCCGTGCCAGACGAGAACGACATAGCTACGGGTTCCCACACAAAGCGGCCACGCGCTCTCGACAGATGAATGTGAGAGGCGTCACCCTGTCACTCATCCACGCGGGGAGGCATGGATGGGCAGGAGCCGCAGAACAATTCCGGAGGAGCTTCTGCTGCTCGCCTTGGACCCGACCACGGGAACCACGGCGCAGCCGCAGTCGCTCGACCTCGGCCTGGCCGGGGCACAGCTAGTGGAGCTGGCTCTGGCAGGACGGATAGCCCCTGACGGGGATCGTATCGCCGTGGTGATGCCACGGCCGACAGGAGATCCGACTCTGGACTCCGCACTGGAACTGCTGCGCAGGCGCGGCAGCCCGGTACGGGCGGTCCACTGGATAGGCGGACCCCGGCTGGGGCTCCGCCAGATTTACCTCGCTCACTTGGAGCGTTGCGGCATGGTCCATGCCGTCGCGGGCCAGATGTGCGGGGTGTTGCCGACGACTCGCTACCAGGCGACCGACACGACGATCAGCCGGGAGATCCGTGCCCGGCTGGACAGTGCGATCCGCACCGGGGTACCCCCGGACCCGCGGACCGCGGCGCTCGCCGCCCTGGCCCACGCGGTCGGACTCGGCAAGCACCTGTACCCCGGCAACGAGGGTCGGTCGTCCAGGTCCCGACTGCGGGACCTGATCAGGCACGACCCGATGGGCGGCCTCGTGGCGCACGCCGTGATGGACGTCCAGAACGGTGTGGCGGCCCAGCCGCGCCGTGACCGTGCTCCGGCTCCGCCGGCCGCCCGGCCCCCGGCGAGCGGCGGCGTGCCGCTGCAGCCGCGCCGGACGGGTGCGATGGCCCGCGTGGCCGCGCACTGACGGGTCGGCACCGACGGACCGCGCACCGGGAGGCCGCGCACCTGAGGACGGCGACAACCGGCACGGCAGGCACGACCCGTAGGACCCGCGACACCCCTGTGCACCGCCGCGGGCCCTACTGCACACCGCTCCACCGCTTTGTCAGCACCTCGGCCGGAAGTCCCCCAAAGACCCGGTCCGCAGGTCGCCGGCGCGGGGGGGGGGGGGGGGCGCCCCCCCCCCCCCCCCCCCCCCCCCCCCCCGCGGGAGCACGGGCGCCCGCCCC
>NZ_JBHVPG010000070.1:0-36697 GCF_042887545.1 Streptomyces sp. NPDC057939
GGCATGATTTATGGCGCCCTGTCCGTGGCTGCGTCGGTCAGCGGTACCGCGCGCCAACAAATCACGTTTTGGCCCCGGCCGACCCCCCACCCCACCCCCGATCCCGACCGGTACGGACCCGTCGGGTCAGCGGCAGATGGCCAGGGCGTCCAGGGCCACCGCTCCTTGGCCTCGGGGGAGGACCATCAGGGGGTTGATGTCCAGTTCGGAGAGTTCGTCGCCGAGTTCCAGGGCCATCCGCTGGACGCGGAGGATGACTTCCACGAGGGCGTCGACGTCGGCCGGTGGTGCGCCTCGTACGCCTTCCAGCAGGGGGTGGCCGCGCAGTTCGGTGAGCATCGCGCGGGCCTGGTCCTCGCCGAACGGCGGCACGCGGACCGCCGCGTCCCGCAGGACCTCGACGAGGACGCCGCCGAGGCCGACGGTGACGGTCGGGCCGAAGAGGTCGTCCTGGGTGACGCCGACGACCATCTCGACGCCGCGTTCCACCATCTGGCAGACGAGGATGCCGTCCAGGGGGACGTTCTCGTAGCGGGCTATGTCGGTGAGTTCGCGGTAGGCGTCGCGGATCTGGCTCGCCGAGGTGAGGGCGACCTTGACCAGGCCGAGCTCGGTCTTGTGGGCGAGTTGGGGGCCGGAGGCCTTCATGACGACCGGGTAGCCGACGAGTCCGGCCGCCCGGACGGCGGCCGCCGCGCTGGTGACGAGTTGTTCGCGCGGTACGCGGATGCCGTAGGCGCGCAGGAGCTGCTTGGCGGAGTGTTCGCTGAGCTGCTGGCCGGGCCGCATCAGGGCCTGGGCCTTGCGGTACGAGGGGGAGGGGGTGCGGGGTGCCTCGTCGAAGGGGGAGCGGTAGGAGGCGGTGAAGCGGTGGTGGCCGAGGTAGGCGCGTACGGCGGTGATGCAGTTGCCGAAGGTGCGGAAGGTGGCGACGCGGGAGGAACCGAGCAGGGTGGTGCGATAGGCCTCCTCGGTGCCGACCGGTGAGCCCCAGATCACGCAGATGAGCTTGTCGGTCTGCTCGGCGGCGTCCACCAGGTCCTGGGCGAGCTTGTCGCTCATCGGGGGGAAGGGGCCGGTGATGGGACAGATCAGGACGCCGACGGACGGGTCGGCGAGGATCGCGTCGATGATCTTCCGGCCGCGCCAGTCGCCGACGGGGTGGCCGCCGTTGTCGACGGGGTTGGAGACGCCGAGGTAGGGCGGGATCCACTGGTGGAGTTCGGCCTGTTTGGCCTCGGAGAGGGTGGGGAGGGTGAGGCCCGCTTCGGTGGCGAGGTCGGAGAAGTGGGCGCCGGTGCCGCCGGAGATGGAGTAGACGACGACGCCGTCGGCCCGCGGTTTGCGGGCCCGGGCGAGGAGGGCGGCGGTGTCCTGGAGTTCGTCGAGCCCGTCCACGCGGATGACGCCGAACTGCCTCATGGCGGCGTCGACGACGGTGTCGGCGCCGGTGAGCTTGCCGGTGTGCGAGGCGGCCATGCGGGCGCCGGTCTCGGTGCGGCCGACCTTGACGGCGACGACGGGGACCCCGTTGCGGGCGGCCCGGTCGGCGGCGAGGAGGAAGGATCGGCCGTCCTTGAGGCCCTCCACGTAGCAGGCGATGGCCCCGACCTCGGGCTGTTCGGCGAGGTAGGAGATGAAGTCCGCGGTCTCCAGGTCGGCCTCGTTGCCGGTGGGCGCCCAGTGGGAGAGCCGGATGCCGAGTTCCTGGAGGGTGTAGACGGGGCGGCCCTGGTGGCCGGACTGGGTGATGAGGGCGATGGCGGGCCCGTCGAGGTCCTGGCGGAACTCCTCGAAGGCGTTGAGGTTGGTGTTCGGGCCCAACAGGCGCAGCCCGGAGCGCCGTACGGCGGCGGCGAGCCGCGCCTGGGCGGCCGCGCCGGCCTCGCCGGTCTCCGCGAAGCCGGACGCGAAGGCGACGGCGAACCTGACCTTGGCCTCGGCGAGTTCCTCGACGACGGGCAGCGGGTCGGCGACGAGGATCACGGCGAGGTCGACCTGTTCGGGCAGGTCGGCGACGGATGCCAGGCAGGGCAGCCCGAAGACGCTCGTACGGGTCGGGTTCACGGGGTGCACCCGGGCTCCGACGCGTTCGGCCCAGGCGAGGAGTTGGCGGGTGATGCCGGTGTTGGGTCTGCCGTCGGCGTCGGAGGCGCCGATGACGGCCACGGACTCGGGCCGGAAGAACCGGTCCAGGTCGGGCACATCGGAGTGCAGGGGCCGTCCGCTGACGTCCAGGGCGATCGCGTCCTCGGAGGAGGGCGCGGCCGTGGAGTGGACGGCCGTCCTGGGGCTCTCCCCGCAGGCCTCGACACGTGCGCGGAAGTCGGTGGTGAGGGTGCCGTGAGTAGATCCAAGCATCGTTCCGCCCGCTCCTGCTCGATGAACCTCGATGAACTTCGAAGAAATCCATAGCTGACGCGTAGTCAGATTACTGAACTGACGCGCCGTCAGGAACAGGGATGCGCAGGAAAGGTGGTGGAGGTGGTGTGCTGAACGGTGACAGATTCGTTCGAGGGCGGTCCAGAGCGGTTTCGGCCTACCGCCGCTTCCGGCGGGCCAGCGCCTTCGCGATCTTCTCGGCGTCCAGTGCCAGTTCGCGCAACATGCCGCTGATCGGGTTCGTGTAGCCGGTGAAGTACAGACCGGGAGCGCCCTGCGGGCTGCGCCCGCCCCGCACGACGGGCCGCCCGCGCCCGTCGAGGACGTCGAGGTGCCCGACCAGGCCCTCCAGGGCCCGCCGGTAGCCCGTCGCCGCGACCACCACGTCCGGGCTGATCCGCGACCCGTCGGCCAGCTCCACCTCGGAGCCGTCGAAGGAGACGACCGCCGCCACCGGCTCGACCCGACCCCCGCGCACCGCGTCGATCAGGCCGACGTCCTGGACCGGGATCGCACCCTCCCGGACCCGGCTGTACAGGCCGGTGGTGGGGCGCGGCAGGCCGTACGCCGACAGGTCCGGGACGGAGAGCCTCGTGACGACCGCCCCGAGCCGGTCCACGAGTCGTACGGGCAGCCTGCGCACGAGGATCCCCGTGCGCTGGGACGGCCAGCCCGCGGTCGAGCGCCGCAGGACGTGCGGGGCGGTCCGCACCGCGAGCCGCACCCGCGACGCCCCGCCTTCGGCCAGGTCCACGGCTATCTCGGCGCCCGTGTTGCCGACGCCGACGACCAGCACGTCCCGGCCCGCGTACGGCTTCGGCTCGCGGTACGCGGCGGCGTGCAGCAGCTCTCCCGTGTACGAGCCGGCTCCCGGCCAGTCGGGCAGCGCCGGGGTGTGGTTGAAGCCGGTGGCCACGACGACCGCGCCGGCCGCCAGGAGCCGCCCGCCGCTCGCGTGGAGGGTCCAGCCGTCCCCGTCGGCGGCCCGCTCGATCCGGGTCACCTCGACCCCGGTGACCAGCTCCAGTTCGTGGAACTCGGCGTACTTCTCCAGGTACCGGACCATGTCCGCCCGCGCGACCCACCGCCCGAACCGGCGCGGCACCGCCAGCCCGGGCAGGGCGGACAGGCGCCGGGTGGTGTGCAGGCGCAGCCGCTCGTAGTGGCCCCGCCAGGAGGCCCCCACCGCGTCGGACTTCTCGACGACGACGGCGCGCACCCCGCGCGCGCGGAGCGCGGCGGCGACGGCGAGGCCGCCGGGGCCGGCGCCGATCACGTACACGGGGCGGGGCTGGGTGCTCATGTCGGGCTGCTGCTCGGGCATGAGGGGTGAGCGTATCGACACTCAGAGTTGATGGGTCTCGGACAAGGAGTGAATCGATTGCGGAACGATCACGGCCGGATGGTTTGACCGCTATGGGAGGGTCGGCGTTGCCTCCCGGCGGGAGGGCGCCCCGCTGTCACAGTGGTGAACCGTGGTGAAGCGTGATGATCCCGTCCCGCAGAGGAGCAGGTGAGTACCTGATGTGGCAGCCCGACGGGTGGGACGTGCGAGTCCGCCTCGGAATCCTCACCCCCGACGCCGACGTCGGCCCCGAATCGGAGCTGCGCGCCATGGCCCCGCCCGAGGTGGGTCTGCACGCCGCCCGGGTGCCGTTCGCCGCCACGGGCGGGGGCGGGGCGACGGGCGGGGGCGGGGCGACGGGCGCCGCCATTCCGCTCGGCCCCGTCCGGGCCTTCGCCGAACCCCCGCACGTGGACGCCGCCGCCCAACTCCTCGCCGCCGCGCCCGTGGCCGTGATCGCCTACGCCTTCACCAGCTCCGCCTACGTCATCGGCGCGCGCGGCGAGGCGCACATGCTGGCCCGGCTCGGGGAGCGGGCCCACGGGCTGCCGGTCGTCGCCACCTGCGCCGCCGTGGTCGAGGCGCTCCGTGTCCTCGGGGTCGAACGGATCGGCCTCGTCGACCCGCCGTGGTTCGACACCACCCTGAACGACCTGGGGCGCGGCTACTACGAGGAGGCCGGGTTCGAGGTCCCGTACGCCGCCCCGTGCGGGCTGCCCGTCGAGCAGCGCGCGGTCCGGCCCAAGACCCTGCACGACTGGGTGGCGGCGCGGCTGCCCGACGCGGCCGACGCGGTCGTGATCGGCGGCAACGGATTCCGTTCCGTCGGGGTGATCGAGGCCCTGGAGGCCACCCTCGGCCGGCCCGTCCTGACCGCCAACCAGGTTCTGCTGTGGGCCGCCCTGCGCGCGGCGGGCGCTCCCACCGAGGGCGTCACCGGGTACGGGCGCCTCTTCGGGGGGCCGGGGGCGTGACCGACGCCCGACGCCCGGGGCCTTGCGGGATCGGCTCCGATCCGCTGAACTGACGTACCGTCAGATCGTGTGGGTGAGGGGTGGAGGGCTGCCGATGCAGACCATCTGGCTCAGCGGGGCCGAATGGCTCGCCGTGCTGCGGATAGGCCTCGGCCTGTGGTGGCTGGAGAGCTGGCGACACAAGGACAAGAAGGGCTGGTTCGAACGCGGAACGGGCATCGCCTGGGCCGCCGACGTCGCCGGCAAACACCGATGGCCGTTCGTCAGGAGCGGCTTCGGGAAGATCGTCCAACCTCGCCCGCGACTCATGGCGTACATCGTCGTCTACGCCGAACTCGCCCTCGGGCTGGGCCTGGTGTTCGGCTTCCTGACCCCCGTCGCACTCGTGGGCGGGCTGTTGCTGAACCTGCTCTACCTCGTGCTGATGATCCACGACTGGGCCGAGCAGGGTCAGAACGCGATGATGGCGCTGATCTCGCTCGTCGCGCTGTTCGCCATGAGCTGGCAGGCCTGGTCCCTCGACGCCTCGATCGGACTCTTCCTGTGAACGCCTCCGGTGCCGCGGCCGAGGGTGGTGCTTCCGGGGCTGGTGCTGCCGCGGGTGGTGTTTCCGTGGGTGGTGCTTCCGCAGGTGGCGCCACCGCCCGCGCCGCCGTCCGCCACGACCTGCCCGAGGCGGACGACTTCACCCGGCCCTACTGGGACGCCGCCGCCGACGGCCGCCTGCTGCTCCGCCACTGCGCCGACTGCGGACGCCACCACCACTACCCGCGCGAGTTCTGCCCCTTCTGCTGGGCCGGCGAGGACCGCGTCACCTGGCAGGAGGCGAGCGGGAGCGCCACCCTCTACACCTGGTCCGTGATCCACCGCAACGACCTGCCGCCCTTCGGCACCCGCGTCCCGTACGTGGCGGCCGTCGTCGACCTCGCCGAAGGCCCCCGCATGATGACCGAGATCGTCGACTGCGCACACGACGACCTCCGCATCGGCATGCCGCTACGGGTCGCCTTCCGCGAGGCGACCGAAGACGTACGGGTACCGGTCTTCGCGCCGGAGGGCGGGGGCGGGGGTGAAGGCGCCGGCGCCGGCGGCGGTGATGGCGTCGGGCGGCAGGGCGGGGCGGGCTAGGGCCAGAGCAGTTCGCGCACCCAGCCCGTACCGTCGGCGGCCCGCCGGTAGCGCAGGCGGGTGTGGCGGCGGGCGGCGTCGCCCTGGAAGAACTCCACCTCCGCCGGGGCCAGGACGTACCGGGTCCAGGTCGGTGCGGGCGCGTCCGGATCCGTACCGGCCCGCTCCCAGGCCTCCGCCGAGACCCGCGCCAGCTCGGCCGTCGATTCCAGTACCTCGCTCTGCCGGCCGGTGAGCGCGGCGGCCAGCGCCCCGCGCGAGCGGACCGCCAGGTCCGCCCGGCTCTCCTCGGGCCCGCACGCCGTGACCGACCCCCGGACGCGGACCTGCCGGCCCACCAGCGGCCAGTAGAAGCCCAGCGCCGCCTCCGGACGGGCGGCCAACTGGACCCCCTTGGCGCTGGTGGCGTGCGACGCGAAGTGCCAGCCCCGCCCGTCGGCCTCGTGCAGCATCAGCGTCCGCACGTCGGGCCGCCCCTCGGCGTCCACCGTGGCCAGGCTCATCGTGTGCGGCTCGGACTGCCCCGCCCGCGCGGCCCCGACGAACCAGTCCCGGAACAGGGGCAGCGGCTCGTCCGGCGCGGCTTCGGCGTCGAAGCGGGGAAGCGGGGTGTCCCACACCCGCAGGGAGTGCAGGGTCTCGTGGAAGTCGTCGCTGGTCATGCCCCCAGGCTAGGGGGAGGCGGGGTCGGGGCGGGCGGGGTCCTGCTGGTCCGTGTCAGGGAGGGTTTGGGGGGTTCCCGCCGGTCTCATCGTCTCCCCGTGGCGGGCCGGTCCCTCAAGGGCGCTCCCTGCGGTCGCGTCGCTACGCGATGGCCTACGGCCACCCTTGACCGACCGACCCGCCACGGAAAGCCGAAGACCGACGGGAACCCCCCAAAAGAACGGTCACGGGTCAGAGATGAGCAGGGACGGGTCCGTCAGTGACGAGACGAGGGGCCGGGCGCCGCCCGACGGGGCATGCGGGCACGTCACAGCACCTCTCCACACCCGACAGCCGGCCCGTGGGCCTCTACCTGCCCGTCAGGACGTAGAGATCGACCTCAAGGCACGTCGGACGATCGGCTCGGGCTTCGTGGGGGACCGGACGGGTGCCTTCGTGCGGGCGTGATCAGTACCCTGGTCGGATGATTCGGACGGTCGTTCTGGACATCGGCGAGACCCTCACTCGCGATGATCGGTACTGGGCTTCGTGGGCCGACTGGCTCGGCGTGGCGCGGCATACGCTCTCCGCGCTGGTGGGTGCGGTGGTCGTGGACGGTAGGGACAACGCGGACGCGATTCGCATGCTGCGCCCGGACGTCGACATCGCCGCCGAGTACGCCGCCCGGGACGCTGCCGGGCGAGGCGAGCAGATCGACGAGACGGATCTCTACGGCGATGTTCGACCGACGCTCGCGGCGCTCCGCACGGCGGGGGTGAGGGTCGTCATCGCGGGCAACCAGAGTCCCAAGGCCGGGGACCTCCTGCGCTCCCTGGAACTGCCCGCCGACCTCGTCGTCACGTCGGGGGAGTGGGGCGTGGCGAAACCGTCCCGCGCGTTCTTCGAGCAGGTACTGGCGGTTTCCGAACGTCCCGCGGTCGAGACGCTCTACGTCGGTGATCACCCGGCCAATGACATTCATCCCGCGAAGGCCGCCGGGCTGCGCACGGCGCACCTACGGCGTGGTCCATGGGGCCATTGGTGGGCCGACGACCCCGATGTCCGGGCTGCCACGGATTGGTCCATCGATTCCCTCGCCGAGCTCATCGGCATCGTCGAACTGTAGGGAGCGGCGTCGTGTTGGGCTGCGGGGCGCTACCGTGCGGAGATGGCCGATCACATCGGACAGCGCATCGCCACACTGCGTCGAGCCCGCAGGATGACCCAGGTCGATCTCGCGCGCGAGGCCCATGTCTCCCTCTCCATGATCAAAGGGTGCGAGAGAGGGGCTCGCACTCCTGGATCGTCGACGCTTGAGGCCATCGCTTCCGCGCTTGCGGTGGACGCGTCGCGCATCGATCACGGCTACAAGGGGACGAGTCGCCGAGTCCACACCGCGCTCCCGGCGATCTCTGCCGCAATCGCCGGATACGAGTTCGCCCTGGACGCACCCCGGCGTCCTCTGTCGCAGGTCCTTGCCGACGTCGACATCGCCGTCGCGTGGCGTCTTGCGGCCCAGTACGGCCTTATCTCCACCCGGGCCCCTCAGCTGCTCGGGGACGCACTGGCCCACCTGCACGCAGCCACCGGTGTCGACAGGGGCGAGGCGGCAGGACTCGTGATCGCAGCCGCCCGGGCAGCTGACGCGGCGGCCTACAAGTTCGGGGCGCACGACCTCTCGGCTCGATTGATCGACGTGATGCGTTGGGCAGCCACGCAGATCGACGACCTGGACGTGCGTGCCACAGTCGCCTACGTCCGCGCCGAGACGTTCCTCGCCGCGCGAGCTCACCGGGCCGGCCTGATTGTTCTGGAACAGGCCCTGGACCTCGCCCCTGCGCCGAACGGCGAGGTTTCGACCGCAGTCCGTGGTGCCCTGCACATGCGGACGGCCGTCATGGCGGCACGTGCGGCCGACCCGGAAGCCGCGTACGGGCACCTGAACGAGGCTCGGACGCTCGCGGAGGGCCTTTCGGAGAGCGTCTACCTCGGCACCGCGTTCGGCCCCTCCAGCGTGCGCATTCACGAGGTGGCGGTCTTGGTCAGCCTCGGCCAGGACCACATTGGCCGGGCCCTGGAAGTGGCTCGTCAATGGTCACCAGGTGAGGAGATCCCGGCGGAGCGCCGGTCCGGTTTCTGGATCGAAGTGGCAAGGGCGCAGTTGTGGTCAGGAAGCCCGGACAGAGCCTTCGATTCCCTCAAAGCGGCCCGCAGGCTCGCTCCACAGCATGTACGCCAGCACCCCTGGGCCCGCGAGGACATCGAAAAGATCTGCCGACTCAAACGCTCCGACACAGAGGCCTTGACGTCGTACGCCGAGTGGATCGGTGCTGTCTGACCGCGCCGAGGGGATACAAGGAGTGTCCCTTGCAGCCCTTGCCGTGACCCACCATCTGCCTACCCGCACCTTCAGGTGGACGAGAGGGATCATGACCACCAGCTTCGACATGAACACGGTGCCGCTCCGGGAGGAAGGGCTGTCGGCCTGTCCGCCCCCGTGGCTCTACGTCCCAGCTCCGCTTTCCGCGCCGAGTGAGGAACTTCTCGTCCGGGCTCGTGCCGGGTGGGAGCGCTTCGTCGCCTCCTTCGAGGAGGCGTCCGATGGCTGAGCAGTACGAGTACCTGCCCCACCGCCTCCTGCGCCGTCGTGTTGTCGACATCGCCTCAGGAGTACCGGGTGAGCTGATGGCCGTGGTGAACGAGAACGTCTCGGACATCGGCGCCGAGCGCTGGATGGAGCTGGCCTACATCCGCGCCGCGTCCGGCCGTGAGTTCACCACGGCGGTCGACAACGTCCTGCCCGCCGATGACCAGCCCCAGGCGGCCCGCAGACGCCAATCCGAGCCGAGCAACTGAACATCTGACGCGTCTTTGCCCCTACCTGCGTCTCAGGCCGACTTTTTCGTTCTGACGGGCGGGTAGCCCCTTTGGCCGGCTGTCGGGTGTGGAGAGGTGCTGTGACGTGCCCGCATGCCCAACCTGGCGGCGCCCGGTCCCTCGTCTCGTCACTGACGGACCCGTCCCTGCTCATCTCTGACCCGTGACCGTTCTTTTGGGGGGTTCCCGTCGGTCTTCGGCTTTCCGTGGCGGGTCGGTCGGTCAAGGGTGGCCGAAGGCCATCGCGAAGCGACGCGACGACGAAGGAGGAGCGCCCTTGAGGGGCCGGCCCGCCACGGGGAGACGATGAGACCGGCGGGAAACCACCAAACCAGCTCCGATCCGGATCAAGGACACCCCGCCCCCTCACCCCCGCCCCAGGATCACCGTTCCCGAGGAGCAGAACCAGCCTCCCGTGCCCGAGGCCAGGGCCACTTCCGGGAGGTGGCCGTCCCTTCTGCGGACCTGGCCGGGGCCCGATTCGCCGCGTAGTTGGCGTACGGCTTCCACCAGGAGGAACAGGCCGCGCATGCCCGGGTGGCAGGCCGACAGGCCGCCGCCGTCCGTGTTGACCGGGAGGTCCCCCTCGCGCAGCAGGCGGCCCTTCTCGACGAAGGCTCCGCCTTCGCCCTTGGCGCAGAAGCCGAGGTCCTCCAGGGTCACCAGGGTCATGTACGTGAAGGCGTCGTAGATCTCGGCGAGGTCCACGTCGGCCGGGGTGAGGCCGGCGCGTTCGAAGGCGAGGCGGCCCGAGACGGCTGCGGGGGAGACGGTGAAGTCCTCCCACTCCGACATGGTCGTGTGCGAGACGGAGGTTCCGGCGCCCAGCACCCATACCGGGGTCTTCGCCGTGTCCGGTACGTAGTCCTCCGCGGCCAGGAGCACCGCGCAGCCGCCGTCCGAGCGGATGCAGCAGTTCAGCTTCGTGAAGGGGTCCGCGATCATGTCGGACGACAGGACCTCGTCCACCGTCAGCGGGGCGCGGAACATCGCGTCGGGGTTGGTCGCGGCGTTCGCGCGGGCCTGGACGGCGACGGAGGCGAGCTGCTCCAGCGTGGTCCCGTACTCGTGCATGTGCCGGCGGGCGGCCATCGCGTACTTGGAGATCAGCGTGTGCCCGTACGGGACCTCGAACTGGAGGGGGCCGCGGGCGCCGAAGGACAGGTTCGAGGTGCGGCGGCGGGCCTTGATGTCGGCGCGGGCGGTGGATCCGTAGACGAGGAGCACGGCGTTGGCGTGACCTGCGGCGATGGCGTCGGCCGCGTGCGCGGCCATGACTTCCCAGGTGGAGCCGCCGACGGAGGTGGAGTCGACCCAGGTGGGGCGCAGGCCGAGGTACTCGGCGACCTCGACCGGGGCGAGGGTGCCCAGGCCGGCGGAGGCGAAGCCGTCGATGACGGAGCGGTCCAGGCCGGAGTCGGCCAGGGCCCGGCGGGCGGCCTGTGCGTGGAGGGCGTAGGGCGTCGGGCCGTCGACCCGGCCGCAGTCGGAGAGGGCGACGCCGACGACCGCGACCCGGCGGCGGGGCGTGGGGGAGGAGGGGAGTCGGGGTTGTCCAGTCGGTCCAGGCATGAGGCGACGGTATATCTGACGGTACGTCAGACGCTAGTGCGTGCGCGCCGCCGCCCCCACCCCTGCCGGAGGGCGCCCCGCCCCTCGCCCCTGTTCTCTTTCGTCGCGGGGGGCCGCGACGTACGGCTGACGCGGCGGCCGTCCCGGGCCGGCTACGGTCGGCGCATGACTTCCTCGCCTACCTCACCCTCCTCGCCCTCCTCGTCCTCGGCGGGCGGCTGGTCCGGGGTGCTGGGCGTTCCCGGCGGCGCGCTCGTCGTGGCGGGCGTCTCGGGGCTGCTGCACGAGTGGTTCGGTTTCATCCGCTTCCTGGGCTTCACACGGCACCTCATTCCCGCCGGGCACGAGGTCCTCGGCTACGCGCTCATGACCTTCGCCGGCTGCCTCCTCCTCGCCGGGGCGGAAGCGGTCCGGCGGCGCGAGCGCGGCTGAGCCGGCCGCCCGCCCGGCCGGCCGCCCGCCCGGCCGACCCCGGCGAACACCCGCCGTCCGGCCGGACGGGTCGTCCCCCGGGTGAACACCCCGTCGCCCGCCCCTGTGCATCTCGGCGTCGTCGCCCTAACATGACGGCCCGTCAGATACGGGGAGGAGCCCGACGATGGACGCCGCCTTCACCGCGGAGCAGGACGAGATGCGCCGCACCCTGCGCGAGATCCTGGGCAAACGCTGCGGCCCGGACGAGGTCAAGGCCGCTGCCCGCACCGCCGCCGGACACGACCGCGAGCTGTGGCAGCGGCTCGCCCGGCAGCTCGGCCTGCCGGGCATCGCCATCGCCGAGGAGTACGGGGGCGTCGGCTGCACCCCGGCCGACCTGGCGCTCGCCTGCGAGGAGACCGGCCGGGCCCTGTTGCCCTCGCCGTTACTGGCGACCGCCGTACTGGTCGCACCCCTGATCACCGCCCTCGGCACCGCCGCCCAGCGCTCCGCGCTGCTGCCCGCGCTGGCCTCCGGTGAGCTGAGCGCCGCACTCGCCGTCCCGGGGCCCGCGCTGGCCACCGCCCTGGCGCTGACCGGCGACAACACCGCCGGCGAGTGGGCCGGCGGAGGCCGGGCCGGCGGGGTCCAGGCCCGCGCGGTCACCCCCGCCCCCGGCACTTCCGGCGCCCCCGCGGAGGGGTGGCGGCTCTACGGGGAGGTGGCCCAGGTCCTGGACGGCCACAGCGCGGGCCTGCTGCTGGTCGCGGCGCACACCGGTGGGTTCGCCCGCAGCCGGACCCTGCTGTTCCTCGTACGGGAGGACGCGCCCGGCCTCGTACGCTCCCGGCAGCCCACCCTCGACGAGACCCGTCCGCAGGGCCGCGTCCAGTTGCGCGACGTGCCGGCCGAACTGCTCGGGGCCGGAGACGCCGCCGGGGCCGCCGGGGCCGCGACCGCGAACGCCGACGGTGCCGACGGCGACGTGCTGTCCGCGCTCGCCGCGACCGGGCGCACCGCCGCCACCGTCCTGGCCGCCGAAGCGGTCGGGGCGGCGGACCAGGCGCTGGCCCGCACGGTGGACTACGTCCGCCGGCGCGAGCAGTTCGGCAGGGCCGTGGGATCCTTCCAGGCCGTCAAGCACCGGCTGGCCGACCTGTACGTACGGGTCCAGGCGGCCCGGTCCGCCGCCTACTACGCGGCCTGGGACCCGGAGCAGGGCCCCCTGGCCCTCGCGCAGGCCCTGGAGGCGCTGCGGGTGACGGCGGGCGAGGGCATCCAGTTGCACGGCGGGATCGGCTTCACCTGGGAGCACGACGCGCACCTGTACTTCAAGCGGGCCGCCGCCGACGAACTGCTCTTCGGCCCGGTCCACCGGCTGCGGGCGCACGCGGCGCACAACTCGGGCCTGTTCGCACCGGCCGACCGGGCCACCGGGGGAAACCCGAGCGGCCGGGACACCCCGACCGGCCGAAGCGCCCCCACCACCCCCACCACCCCCACCGAACCGGAGAAGGCGGCCGTCTGATGGCAGTGGCCCAGGGCAAGGGCGTCGGCGTGAAGCTGATGCAGAAGGTCTCCTCGACCATGTTGTTCGCCAGGATCGCACCGCACTTCATTCCCGCGATGGACAAGACGGTGCACCGGCTGACCCGCGGCAAGGTGCTGCTCAGTGCCCGGATGCTGCCGGGGGTGATCCTGACCGCGAAGGGCGCGAAGAGCGGCGAACCGCGCACCACGCCGCTCGCGTGCATGCCGGAGGACGGTGGGACGAGCTGGTTGTTGATCGGTTCCAACTTCGGCCGCCCCGGCCACCCGGCCTGGACCGGGAACCTGCTCAAGCATCCGGACGCGGACGTGAACTGGCAGGGGCGGGACGTCGCCGTACGGGCCCGGCTGCTGGAGGGGGCGGAGCGCGCGGCGGCGTGGCAGGCGGTCCTGAGGTTCTGGCCGCCGTACGCGACGTACCAGGCGCGCATCGACCGCGAGATCAGGCTGTTCCGTCTGGAGCGGCGCTGACCTGAGCGCCGCGGGGGCGGGCCCGGGAAGGCGGCCCTGGTGAAGCCTGGTGAAGAGGGTTTCGGGACGGCGGATCGGTCGGGTTCGGCAGGCTGTGCAGGTCGATCGGCTCATGCAGGTTGGTCGGATCGTGCAGGCCGTACCACTCGGCCAGGTCGGCCAGGTCGGCCAGGTCGGCCAGGGCGGACCCCCGGGCGGACCCCGGGAGGGTCCGCCGCTACTTGGTGGGCTTCTTGCCGGTGATGCCGAGGTGGACGAGCAGGGCCAGGTTCGGCTTGAGCTCGGCCTGCTTGACGCCCCAGGTCTGGAACCCCTTCTGGTGCGAGGCCACCGCGGCGAGCATCGCGACGAGCGAGCCGGCCATCGCCGCCGGGCTGAGGTCCTTGTCGACCTTGCCCTTGGCCTGGAGCTCCTTCATCGACTCCGTGAGGGAGTTGGTGACGGAGTTCAGGATCTTCATGCGGATCTTGTAGAACCGCTTGTCGCCCTCGGCCGCGCCGAGGTCGACGACCCGAAGGATCGCGTCGTTGCGCCGCCAGAAGTCCAGGAACCCTTCGACGAGTTCCTCGGCGGCCGCCCAGCCGGCCTTTCCGACCCAGTTGCGGCCCTCGACGAGCGCCGTCAACTGGGCGCCCTCCGTGGCCATTTCCTCGGCGATCTCCAGGACGGCGCCCTCGACGTCCGGGAAGTACTGGTAGAAGGTCGCGGGGGAGGTGCCGGCCTTGCGCGCGACGTCGATCACCTTGACGTCGCGGTACGGCGAGGAGCTGAGCATCTCGCTGAGGCAGTCGAGCAGCTTCTGCCGCGTCGCCTGGCCGCGCCGGCCGGCGACACGCCCGTCGACGGTGCGTACTTGTCCTGTCATGCCGTCAGCTTACCGAGGGGGGATCGGCGCGCTATTCGGCCGCCTGCAAATGGGGTGACGGGGCCCCCGGCCTGCACGGGAGCGGTCGCGCGAGGTCCTCGGAGGCGGAATCCGGCCGGGGCCGGGCCGCCGTTGCGCGGGGGCGGCCCGGCCCCGGTGCGGGGATGACCCGGCCCGTACCGTGAGATATCCCCCGAATAGTCTTACGAACAGGCTGTGGACAACTTTTCGGGCGGATCATTGCGGAGAGGTGCGGATCGCCTCGATCTCCACGGAGGCCGGAAACCGTAGCAAATCCCCGCATCACCCCGCACGACGGAAGGACCCGGCTCATGGCCGCATTCGCGGAAGGCTCGCCCTGCTGGGTCGACGCCTCGCTCCCCGACGTGGAAGCGGGCAAGCGCTTCTACGGCGAGCTCTTCGGGTGGGCCTTCGGGGACAGCGCGGGCGCCGCCTACGGCCACTACACCCAGGCCTACAGCCGCGGCCGCAACGTCGCCGCCCTCGCCCCCAAGCCCGACGGCCGCATGCCCACCGTGTGGGGCGTGTACCTGTACACCTCCGACGCCTACGCCTGCGCCGCCCGCATCCGCGCCGCCGGCGGCCAGATGGTCATGGACCCGCAGCCCGTTGGCCCGTACGGGACCGCCGCGATGGCCGCAGACCCCGGCGGCGCCGTCTTCGGCCTCTGGCAGCCCGGCACCCACCACGGCTTCGACGCCCAGCAGGAGCCCTACACGTACTGCTGGTCGGAGGTCTACACCCGGGCCCGCGACGCCGTGGACGACTTCTACACCCGCGTCTTCGGCTACGTCGCGCAGGACCAGGACGACCCCGAGACGGGCGACGAGTACCGCGTCTGGTCGCCGCCCGGGAGCGTCCCCGGCACCGACACGGCCGTCCTGGGGCGCAGCCCGATCACCGACGCCTTCCCGGAGATCATGCCCGCGCACTTCCTGGTCTACTTCGCCGTCCCGGACTGCGACCAGAGCGTCGCGACCGTGCAGCGGCTCGGCGGCCGGGTCACCGCCGATCCCTTCGACACGCCGTACGGCCGGATCGCCGTCGTCGCCGACAATCAGGGGGCCGTCTTCGCTCTCCTTTCGGAGCCACGTGTGAAAGCCCACCCGGAGCCGGGGCCGGACCAGGCGCGGGCCTGACAGAATCGAGGTTGCGCGACTTCCGGCACAGCCCGGGGTGAGACGCTGCACGGAGTGGGACGCCGCCCCGGCGGGCCGGTGCCCGCGGGCGGGGCGCGGTCCCGCGAGGGACGCCGCACGGGCAGACCAGCGTGCCGGTGCGCGTGCCGATGCGTGTTCCTGCGCAACGGTGCGCGCGGGTAGGGAAGAACGGGTCCGGCGGGGACCCGTACGGGGAGGTGTGGAGGCGAGTGGTGGAGCAGCTGACGCAGCACGACCCGAGACGGATCGGCCCCTTCGAGGTGCTGGGACGGCTCGGCGCCGGCGGCATGGGGCTGGTCTATCTCGCGCGGTCGGCGTCCGGGCGGCGCGTCGCGATCAAGACGGTGCGCACCGAGCTCGCCGAGGACCAGTTGTTCCGGGTGCGCTTCACGCGTGAGGTGGAGGCCGCGCGCGCGGTCTCCGGTTTCTACACCGCGGCCGTCGTCGACGCCGATCCGCGGGCCGCGGTGCCGTGGCTGGCGACCGCGTACGTGCCGGCGCCCTCCCTGGAGGAGATCGTCAACGAGTGCGGGCCGATGCCCGCGCAGGGCGTGCGCTGGCTCGCGGCGGGCATCGCCGAGGCGCTCCAGTCGATCCACGGTGCCGGCCTGGTCCACCGCGACTTGAAGCCGTCCAACGTGCTCGTCGTCGAGGACGGCCCGCGGGTGATCGACTTCGGTATCGCGAGCGGGGTCTCCAACACCCGGCTGACCATGACGAACGTCGCCGTCGGCACGCCCGCCTACATGTCTCCCGAGCAGGCGAAGGACTCGCGCAGCGTCAAGGGCGCCAGTGACGTCTTCTCGCTCGGTTCGACCCTCGTCTTCGCCGCCACCGGCCACCCGCCGTACCACGGCGCGAACCCGGTCGAGACGGTGTTCATGCTGCTGCGCGAGGGCCCCAACCTGGAGGGGCTGCCCGAGGAACTGCGGCCGCTGATCGAGTCGTGCATGCAGATGGACGCCACCCGGCGCCCCACCCCCGCCGACCTCCAGGCGCAGCTCGCCCCGCACCTCTTCGAGGGCGGCGACGAGAGCGGTACGGCCTCGGCGTGGCTGCCCGAGCGGGCCGTCGCCATGATCGAGGCCCGGCGCGCGGGACACCGCACGCCTCCGGCGCCCGTCGTCCCGGCGCGCGGACCGGCCCGCGGCCCGGCCGCCGGGCCCGCCTCCGGGGCCGTCACGCACCGCCGTCCGCGCGGCGCCGCCGACCCGTGGGTGGACCCGCGGACCGGTCAGGCCGCCCCGCCGCGCCCGGACCGGCCGCCGGTGCCCGCGGCGCCCGGCGACCCCGTCCACCTCGGCGCCTCCCCGGTGCCGATCGGGCCCGGCCCGCGGGCGACCGCGGCGGCTCCGGTCGGATACGCGGGCGCGCAGTCGGCGACCGGCTGGGTCCGGCCGCCGCACGGCTCCCCGGCCCCCTCGGGGGTCATCCCCGGGCCGTCCGGGTCCTCCTCCGTCGGGACCGTTCCGGCTCCCGGCCCGTCCCCGGACAGCGGCCGTTGGCGGCCGTGGCGCTTCCGCATGTCCAACGAGGTCTGGGGCACCCCCACCGTCGCCGGTGACCTGCTGTACGTCACGTCCTTCGAGGTGCACGCCCTGGACGTCGGCAGCGGCCGCCGCCAGTTCAAGACGCGGGACGTCGCCTGGTCCATGGCCGTCTCCGAAGGGCGGATCCACGCCTCCGACGGGCCGTCCCTGTACGCGCTCGACGCCTCCGACGGCGCCGAGCGGTGGCGGCTGTCCACCGAGGCCTGGGTGTACGCGCTGCGCGCGGACCGGGGCACCGTGATCACCGCCACGCGCGGCGGCGGCGTCCAGGGCCGGGAGGCGTCGAACGGTCAGAAGCTGTGGGAACTGACCGGCGCGCAGAGCGACTTCGAGACCCCGGAGGCCGCCCCCGTCCTCCACGACGGCACCGTCTACGTGTGGCAGGACGCCCGGCTGCGGGCCCTGGACGCCCGCTCCGGCCAGGAGGCCTGGTCGTACCCGGTCGGGGACGCGGCGTCCTGCGGCAACGTCCCGGTCCGCGTCACCCCTGCCCCCGACGGCAACGTGTACGTCGCCGCGGGCACCCGCGTGCTGTCCGTGGACCGGGCCTCCGGCCGGGTCCGCTGGCACTTCGAGGCCCCGGCCGTGTTCCTGGCACCCCCGGCGTTCGCGCCGGGCGCGGCGGTCACCGGGGGCGGCGTCTACCTCGCCGACTACCTGGGCACCGTGTACGCCCTGGACGCGGCCACCGGCAAGGACCGCTGGCGCATCGCCACCGAGCCGCGCCCCTCGGGGGACGCGGTCATCGTGGCCAACGGCAACGTCCACCTGGGCGCCGGCAGCGCCCTGTACACGCTCGACGCGGTCACCGGCACCCCGAAGTGGCGGTTCGCGGCGGGCGGCGAGATCACCGGTGCCCCGGCGGTCGCGGACGGGCGCGTCCACTTCGGTTCGGCCGACCACTGCCTGTACACCCTGGACGCGGCGGGCGGCCAGCTCCGCTGGAAGCTCGCCACCGGCGGGGAGATCACGGGGGCCCCGGTCGCAGAGGCGGGCGTGGTGTACGCGTGCAGCAAGGACCGCTGCGTCTACGCGCTGGACGCGGCCAAGGGCACGGGCACCCGTACGGGCGGATGACCTGCACGGAAGGCGGGGCTCCGGCCCCTCCAGCTGCTTCACGGCACCGGGAGTGACAGGATGGACCCCATGAGCAACGTTTACTTCGACATCAACATCAACGACAAGCCCGCGGGCCGCATCGTCTTCGAGCTCTTCGACAAGGTCGTTCCGCAGACCGCGAAGAACTTCCGCGAGCTGGCCACCGGCCAGAACGGCTACGGCTACGCGGGCTCCGGCTTCCACCGCATCATCCCGCAGTTCATGCTGCAGGGCGGTGACTTCACCAACCACAACGGCACCGGCGGCAAGAGCATCTACGGCGAGAAGTTCGCGGACGAGAACTTCGAGCTGAAGCACGACCGCCCGTACCTGCTGTCGATGGCGAACGCCGGCCGCAACACCAACGGCTCGCAGTTCTTCGTCACCACCGTCGTCACCTCGTGGCTCGACGGCAAGCACGTCGTCTTCGGCGAGGTCGTCGAGGGCAAGGAGCTCGTCGACCAGATCGAGGCCCTGGGCTCCCAGTCCGGCGCCCCCAAGGCCAAGGTCGAGATCGCGGCCTCCGGCGTCGTCGACGCCGCCTGATCCACACCGGTGCCGGTCGGCCCCGCCCCCTCACGAGGGGGTTCGGGGCCGCCGCCGTTTCCGGGGCCGGGCGCCCACGCGCCGCCGTGTCCCGGGGCCGGTGGGACTACGCGCGGGGGCCCTGCGGGCCGGGGTCCTGGGGATCCGGGTACTGCGGGCGGGGGGCCTGCGGGCCGGGGTTCTGCGGATTCGGGTTCTGCGGATCCGGGTACTGCGGGCGCGGGTCCTGCGGGCCGGTGTCCCGGGGGCGGTCGTCCGGGTGCCAGGGTTCGGTCTGGGGGGTGACCGGCCGGTCCTCCCAGCCCGTGACGGCGCCGGGCATACCGGCGTCGCGGGGCAGTGGGCGCCGGTCGCGGCGGGGCCGCCCGCGCATGACGAACGCGCCGAGCAGGATGAGCGCGCCGCCGGCGAAGGCGGTGGCGACGCCGGGCCCCAGGCCCTGACCGTCGCCGCCGACCGACAGGCTGCCGGCCGCCTGGCCCTGGCGGACCATCCACAGCACCGCGAAGCCGAGGACCACGATCCCGGCGAGCGCCATCAGCAGCCGTGAACGCAGCACGGCCGCGCCCAGCGCGAGGAGGGCGGCGCACAGGAACGGCAGCATGAGCGAGCCGAGCAGCGCGGCCCCGTCGGGGGTGATGCCGGAGCCGGCGAACAGCTCCTCGACGCGGTAGTCGCGGCCGCGTCGGCCTTCGTACCAAGCGCGGTAAGGGCTCCAGAGGGCGGCCGCCGCGCCGACCAGACCCATCAGCGAACCGAGGACGTTGCGGATCATGCCCGGCCTTCCGGGTAGGCGTCGTGATCGGCCACGCTACTGCGGGGTCCCGGCCCCCGCACGCCGGACGGGGCGGGCGGGGGCCGGGGGTCTCGGGGGTCCGCGTCCGCGGACCCGGTGGGCGTCAGGACCTCGAACGGGCCGATTCGACGCGGGTGCGCAGGGCTTCGTTCATCGCGGTGAAGTTGCGGGCGGTGTCCGCGAGCAGCTTGCCGAGGAAGGGGACGAGCAGGCCGCCGAAGCGCTCGCCGTGCTCCAGGCGCGTGGTGCGGCCCGGGCCTTCGGAGAGCCGGAAGTAGTGCTCGCCGTCGAACAGGCCGCGGACGAGGAACCGGCCCTTCCAACGGAACTCGACGGACGGGTTGACCACGAGGACGGTCGGGTGGAAGACCGTCGGCTTCCCCGACCGCGAGTACATCGTCAGGTCCAGCCGCGCGCCCGGGACGGTTTCGCCCAACGCCTGGCGGATGAACGGGTTCCAGGTGCAG
This sequence comes from Streptomyces sp. NPDC057939, assembly GCF_042887545.1. Lineage (NCBI taxonomy): Bacteria > Bacillati > Actinomycetota > Actinomycetes > Kitasatosporales > Streptomycetaceae > Streptomyces > Streptomyces sp. NPDC057939. The sequence goes on from NZ_JBHVPG010000070.1 coordinate 19,857, forward strand.
TAGCGGGGCAGGTCGGTCAGGGTCGCCCAGACTTCTTCGGGCGTCGCGTCGATGACGATCTCGGTGGCGATGGTGCGCACTGGTGCCGTGCTCCTTGTGGTGGGTCGGTGCTCACCGAAGGGACGCGGGGGGAATGCGGCTGGCCGCCGGGTTCGGTCCGGGGATGCAACCACGGTTTCGCCGACCGTGGACCGGCTCCGGGGGCGTCTTCGCTGGTGGCAGAGAGAACGGAGGGGGGCGTTCCGGCCGCGGGGTGGCGAATGCCGATACGTCGGGCGGCCCGCCGGCGGTCGGCGCCGGCCGTCGCCGAGGCCCGTGGCGGGTCGTTGCGGGCCCGCCCTCACCGTCCGCGGCGGCTGGTAGCGTCGCGCCGTCCTACAGGGAGGGGTTCGCATGATGGTGACCGGAAGGGGCAGCCGCATCAGGCTCGCCGCGGTACTCGTGGCGGTGGTCCTGGCGCTCACGGGATTCTCGTCGAGCGGCGGCAGCGGGAGCAGCGGCAAGAGCAAGAGCAGCGGCGGCGGGGGCGGCTGCTCCAGTTCGAAGACCAAGAGCAAGAGCAAGAAGAGCCACGGCGGCGCCGGGGCCGGCGGCGACAGCAGCCCGACGGCATCGACGTCCCCGGTGGGCGCCCCGGCGACGGCCGTGGTGACGACCTGCGTCGGCGCGGGCAAGCCGGCCACGACCGTGGAGGTCACCTCGCGGCTGGACCGCACGGCGACCTTCGAGGTGGCCCTGAACCGGGAGGGCGCCGCCGGCGCGCTCGTCGAGACGTCCCGCGCCACCGTGACCCTGGAGGCCCGCCGCACCGGCACCCTGGTGATCGCCCTGACCGCCGCGCAGCGGGCCGCCGAGGTGAAGGACTGCCGGATCACCTCGGTGGTCGAGGTCGCCCGGTCCGCCTCCCCGTCGCCCACGGCCACGGCCACGGACGACGCGGACGGCACCGGGCGCCGCACCACCAGGCCGTCCGCGAAGCCCACCAAGCCCGGCAAGCCCACCAAGCCGCGCAGCCACGGCTGATCACCGCAGGCGGAACTCCGCTCCCGGCCGCCGGGCCCCGAAGAGTTCCGCCTGCCGCTCCGGTGGCAGGTTGCCCAGGCCGATCAGGGCCGGGGCCTGGTCCAGGGCCTGTTGGAGCGCGGCCCGCTTCGCCGACCACAGGGCCCGTACGGTGCCCTGCACGGCCTCCGTGGGGAAGCCGGCCAGGGTCCGCGCCGACCGCAGGGCCGCCCCGAGCAGTTCGTCCGGCTCCGCCAGCTCCGAGACCAGGCCGATCTCGTAGGCCCGCCGCGCGGAGAGCCGTTCCGCCGTCCCCATCAGGGACATCCGGGCGACCTCCCCGAAGGGCATCCGCTGGGCCATGTAGACGGCCTCGTAGGCGCTGACCATGCCGTACGAGGTGTGCGGGTCGAAGTAGGTGGCGGTGGTGGAGGAGACGACGAACTCCGATTCGCCGAGCAGGTAGAAGGCGCCGCCGCAGGCCATGCCGTTGACGGCGGCCACGACCGGTTTCCACAGGTCGCAGGTCTTGGGGCCGATCGCGAGCAGCGGATCGTCGACCGAGTACGGGGACGCGGGCTGCGGCACCTCGGCGGACCGGTCGATGCCCGTGCAGAACGCGGCGGTGCCCGCGCCGGTCAGCACCACCGCCCGGACCTTCTCGTCGTGCCGGAACTCCCGCCACAGCGCCGTCAGCGCGGCCGCGGTCCCCAGGTCGACCGCGTTGTGCCGGTGCTCCCGGTCGAGGGTGACGACCGCGACCCCGGTGTCCCCGTCCCGTTCCACCCGGGGCGTCACGGCTTCTCCAGGATCCAGCGCGGCACGCTCATCCCGCCCGTCTGCGTGAACACCACCTGGACGCGGGCCCCGATGCGCAGTCGCGCCGGGTCCACGGAGTCGAGGGGGGCGTCGGCGGCGGTGACCAGGTTCCCGGCCAGCCGGATCAGGGGCTCCTCGACGAGCTCGACGAGGATGACGTTGTACGGGGCCTGCGCGGCGTACGCGGGCAGCAGCGGCGGGTGGGGCCGTACCCAGGACCAGATCCGGCCCCGCCCGCTCATCCGGCGCCACTCGCCGTCGAAGGACTGGCAGTGAGGGCAGCAGGGGCGCGGCGGGAACCGCAGTCGGCCGCAGTCGGCGCAGGCCTGGACGCGGAGTTCGCCGCGGGCGGCGTACTCCCAGAAGGGGGCGCCGTCCTCGTCGGGTACGGGCAGGAGGAGGTCTTCGGCAGGGCTGGCGGAGGTCATGGTCGGCTCCTCAGGCTCGCAGCAGGACCGCGGACGTGGGGACGCCCTCGCCGGCGGTCACCAGGCAGGTCGCGGCGTCCGGCACCTGGGCGGTCGAGATCCCGCGCAGCTGCTTGACGCCCTCGTTGATCAGGTTGAAGCCGTGCACGTAGGCCTCCGAGAGGCCGCCGCCGCCGGTGTTGATCGGTAGCCGGCCGCCCATCTCCAGGGCCCCGCCCTCGGTGAAGGCGGCGCCCTCGCCGCGCCCGCAGAAGCCGTAGCCCTCCAGGGAGAGGGGGATCAGCGGGGTGAAGGCGTCGTAGATCTGCGCGACGTCCACGTCCTGCGGGCCGAAGTCGGCCTGCTTCCACAGGTGTCGGGCGGCGGTCCAGGCGGGACCGGTCAGCGGGTCGTCGTTCCAGTAGTTGACCATCCCGTGGTGCTGGGCGGGCAGGCCCTGGGCGACGGAGTGCACGTAGACGGGCTTCTGGCGGCAGTCGCGTGCGCGTTCGGCGGAGACGATCACGCAGGCGAGGGCGCCGTCGGTCTCCAGGCAGTTGTCGAAGAGGCAGAGCGGGTCGCTGATCATGCGGGAGGTCATGTACATCTCGCGGGTCAGGGGGCGCTCGTACATCATGGCGGCCGGGTTCTCGTTGGCCCGGTTGCGGCAGGCCATCGCGACGTTGAAGAGGTGCTCGCGGGTGGCGCCGTACTCGTGCATGTAGCGGCGGGCCAGCATGCCGATCTCGTCGGCCGGGCGCAGCAGCCCGAAGGGGCGGGTCCACTGTCCGGGGGTGGGCAGTTGGACGGCGGTGTTCTTCCAGGGGCGGGGGCCGGAGCCGCGTTTGCGGGAGCGCCAGGCGACGCCGACGGAGGCCTGGCCGGTGGCGACCGCGGCGGCGAGGTGTCCGACGGTGGCGCAGGAGCCGCCGCCGCCGTAGCCGACCTTGGAGAAGAAGGTGACGTCGCCCGCGCCGATGGCCTTGGCGACCTCGACCTCGTCGGTCTCCTCCATCGTGTAGGAGGCGAACGCGTCGACCTCGCCGGGGGCTATGCCGGCGTCGGCGAGTGCCGCCAGGATGGCCCGGCAGGCCAGTTCCTTTTCGGTGCTCGGCAGTCGTTTGGCAAAGGCGGTCTGGCCGATGCCGACGATTGCCGTAGCGTCCTTGAGCGTTGCCGCCATCGCCACCTCCGGGGGGTGCACCAGTACTGACAGCCGCGAAGGCTACAGCTAATCTGACGGATAGTCAGCTATGGGATCGCGAGGAGGGGCGGGCGATGGTCGAGGGCGGACACGAGGTCATGGGCGCGAACGGTTCCGGGAGCGTGGTCGGGGCCGGTGCGGAGGTCTCCGCGACCGGCACGACGAGGTGTTCCGGGAGCGGTCCCGGGAGCGGCCCCGGCAGCGGCTCCCTCGGCGGCCCCGATGCCGGTCCCGGCACCGTTCGCGCCCGTGACCACGCGTCCGAGGACGCCCTCCACGGCCGCGGGGACCTGCGCTGGGGCAGCGTCGCCGGGCTCGTGCGCGACGCCGCCGCCCGGTACGCCGACCACGAGGCCGTCGTCGACGGCCGGGTCCGGATCACCTACTCCCAACTCGGCGAACGCGTCGAACGCGCCGCCGCCGCCTGCCTGGCCGCCGGGATCGAGCCCGGCGACCGGGTCGCCGTCTGGGCGCCCAACACCCTGGAGTGGATCGTCTCCTCCCTCGGGGCCGTCTCCGCCGGCGCGGTCCTCGTCCCCCTCAACACCCGCTTCAAGGGCGCCGAAGCCGCCTACGTCCTGCGGCGCAGCCGCGCCCGCCTGCTGTTCGTCACCGGCACCTTCCTCGGCACCTCCTACGTGGCCTCCCTGCGCCGCGCCGCCGCCGAGGGGCCCGGCAGCGGACCGCTGCCCGGACTGCCCCACCTGGAACAGGTCGTCGTCCTCGCCGAGGACGCCCCCGAGTCCTTCCGCACCTGGAAGGACTTCCTGACCGCCGGCGACGCCGTACCCGGCGACCGGGTGCGCGAGCGCGCCGCCTCCCTGCGCCCCGACACCCCCTCCGACATCATCTTCACCTCCGGCACCACCGGCAGCCCCAAGGGCGCCGTCATCACCCACGCCCAGACCCTGCGCTGCTACGACGTGTGGAGCGAACTCGCCGGACTCCGCGAGGGCGACCGCTACCTGATCGTGAACCCCTTCTTCCACACCTTCGGCTACAAGGCCGGCATCATCGCCTGCCTGATGCGCGGCGCCACGATGGTCCCGCAGCCCGTCTTCAACGTGGACACCGTGCTCGCCAACGTCGCCGCCGAACGGATCTCCGTCCTGCCCGGCCCGCCCACCCTCCACCAGTCGCTGCTCGACCACCCGCAGCGCGAGAACCACGACCTGTCCGCCCTGCGACTGGTCGTCACCGGCGCGGCCGTCGTCCCGCTCCAACTCGTCGAGCGGCTGCGCGCCGAACTGCGCATCGCCACCGTCCTGACCGCCTACGGACTCTCCGAGGCGAGCGGCATCGTCACCATGTGCCGCCGCGGCGACCGCCCCGACATCGTCTCCGCGACCTCGGGCCGGGCCATCCCCGGCACCGAACTGCGGATCGTCGGCCCGGCGGGGGACCCCGAACCGGTGGGCACCGCCGGCGAGGTGTGGGTGCGCGGCCACCACGTCATGCGCGGCTACTTCGAGGACCCCGAGGGCACCGCCCGTGCCATCACCCCCGAGGGCTGGCTGCGCACCGGCGACGTCGGCGTCCTCGACGCCGAGGGCAACCTGCGGATCACCGACCGGATCAAGGACATGTTCATCGTCGGCGGGTTCAACGCCTATCCCGCCGAGATCGAACAACTCCTCGGCCTGCACCCCGACATCGCCGACGTCGCCGTGATCGGCGTGCCCGACGCCCGGCTCGGCGAAGTCGGCAAGGCGTACGCCGTCCGGCGCCCCGGCTCCACCCTCACCGCCGAGGACCTCATCGCCTGGTCCCGCCGGGAAATGGCGAACTACAAGGTCCCCCGGGCGGTGGAGTTCGTCACCGAACTCCCGCGCAACGCCGGTGGCAAGGTGCTGAAGGCCCAGCTCAGAGCACGCCCGCAGCACGTCTGACCGACCCCGCCCGCCACCCGCGTTAGCCTGCACGGGTGAGCTCGCACCAAACAGCCGTACGGTTCCTCCTCGCGTCCCGCGTCCGGATCGCGATCGGTGCCGCGGCGGCCACGGCGCTGGCCGTCGCGGCCGCCGTCCTGCTGCCCGCCGCGCCCCCCGACGGCGCGGCGGACGACGGGCCCGGCGGACGGCGGGCCGGCGGCCTGACCGCCGCCCTCTCCGCGCCCTTCAGCGCCTTCACCGAGGGCTACGACTGCTACCGCATCCCCACCCTCACCACCACCCGGGCCGGCGCGCTGCTCGCCATCGCCGAGGCCCGCACCGCCGGCTGCGACGACATCGGCGACATCGACCTCGTCATGAAGCGCTCCACGGACCACGGCCGCACCTGGGGCCCCATGGAGGTCATCCGCGGCGCGGGGGACCCGGGCGCCCACGGGAACCCCGTCCCCGTCGTGGACTCCGCCTCCGGCCGGATCTCCCTGCTGCACGCCTACAGCACCTGGGCGTACGACGACACGGGCAACCGCGTCCGCGGCCCGCGCGAACTGCGCCTGGCCCACAGCGAGGACGACGGCGCGCACTGGAGCACCGACCCCAACCCGCAACCCCACCTCAAGGCCCCCGACCGGGCTTGGATCTCCGTCGGCCCCGGCCACGGCATCCAGCTCACCCCCACCGCACCCGACCGGCCCGGCCGCATGGTCGTCACCGCCGACTACCGCACCGAGTCCCACGAATCCGGTGCCCAGCTCCTCTACAGCGACGACGGCGGCCTCAACTGGCTGCCCGGCGCCCGCTGGGGCGCCCCGGAGGGCACCCCCGCACCCAACGAACCCGCCCTCACCCAGCTCCCCGACGGCCGGATCTACGTCAACGCCCGCTCCACCGCCACCTGCGGCACCCCCGACCACCGCGTGTCCGCGCTCGTCGACGACGCCTCCGCACCCGAGTTCCCCGCCCCCGGCTTCACCCCCGTCACCGGCCTCACCGCCCCGCCCGCCTCCGGCTCCCTCCTCCAACTCCCCGGCGGTCCACTGCTGCTTTCGGCGCCCAGCCGCCCCGGCGCCGAGTTCTCCGACCGCTGGACCCTCGCCGTCCGCACCTCGACCGACCAGGGCCGCACCTGGTCCACCGGAGGCGCCGTCGTCCTGCGCGAACGGGCCGGGTACTCCGACATGGCCGTGCTGCCGACCGGCGAGATCGGCATGCTCTACGAGACCGCGAACGGCACCCCGCACGGCTACGTCAAGTTCACCGCCTTCACCCCGCAGGCGCTGGCCGCCGCCACCGAGGACCTCACCCCGCGCCTCACCCCCGACGCCACCCCGTACCGCAACCACGCCGTCGTGCACGGCGGCCCCCGCCTCGGGAACCGGCCCGACGGCGGGAAGACCATGCGCTTCGACGGCAAGGACGACTTCCTGCGCCTGATCGACTGCCCCGACGAACTCCGCCTGGGTGAAGGGGACTTCGCCGTCGCCGCCTGGGTGAAGTACAAGACCCGGGGCCAGGACCGGGAGAGCGGCGCCCGACAGCCCCTCGTGTGGGGCTACGGCCAGGGACCCGCCGCCAAACAGTTCCGCATCGAGGCCGACCCCGGGACCGGCCGCCTCGAAGGCACCGTCAACGGGGGCATCGGACCCGTCACCGTCGCCTCCCGCGAAGCCGTCGACGACGACACCTGGCACCACGTCGTGTTCCAGCGCGAAGGCGGCCGGCTCCAACTGTCCGTCGACGACGAGACCCCCGCCGTCACCGAACAACCCCCCGGCCGGCTCGACTTCCGGCCCGCCGGAGCCTTCACCATCCACCTCGGCACGCAGCCCGACCAGAAGGCCTTCTACGCGGGCGCCCTCGACGACGTACGGATCTACGGGCGGGCCCTGTCCGACAACGACCGGGCCCGGCTGCGCACCGGCAGCGACGTCACCGACCAGGAGCGGGTGCGGCTCACCTTCGACCGGATCGGCTGATCAGGCGGCCGGGTCACCGGCCCGCCGGGCCAGCACCAGGCGCCAGCGCGGGCTGCCGTCGGACCGCTGCCCGAAGTGCTCCAGCGGGACCGTTGCCACGGTGAAGCCGGCCGCCGTCAGGTCCGCGCGGACCGGCCCGAACGGGAACGTGCGGTAGTACATGACGAACGGCGGCCGCCACACGGCGTTGCGCACCCGCATCACCGCGTCGAAGCCGGTCACCGCCCACCACGCCGGGGAGCCCGGCGGGAACGGGGCGCCGATCGGGAAGGCGAAGAGGCCGCCGGGACGCAGGGCGCGGTGCACGCCGGCGAACAGGGCGGGCCGTTCGGCCGGAAGGAAGTGGCCGAAGGCCCCGAAACTCACCGCGAGGTCGTAGGAGTCGTCGAGCGTCCGCGGCAGCGCCAGCGCGTCCGCCCGTACGAGGTCCACCCCCTCGGGGTGGGCCCGCGCGGCCGCGGCCAGCATGCCCGCGCTGAGGTCGACACCCGTGACCCGGTCCCGGCACAGTCGGCGCAGCATCGGCAGGCCGGCGCCGGTGCCGCAACAGACGTCCAGCCCGGAGTCGAAGGCGCCCTCGTGCTGCGCGAGGGCCTCCTCGACGGCGTCGAGCATCCGGTCGGGGGTGCGGAAGGGGGTCCCGTCGAACTTGGGCGCGAGGAGGTCGTAGCCGCGCTCGACGGAGGAGAGGGCCTGCACGGCCAGTTCGCCCAGGCTCGGGCCCTGTGAGGTGAACACGCCCCCACCCTAGTCACCGCGTCCGCGTCCGGGCGCGGACGTGCGGCGGCCGCGGTGGTCCCCCTCCTGGCCACCGCGGCCGCCGTTCCCCCGTATTGCGCCCCCGTACGTTTTCCCCCGTACGACCCCCCACGTCCCCCGTGAGGGTCGGCCCGCACGTCCCCCGTACGTTTTCCCCCGTACGTCGTGCGGTCGTGCCCCGTGCGGTACCGCTACGGGCGGGTGCCGGACGCGTGGTTGTCCAGCGTCACGATCTCCTCGCCGCCGGCCTCGCCCCGGGCTTCGAGCGGCGGTTCCGCCGGCGGTTCCACCGGCGGGGCCGGCGGCTTGCTGCCGATGCCCGAGGCGTGGTTGTCGAGCGGTCTGATGTCATCGTCGAGCGGCGAAGCGTTCTCGTTCGTCGTCATCGGGTCTCCTGATGGTGGGTCGGGCCCGTTCGGCGATTCCCCCGTGGCCGCCGAACGGGTGGTCCTCCAACGTCGACCCGGGTGCCCCCCCGGCGCTCCGGGTCGATGAACCCATCGTGCCGGACGGCGATAAACGAACGATGAACGCCGCGTCCATCCGGCGAAGGCCCCAGGTCGGCGCCGTTCAGGCGGCGATCTCGGTCGCCAGCAGGGCGCGCACTTCGGCCAGTTCGGTGGAGCCGAGCTGAGCGAAGACGGTCTCCGCGTCCCGCCAGCACGCGCGTGCCCGGTCGGCCTGACCGAGGGACCGCAGCGCCTTCCCCAGGACGGTCAGCACCGTCGCCCGCCGCCATTCGCCGCCGATCCCGCGCAGGGCGATGGCCTGCTCGGCGTGCTTGGCCGCCAGGGTGGGCCGCTGCGCGGCCAGGTGCGCCTCGGCGAGCCGGAAGTGGGTCACGCCCTCCCACAACGGCTGCCGGTTCTCGTGGAACAGCGACAGGGCCTCGCCGAGCTGCGACAGGGCCTCGGTGAGCCGGCCCGCCTGGGTGAGCGCGATGCCCAGCGCGTAGCGACCGTTGGCCAGGCGCAGGGTCAGGCCCATCCGGTCGTAGACGGCGATGCCCTGCTGAGCGAGGTCGATGGCGCTGGACAGCCGTCCCAGCCCGACGTGGATGCGGGAGAGGTTGCACAGGGCGCTGGCCTCACCCACGCGGTTCCCGTCGGCCCGGAAGTTCTGGATGGCCTCCAACAGGTAGCGCTCGCCGTCCGCGTACCGGCCCTGGTAGAGCGCGATGATCCCGCGGTCGTTGGGCGCCCAGCAGCTCGGCAGCGGGTCCTCGGCCTCGCGGGCCAGGTCCATGGCCTGCCGCGCCTCGTCGTCGGCCTCCGCGAACCGGCCCGCGAACAGGTGGACCATGGTGAGGGTGGTGCGGGCGCGCCCCTCGGCCCGCGGGTCCTTGGCCGTCCGGGCGGCCTCGCGCAGGGTCAGCGCCGCCGACTCGTACTGCTTGGAATTGGCACCCGACTCGGCGAGGTCCTTGGCCGCCCACAGCAGGTCCACGGCCCGCCGCAGGACATCGGCCCGGCCGTCGTCGAACCGTCCCCCGCCGTCCGGGCCGTCCGCCCGCGCGCCGTCGTCGCCCGCGCCGGCCCGTACGGCGGCCTGGCGCACGCAGGCCAGCAGCGGGCCGGCCTCGGCGAACAGCCAGTCCAGGGCCGCGGCCGGTTCCGTCAGGACGAGGCCGGGATGGCGGGTCGCGGACAGGTGGGCCGGCAGCCGGTCGCCGGGGCGCTCCAGCGCGTACACCCGGGAGGCGGTCGCCAGGTAGAAGTCGAGGAGCCGGTCGAGGGCGGCGTCGCGGCCGCCCGGCGTCTGCTCGTCCCGTTCGGCGCAGGCACGCGCGTAGAGGCGTACGAGGTCGTGGAAGCGGTAGCGGCCCGGCGCGGCGGACTCCAGCAAGGAGCAGTCGACCAGCGCCTCCAGGAGGTCCTCCGTGTCGTGCTCGGGCAGGTCGAGCACGGCCGCCGCGGCCCGCAGGGAGATGTCGGGGCCGTCGGCGAGGCCGAGCAGCCGGAAGGCGCGCTGCTGGGCGGGTTCGAGCTGGCCGTAGCCGAGCTCGAAGGTGGCCTTGACGGCCAGGTCCCCGGCCTGGAGCTCGTCCAGGCGGCGGCGTTCGTCGGCGAGCTTGGCGGCGAGGACGGAAACGGTCCAGGTGCGGCGGGCCGCGAGCCGGGAGGCGGCGATGCGGATGGCGAGCGGCAGGAAACCGCAGGCGCAGACGACGTCGAGGGCGGCCTGGCGTTCGGCTCCGACCCGTTCGCCGCCCACGATCCGGGTGAACAGCTGTAACGACTCCTCGGGACTCATCACGTCCAGGTCGACGAGGTGCGCCCCGGCGAGGCCCGACATGCGGACCCGGCTGGTGACCAGGGCGGCGCAGCCCGCGGTGCCCGGCAGCAGCGGGCGGACCTGGGCGGCGTCGCGGGCGTTGTCGAGCAGCACCAGGACGCGGCGCCCGTCGAGGAGGGAGCGGTAGAGCGCGGCCCGTTCGGCGGGGGAGTCGGGGATCGAGCTGTCGGGGGCGCCGAGCGCGCGCAGGAAGCAGCCGAGGACGGCTTCCGGTTCGACGGGGCGGGGGTCGGTGCCCTGGAGGTCGATGTAGAGCTGGCCGTCGGGGAAGTACGGCCGGGCGGCGTGCGCGACGTGCACGGCGAGCGTGGTCTTGCCGACGCCTCCTATCCCGGCCAGCGCGGACACGGCCATGACCTTGCCCCCGGCGCCGGCGAGGATGTGGCCGAGCTCGCTGACGAAGGGCGCCCTACCGGTGAAGTCGGGCACCGTGGCGGGCAGTTGTGCCGGACGCACGGTGACGGGGGCGGCGGCCGGCGCGGGGTCCTCGGCCCGGGCCAGCTCGGTGTCCGCGCGCAGGATCCGCTGCTGGAGGGCGGCGAGCTCGGGGCGCGGGTCGACGCCGAGTTCGTCGGACAGGAGCCGGCGCGTGTCGGCGTAGACGGCCAGGGCCTCGGCCTGCCGCCCGCTGCGGTAGAGGGCCAGCATCAGCAGCTCGCGCAGCCGCTCCCGCAGGGGGTGCGCCGCGGTGAGGGCGGTGAGCTCGGAGACGGCCTCGGCGTGGTGGCCGACCTCCAGGTCGAGGTCGAGACGGGCCTCCAGCAGTTGGAGGCGCCACTCGGCGAGCCGGGTCCGTTCGGTCTCGGCGTGCGGGCCGGGGACCCCGGCGAGGGGTTCCCCGTCCCACAGGTCCAGGGCGCGGCCGAGCAGGGTCAGGGCGAGGGCGCGGTCCCCGGCGCAGCGGGCCCTGTCGGCCTCGGCGGCGAGGTCGCGGGCGATCCCGAGGTCGAGGGCCTCGGCGTGGCGCAGCCGGATCGCGTAGCCGCCCGCGTCGGTGACGAGCAGCCCGGGATCGAGGACCTTGCGCAGCCGGGAGGCGTAGGTGCGGATGGTGGCGAGGGCCTGCTGCGGCGGGTCCTCGCCCCAGATGGCGTCGATCAGCTCGGGCGCCGTGGCGGTGCGGCCGTCACGGAGCAGCAGCGCGGCGAGCAGGGCGCGCTGCTGCGGGCTGCCGGAGGGCAGCGCCTCGCCGCCGCGCCAGGCCCGGACGGGGCCGAGGACCGCGAAGCGGTTGTCGCCGGGGGCGGGAGCGGGGGCGGTCGCGGTGTCGTCGGCGGGGCCGACGGATCGGGCCGGGCCGGCGGACGGGGTCGGGCCGGCGGCCCGGGTGGTGCCGGTGTTGTTGGCGGTGCTGCCGGTGGTCCGGGTGGTACCGGTCTGGCCGGAGCCGGAGCCGGTGTCGGACGGGCTGGTGTCGGACGGCGTGGTGCCGGCCGGGCCGGAGGCCGTCCGGGCTGCCTCGGGGTGGTTCCGCTGGTGCGGGATGGCCGGTATGCCGTCCATCGGTCGTCCCCCCTGCCTTCCGTCGTTTTGAGGGCCAGTCTGCCCTGTCTTGCGCGTACACGTCAGTCCGCCGAGGACCGATCCGCCGCCAACTAGCTGACGGTTCGTCAGATCAGCGCTACGGTGTGAGGCATGGAGACCTTCCCGAAGATCATCTCGGTGGACGACCACACGGTGGAGCCCCCGCACGTCTGGCGGGACAGGCTCCCGTCCAAGTACCGGGACATCGGCCCCCGGATCGTCCGCGCCCCCCTCAAGGAAATGACCTTCCTCGGCGGCAAGTTCGCACCCGTCATGGGAGCCCCCGGCGACGACGGCCCCGTCGGCGACTGGTGGGTGTACGAGGATCTGCACCGGCCGCTCACCCGCCTCGACACCGCCGTCGGGTACGACCGTGACGAGATCAAACTGGAAGTCATCACCTACGACCAGATGCGCCCGGGCTCCTTCTCGGTTCCCGAACGCCTCGCGGACATGGACGTCAACCACGTCCAGTCCGCCCTCTGCTTCCCCACCTTCCCCCGCTTCTGCGGTCAGACCTTCACCGAGGCCAAGGACCGTGAGCTGGGCCTCCTCGGCGTACGGGCCTACAACGACTGGATGGTGGAGGAGTGGTGCGGCCCCGAGGCGCGGGGCCGGCTGATCCCCCTGACCCTCGTCCCGCTGTGGGACGCCCGCCTCGCCGCCGCCGAGGTCCGCCGCAACGCGGCCCGCGGCGTGCGCGCCGTCGCCTTCTCCGAGATACCCCCGCACCTGGGCCTCCCGTCCGTCCACACCGACGACTGGGACCCGTTCCTCGAAGCGTGCAACGAGACCGGCACGGTCATCGCCATGCACATCGGCTCCTCCTCGCGGATGCCGTCCACCTCGGCGGACGCGCCCCCCGCCGTCGGCTCCACCATCACCTTCGCCAACTGCTGCTTCTCGATGGTCGACTGGCTGATGAGCGGCAAGTTCGAACGCTTCCCCAACCTCAGGATCATGTACGCCGAGGGCCAGATCGGATGGATCCCCTACATCCTTGAACGCGCGAACGTGGTGTGGGAGGAGAACCGCGGCTGGGGCGGGGTCGCCGACAAGGTGCTGCGCCCGCCGTCCGAACTCTTCGCCGAGCACGTCTACGGCTGCTTCTTCGACGACGCGTTCGGCCTGAAGAACCTGGACTCCATCGGCGTCGGCAACGTCCTCTACGAGACCGACTACCCGCACTCGGACTCCACCTGGCCCAAGTCCCGCGAGGTCGGCGAAGCCCAGATGGGCCACCTCGCGCCGGACGTCGTCGACCGCATCGTCCGCGGCAACGCCATCGACCTCCTGGGACTGACCCCGGAAGGACTGTGGGCGGGACCGGGGGCGTAGGGGCGGGCGCGGCCAAGCACCGCAAGCGCGAGAAGTCCCTCGATCGGCTCGCCGAGGGCGGCCCGCCGGACCTGACCGGCCCTGCGGAAGGGGCGGTCCGCGGGCGGTCGAGCCGGAGGTGATGTTCGGCGCCCGGTCCACCGCGTGCGCGCACCGCGGACGCACCGGCCCCGGGGCCCCGACCGGCTGCCGACGCCGGACGAGGCCCGGGACCGGGCCCCGGGCGCCGGAGGTACGGGAACAGCCGATCGCCTCGGGGCGCCCGTTCCGGCCTCGGCGACGGGAACGCGCCACCCCATCACGTCCGATCTTGCACCCCGGGCCGCCCCCGGGGCATGCTTCGCCGGGGCAAAGCGGGGAGGGACGGGGATCGTGGCGGTGGACAAACGGACCGTGGTGACGGCGGTGCTGTGCGCCTTGGCGGCGCTGGGCGCCTCCGCGGCGGTGGCGGAGTTGGCACCGCCCCCCGAACCGACACCGTCCGCACGGGCCGGGACGGCCGCACCCTCGGGTGCGCCTTCCGGCGCGCCGACCGGCTCGTCGCGATCGCAAGCGCCGAAACCGTTGCTGTCGGACGAGCTGCCGCCGCCCGTGAACCCCCAGCCCGGCGGACCCGCCGCCTTCACCGGCGCCCTGTTCACCGGCGGCCTGGACGGCGACCACTTCTGCACCGCGACGGTGGTCCGCAGCCCCGGCAAGAACCTGATCGTCACCGCCGGGCACTGCCTCCTCGCGGGCAAGCAGCGCGACAGCGCGGGAGGCGCCGTCTTCGCACCCGCGTACGCGAACGGAGTGGCCCCGTACGGCACCTGGAAGATCGAGGAGGTCTTCGAGGACGACCGCTGGGCCGAGGAGACGGACGACGACTACGACCTCGCCTTCGCCCGCCTCGCCCCCGACGACAAGGGGCGCCCCATCGAGGACGTCACCGGCGCCGCCGCCCTGGACACCTCGGGCCGCGCCGGCGAGGAGGTCACGGTGACGGGCTACCCGTCCGACCGCAAGGTGCCCCGCACCTGCACGTCGACCTCCGTCCGACTGAGCCCGACCGAACAGCGCTTCGACTGCGCCGACTTCCCGGGCGGCACGAGCGGCAGCGCCTGGATCAGCCGCGACAGCAAGATCATCGGCATCCTGACGGGCGGCGACACCGACGACGTCTCGACGAGCACGATCCTCGGCGACTACGCCGCCCAGCTGTACAAGAAGGCCACCACAACCCACTGACCCGACCTCCCCCGCAGCCCCTCCCGCCGGCCGCCCCGATCGACCTCCGGCTCAGCCGGTCACCGTGGTGCGGAAACGGGAGGCGTAGGCGGAGGGCGTGGTGCCGAGGTGGCGGGCGAAGGCCCGTCGCAGGGACTCGTCGCTGCCCAGGCCGCTGAGGCGGGCGGTCGTCGTGACGCTCTCACCCCGCTCCAGGAGCATCCGCGCGCTCTCCACGCGCAGCAGCTCCAGGTGGACGGCCGGCGTGGTGCCCGTGTGGGCCTTGAAGAGGCGCGAGAGGTGACGGGTGCTGAGACCGGCCCGCCGCGCGAGTGCCGGGAGGCCGTGATCGGCGGCGGGGTCGGCGACCATCGCGTCCAACAACGGACGCAGGACCGGATCGCGGGTGGGCGAGGTCCGGGACGCCACCGAGAATTGGGACTGCCCGCCCGGCCGTTGCAGGAAGACGACCAGGTCGCGGGCGACCCGGCGGGCGGCCTCCGGGCCGAGGTCCTGTTCCACGAGCGTGAGGCAGACGTCGATTCCCGCCGTGACTCCGGCCGAGGTGAGAACGGGCCCGTCCTGCACGTGGATCGCGTCGGGGGTGACGGTGACGGCCGGGTACGACCGGGCCAACTCGGCCGCGTGTTCCCAGTGGGTCGTGGCCCGGCGACCGTCGAGCAGCCCCGCCGCGGCCAGCGCGAAAGCCCCGGTGCAGACGGCAGCGACCCGCTGCGCGCGCCCGGCCAGATCGGCGACCTGCGCGACGAGCGAGGGGTCGGCGGCAAGGGTCGCCAGGTCGGCGGGCCCGGGGACGACCAGTGTCGCGGTGCGGGTGACCGCCTCCGCGGGGAGGTCGGCGTCGATCCGCAGGCCGGTCGACGTACGCACGGGGCCACCGTCGGGGGTGCAGACCTGCACGACGTAGGGCCGGCCCGCGGTGCTGAACACCTCCAGCGGCGCGGCGACGTCCATGAGCCGCACGCCGTCGAAGGCGAGGACGGTGACGATGTGGGGAGCGGCCATGCGGACACGGTAGCGGCACGCAGTGTCCGGATCCGTGGGGTACGTGGCTTCACGGACATGGCGGGGGTGCCCCGCGCCGGAGGAGGGTGGGGGCACGTCGAGAGGAGCACGCGATGAACGCACGGGCCACGGGCACGGGCAAGGACGGGAACACGGGCGCGTACGGCGACACGGCGGCAGGGATCGCCGTACCCGACGGCGCGCTGGCCGCGGAGGCGACGGCACTGGTGAGGGACACGGCGAGCGAACTGATCTACCACCACTCGCGCCGGGTCTTCTGGTTCGGAAGCCTGCAAGGGCGCCGGAAGGCCCTCGCCTACGATCCCGAACTGCTCTACATCGGAGCGATGTTCCACGACCTCGGGCTCGGTGAGAAGTTCCGGGACAGCGGTCGACGGTTCGAGGTCGACGGGGCGGACGAGGCCCGCCGCTTTCTTGAACGCCACGGAGTCCCGCAGGACGGGATCCGGCGCGTCTGGACGTCGATCGCCCTGCACACCACCCCGGGGATCCCGGAGTTCATGGAGCCGGAGGTGGCCCTCGTGACCGCGGGAGTGGAGTACGACGTCCTCGGCATCGGCTTCGACGAACTCGACGCGGCCGCCCGGGAGGAGATCACCGCACTGCACCCCCGCCCGGACTTCAAGCGCCGGATCCTGGAGGCCTTCACCGAGGGCGTCGCCAGGAAGCCGGAGACCACGTTCGGGAACGTGAAGGCGGACGTGCTGCGGCACTTCGTGCCCGGCCATGCGCCCGGTGATTTCGTGTCGGTGATCCGGGACTCCCGCTGGGAGGAGTGACGACCCCACCGCGCGCCCGGCCCGGACAGCGTCTAGGCCAGCAGCCCCAGGTGGACGGGCTCCACGACCCGGCCCGACAGCAGGTCCGGCAGGCGCGGGGGCCAGAGCGGCTCGCCGAGGACGGCGAGACGCTCCTGGGAGACCCACTGCCAGTGGATGTCGGGGGCTTCGAGGACGGGTTCGCGGGCCGGGCCGGTGGTGACGTAGATGTACTCGTGCTGGCGGACCGGAATGCCCTGGTGGGTGAAGTCGTGCTCCCAGGTGCACAGCAGCCGCTGCGGCTCCAGATCGGTCCACCCGGTCTCTTCGCGCAACTCGCGCCGCACGCACTCCTCGGGCGTCTCACCGGGATCGATCCCCCCGCCCGGCGGCAGCCAGTGGATGCCGACCTCGATGTTGTTCTCCCGGAACAGGAACACCGATCCGCTCGGGGAGAGGACGACAATGCGGGCTGCCTGACGCGGAGTTCTCATCGCTTCAGCGTACGACCGGGGGGTCGGGGGGAGGGAGGGGTGTGCGGGGTGGGGGTGGGGTGGAGTGGGGCGGGGTCGGGGGTGGGCGGGCCGTCCCCGACACGGACCAGCCGGACCCCGCCC
>NZ_JBHVPG010000071.1:0-36165 GCF_042887545.1 Streptomyces sp. NPDC057939
GCCACCGGCACGGCCGACCGGGACGCGCTCGCCACCGCCCTGAAGGGCATCACCGACGGGGCGGACGAACCCGCCGGGGTCCTCTCCCTCCTCGCTCTCGCCGGCGAGGGCGCCTTTGCCGCCGGGCTCGCGCTGTCCCAGGCCCTCGGTGACGCCGATGTGGCCGCGCCCCTGTGGTGCGTCACCCGGAACGCGGTCCTCGCCGGTCGGTCCGACCGTGTCGAGGACCCGGAGCAGGCACTGATCTGGGGTCTGGGCCGGGTCGCCTCCATGGAGCAGGGGGGCCGCTGGGGTGGCCTCGTCGACCTGCCGTCCGTGGCCGACGATCGGACCTTCGGCCGGCTGGTCGGGATCCTGGCCGGTGACGGTGCGGAGGACCAGGTGGCCGTGCGGGCTTCCGGGGTGTTCGTGCGTCGTCTGGTGCGGGCGCGGCTGGCCGAGACGCCGGTCGTGCGTGAGTGGCGGCCCGCCGGTACGACGCTGGTGACGGGGGGTACGGGTGCGCTCGGTGCGCACGTCGCCCGTTGGCTGGCGTCGAACGGTGCCGAGCACCTGGTCCTGACCAGCCGTCGTGGTCCGGACGCGCCCGGTGCCGCCGGTCTCCGTGAGGAGTTGACGGCCCTCGGCGCGGAGGTGACGATCGCCGCCTGCGACGTCGGTGACCGCGACCAGCTCGCGGCCCTCCTGACCTCCGTACCGGCCGACCGGCCGCTCACCGCGGTCGTGCACACGGCGGCCGTCCTGGACGACGGGGTCATCGAGACGCTCACCCCCGAGCAGGTGGCGGGCGTGCTGCGGGCGAAGGTGGACGGGACGCGGAACCTGCACGAACTGACCCGTCACCTGGACCTTTCGGCGTTCGTCCTCTTCTCCTCCTTCGCCGCCACCTTCGGCGCCCCCGGCCAGGGCAACCAGGCGCCGGGCAACGCGTTCCTCGACGCCTTCGCCGAATACCGGCGGGCCGAAGGCCTGCCCGCGACCTCCCTCGCCTGGGGTCCCTGGGGCAGCGCGGACGGGGACGACAGCGCGGCGGGCGACCGGATGCGGCGCCACGGCATCCTGGCCATGTCGCCCGCACGGACCCTGACGTCGCTCCAGCACGCCCTGGACCGTGACGAGACCACCCTGACCGTCGTCGACATGGACTGGAAGCGGTTCACCCTCGCCTTCACCGCCGACCGGGACCGGCCGCTGCTGCTGGAACTGCCCGAGGCCCGGAAGGTCATCGAAACCGCGGAACGCGAGTCCGCCGAGGACCTGGCAGGGGGAGAGCCGCTGACGCGGCAGCTCGCCGGGCTGCCCGAGGTGGAACAGGAACGCCTGCTGCTCGACCTGGTCCGGACGGCCGTCGCCGCCGTCCTCGGCCACCCCGACCTTTCGGCCGTCGAGGCCGGGCGGGCCTTCAAGGAACTGGGCTTCGACTCCCTGACCTCCGTCGAGCTGCGCAATCGGCTCGGCGCGGTGAGCGGCCTGAAGCTGCCGGCCAGCCTCGTGTTCGACCACCCCACCCCGGCCGCCGTCGCCGCCCACCTGCGTGCCGGGATCGTGCCCGACGCGGTGGCGGGAGGGGCTCCGCTGCTGGAGGAGCTCGACCGGCTGGAGTCCGTACTGGAACAGGGCACGGGCGACAACGTGGTGCGGGCCAGGGTGACGATGCGGCTCCAGTCACTGCTGGCGAGGTGGAACGACAGCGAGGACCCGACGGCCACGGGCGCGGCGGACAGCACCGGCTCGGCACTCGGGGCCGACGGCGCGTCCACGGCCACGACGGCCGGCGCGGACAGCGGCGTCGACGCGGCGGAGCAGCTCCAGGACGCCAGTGACGAGGAGCTGTTCGCCTTTATCAACGAGGGCCTGGGTCGTTATTGACGGTCTGCCGAATTTCGGTGAAGATGGCCAGCTCCCGCGAGTAATTCCCCGGGAATCACTGCCCCCTACGCATTCCCCCGTCAGGGGTGCGTAGGGGGCAGTTAGGGGTTGTAGGGCAGGTTGGGCCGGAAATAGCCTGCGGTCGAGCAGTCGCTTCGCCCGACGAGTGAAGCGCTCGCATTTCCGATGTCAATTCTCGGCTCTGCACACAGTTTTCCGATGCCGTCTGCTGCAAATGGGTGGTTGCGTTACATGGCGAATGAAGAGACGCTGCGGGACTACCTGAAGCTGGTGACGGCGGATCTGCACCGGACGCGTCAGCGGCTTCGCGACGTCGAGGCGAAGAACCAGGACCCCGTCGCCATCGTGGGAATGGGCTGCCGCTATCCCGGTGGGGCGACCTCGCCCGAGGAACTGTGGGAGTTGGTCGCCGACGGCGTCGACGCCATCTCCGGCTTCCCCGTCGAGCGCGGCTGGGACATGGACAGCGTCTACCACCCCGACCCCGAGCACCCGGGCACCAGTTACGCCAACCAGGGCGGCTTCGTCAGGGACTTCGCGCGGTTCGACCCGTCACTGTTCGGGATCTCCCCGCGCGAGGCCCTCGCCATGGACCCGCAGCAGCGGCTGCTCCTGGAAACGTCGTGGGAGGCCTTCGAACGTGCGGGCATCGACCCGACCTCGATGCGCGGCAAGCAGGTCGGCGTGTTCGTCGGCACCAGCAACCACGACTACCTGACGGCGCTGCTGAGTTCCTCCGAGAACGTCGAGGGCTACCTCGGCACCGGAAACGCGGCGAGCGTCGCCTCGGGCCGCCTGTCCTACACGTTCGGCCTGGAAGGGCCGGCCGTCACCGTCGACACGGCCTGCTCGTCCTCCCTCGTCGCCCTCCACCTGGCCGTCCAGGCGCTGCGCAACGGCGAATGCTCGATGGCCCTGGCCGGCGGCGCCACGCTGATGGCGGCTCCCGGCACGTTCATCGACTACAGCAAGCAGCGCGGCCTGGCCACCGACGGCCGCTGCAAGGCGTTCTCGCCGGACGCCGACGGCTTCAGCCTCGCCGAAGGCGTCGGCGTCCTCCTCGTCGAGCGGCTCTCCGACGCACGCCGCAAGGGACACCGCGTCCTCGCCGTGGTCCGTGGCACCGCCGTCAACCAGGACGGCGCCTCCAACGGGCTCACCGCGCCCAACGGCCCGTCCCAGCAGCGCGTCATCCTCCAGGCGCTGTCCAACGCCCGCCTCACGCCCGACCAGGTCGACGCCGTCGAGGCGCACGGCACCGGAACGGGGCTCGGTGACCCCATCGAGGCGCAGGCGATCATCGCCACGTACGGCCAGGACAGGCCGGACGGGCGCCCGCTGTGGCTGGGCTCGCTCAAGACCAACATCGGCCACGCGCAGGCCGCGGCCGGCGTCGCCGGAGTCATCAAGAGCGTCATGGCGATGCGCAACGGGGTCCTGCCGCGCACCCTGCACCTGGACGAACCGACCCCGCACGTCGACTGGTCCGCGGGAGAGGTCTCCCTGCTCACCGAGGCGCGGCCCTGGCCGCTGCACGAAGGGCCGCGCCGCATCGGCGTGTCCTCGTTCGGCATGAGCGGGACCAACGCGCACGTCATCCTGGAGAGCGCCGAGGAGCCCGCCGAGGAGCAGGCCACCGGCCCCGCCGCCGACGTCGAGGGGCAGGCCGCCGGTCGCCCCGCCGCGCCGGTGGCCGTACCCGTCGTCCTGTCCGGGAAGACCGAGGCCGCGCTGCGTGCGCAGGCCGCGACGCTGCACGCCCACCTCACCGCCCTGCCGGGGCTGCGCGTCCAGGACGTCGCCCACTCGCAGGCGCTCACCCGGGCCGCCCTGGACCGGCGGGCCGCGATCATCGCCGACGACCGGGACGAACTGCTCGCGGGACTCGCCGCGCTCGCCGAGGGCCGATCGTCGGGCGATGTGCTCGAAGGGTCCGCGACGGACGGCAAGCTGGCGTTCCTGTTCACCGGTCAGGGCAGTCAGCGGCTCGGTATGGGCCGTGAACTGTACGAGACGTACCCGGTGTTCGCCGCCGCGTTGGATGCGGTGTGCGAGCGCCTCGATCTCGAACTGCCGCTGAAGGAAGTGTTGTTCGGCGAGGATGTCGCGCTGCTCGATCGTACGGAGTACGCCCAGCCGGCGTTGTTCGCGGTCGAGGTGGCGTTGTTCCGGCTGCTCGAATCGTGGGGTGTGCGGCCGGACTTCCTGTCCGGGCATTCCGTCGGTGAGATCGCCGCGGCGCATGTGGCCGGGGTGTTCTCGTTGGAGGATGCCTGCACCCTGATCGCGGCACGTGGTCGGTTGATGCAGGCGCTTCCGGCCGGTGGTGTGATGATCGCGGTGCAGGCGTCGGAGGCGGAGGTTCTTCCGCTGCTGACCGACCGGGTGAGCATCGCGGCGGTCAATGGTCCGCAGTCGGTGGTGATCGCGGGCGACGAGGACGCGGCGACGGCAGTCGCCGAGTCGTTCACCGACCGCAAGACCAAGCGGCTCGCGGTCAGTCACGCGTTCCACTCGCCGCACATGGACGCCATGCTGGACGACTTCCGCCGGGTGGTGGAGGGGCTGTCCTTCGCCGCACCCGGCATCCCGATCGTCTCGAACCTGACCGGTGCCCTGGTCACCGATGGCGAGATGGGTTCCGCGGACTTCTGGGTCCGGCACGTCCGCGAGTCCGTCCGCTTCCTCGACGGTGTTCGCTGGCTGGAGAGCCGCGGCGTCAGCGCCTACCTGGAGATCGGCCCCGGCGGGGTCCTCTCCGCCCTCGGCCAGGACTGCCTGACCGCGACCGGCGCCCGCGCCGCCGCGTTCCTGCCCGCGCTGCGCACCGGCCGCCCCGAAGCCCGCTCCCTGGCCGCCGCCGTGGCCGGCGCCCACGTACGGGGACTCTCCCCGGACTGGGCCGCCCGGTTCGCCGGAACCGGAGCCCGCCGCGTCGACCTGCCGACGTACGCCTTCCAGCGCGAGCTGTACTGGCCCCGCGACCCCTTCACCGACCTGACGGGACCCACCGACGGCCGCGAACTGGGCGCCGGCGACGCGAAGTTCTGGGAGGTCGTCGACAGCGAGGACCTGGCCGCGTTCGCCGACACCCTCGGTATCGGCGGCGACGAGCCGCTCAGCAACGTGCTGCCCGCCCTGTCCGCCTGGCACCGCCGTCACCGCGACCGCGACACCGTCGGCGGCTGGCGCTACCGCGTCACCTGGAAGCCCCTCACCGACACCGCGTCCGTACCCCTGTCCGGCCACTGGCTCCTCGTCGTACCCGCCGGGCACACCGACGCCCCCTGGACCGTCGCCGCCGGGCGGGCCCTGGCCGCGCGCGGGGCCACCGTCACCGGCCTGACGGTCGACGCGACCGCCGAGGACCGGGCCGCCATCGCCCACCGGATCACCGACACCCTGGCGGGCTCCGGCACGCCGTCGGGCGTGCTCTCGCTGCTCGCCCTCGACGAGCGGCCGCACCCCGAGGACCCGGCCCTGCCCGCCGGGCTCGCCGCCACCCTCGCGCTCGTACAGGCACTCGGCGACACGGACGTGGACGCCCCGCTGTGGGCCGCGACCCGGGGCGCGGTGTCCACCGGCCGCTCCGACCGGCTCACCGCACCGGCCCAGGCGACCGTCTGGGGACTCGGCCGCACCGCCGCCCTCGAACTGCCCGGCCGCTGGGGCGGCCTCGTCGACCTGCCCACGACCGCCGACGAGCGCTCCGCCGCGCGTCTCGCGGACGTCCTGGGCGGCCTCGGCGTCGAGGACCACCTCGCCGTCCGCTCCACCGGCGTGTTCGCCCGCAGGCTGACCCGCGCCCCCCAGGAACGGAACCCCGAACCCGAGTGGACCACCACGGGCACGGCCCTGGTCACCGGCGCGACGGGCGCGCTCGGCCGGCACGTGGCCCGCTGGCTCGCCCGCACCGGCGCCGAGCACCTCCTGCTGGTCAGCAGGCGCGGACCCGCCGCCGAAGGCGCGGAGGAACTCGCCGCCGAACTGCGCGACCTCGGTACCCGGGTCACCCTCGCCGCCTGCGACGTCTCCGACCGCGACGCGGTGGCCGAGCTGCTCGCCGCCGTCCCGCCCGAACTGCCGCTGACCACCGTCGTCCACGCCGCGGGCGTCCTCGACGACGGCGTCCTCGACGCGCTGACGCCCGGGCGGCTGGCCGGCGTCCTGCGCCCCAAGGCGCACGCCGCCCACGTCCTGGACGAGCTGACCCGCGACCTGGGCCTCTCCGCGTTCGTCCTCTTCTCCTCCCTCGCCGCCGCGTTCGGCGCCGCCGGACAGGCCAACTACGCCGCCGCGAACGCCTCCCTGGACGCCCTCGCCGAGCAGCGCCGCGCGGACGGCCTGCCCGCCACCGTGATCGCCTGGGGTGCCTGGGCGGACGGCGGCATGGCCACCGACGAACTCGTCGCCGAACGTCTTCGCGCCGCCGGACTCCCCGGGCTGCCGCCCGAACTGGCGCTGTCCGCAATGCACATGGCGCTCACGCTCGACGAGACCTCCTCGGTCGTCGCCGACATCGACTGGGACCTCCTGGCCCCCGGCCTCACCGCGGTGCGTCCGTGCCCGCTGATCGCCGACCTCCCCGACGCCGCGCACTCCCTCGCCGCGACCGGTACGCCCGGCACGCCCGGGGCCGGCGGCGCCGACGCGCCCGACAGCCTCGCCCGGGAACTCGCCCAGGCTTCGGACGACGAACGGGACGCGCTCGCGCTGGAGTTCGTGCGCACACAGATAGCCGTCGTCCTCGGCTACCCGGGGCCCGCCTCCGTGGATCCGGCCATCGCCTTCCGCGACCTCGGCTTCGACTCCCTGACCGCGGTGGAGATCCGCAACCTCCTCACCGCCCGGACGGGCCTGCGGCTACCCGCGACCCTGATCTTCGACTACCCCAACTCACTGTCCCTGGCCGCCTTCCTCCAGGGCGAACTCCTCGGCGACCTGCCCGCCGGCCCGACCGCGGCCACCGGCTCCGGCTCCGGGTCCGCCGCCCCGGCCGCCCCGGACGACGACCCCATCGCGATCGTCGCGATGAGCTGCCGCTTCCCGGGCGGGGTACGCACCCCGGAAGAGCTGTGGGAACTGCTCGCCGAGGGCCGTGACGCGATCTCCGCGTTCCCCGCCGACCGCGGCTGGGACCTGGACGGGCTGTACGACCCGGAGTCCGTCGCCGAGAACACCACCTACGTCCGCGAGGGCGGCTTCCTCGCCGACGCCACCGAGTTCGACCCCGGCTTCTTCGGGATCTCGCCGCGCGAGGCCCTCGCCATGGACCCGCAGCAGCGGCTCCTCCTGGAAACGTCCTGGGAGGCCCTCGAACGGGCCGGCATCGACCCGGCCGACGTCCGCGGCGAGCGGATCGGCGTCTTCACCGGCACCAACGGCCAGGACTACCTCGACGTCATCCTCGCCGCCCCCGACGGCAGCGAGGGTTTCCTCGGCACCGGCAACGCGGCGAGCGTGGTCTCCGGCCGCGTCTCCTACGTCCTGGGCCTGGAGGGCCCGGCCGTCACCGTCGACACGGCCTGCTCGTCCTCGCTGGTCGCCCTGCACTGGGCGATCCAGGCGCTGCGCGCCGGCGAGTGCACCATGGCGCTCGCGGGCGGTGTGACCGTCATGTCCACCCCCGCGTCGTTCATCGACTTCAGCCGCCAGCGCGGCCTGGCCGCCGACGGCCGCATCAAGGCGTTCGCGGCCGCCGCCGACGGCACCGGCTGGGGCGAGGGCCTCGGCATGCTCCTCGTCGAACGGCTCTCCGACGCCCGGCGCAACGGACACCCCGTGCTCGCCCTCGTCCGCGGCTCGGCCGTCAACCAGGACGGCGCGTCCAACGGCCTCACCGCGCCCAACGGCCCCTCCCAGCAGCGCGTCATCCGCCAGGCCCTGGAGTCCGCCGGGCTGACCCCCGCCGACGTCGACGCGGTCGAGGCCCACGGCACCGGCACCCGGCTCGGCGACCCGATCGAGGCGCAGGCGCTGCTGGCCACGTACGGTCAGGACCGGCCCGAGGGCCGGCCGCTGCTGCTCGGCTCGATCAAGTCGAACTTCGGCCACACCCAGGCCGCCGCCGGCGTCGCCGGGATCATGAAGATGGTGCTGGCCATGCGGCACGGGGTGCTGCCCCGGACCCTGCACGTGGACGAGGCGTCCCCGCACGTCGACTGGACGGCCGGTGACATCGCACTGCTGACGGAGCCGGTGGAGTGGCCCGGGACCGGACGTCCGCGCCGCGCCGGCGTGTCCTCGTTCGGCATCAGCGGCACCAACGCCCACACCATCATCGAGCAGGCGCCCGAGCCGGTCCCCGTCGAGCCGACGTCCGTCGAGCCGCCCGCACCGGCGTCACCGGTCGGCGGGTCGCCGCTGCCGTGGATCCTGTCGGCGAAGAGCCGGGACGCCCTGCGCGACCAGGCCCGCCGCCTGCACGCCCACGCCGCACGCCACCCCGACCTGCGACCCGCCGACCTGGGCCTCTCCCTGGCCCTCGGCCGCTCCGCGTTCGACCATCGCGCCGCCGTGGTGGCCGCCGACCGGACCGCGCTCCTCGCGGGGCTGGAGGCACTGGCCGAGGACACGCCGGCCGCGACGCTCGTGGAAGGCTCCCCGACCGCCGGCAAGCTCGCCTTCCTGTTCACCGGCCAGGGCAGCCAACGCCTCGGAATGGGACGCGAACTGCACGACACCCAGCCGGTGTTCGCCGACGCGCTGGACACGGTATGCGCTCACCTGGACGCACTGCTCGACGTCCCGCTGAAGGACGTGCTGTTCGGGACCGACGCCGCCCTGCTCGACGAGACCCGGTTCACCCAGCCCGCACTGTTCGCGATCGAGGTGGCCCTGTTCCGGCTCCTCGAATCGTGGGGAGTGAAGCCCGACTTCCTGTCCGGGCACTCCATCGGTGAGATCGCCGCCGCGCACGTCGCGGGCGTGCTGGACGTGGCCGACGCGTGCGCCATGGTCGCGGCGCGCGGCCGGCTGATGCAGGCACTGCCGGCCGGCGGGGCCATGATCGCCGTCCAGGCGTCGGAGGCGGAGGTCCTGCCGCTGCTGACCGACCGGGTGGGCGTCGCCGCCGTCAACGGCCCGCAGTCCGTCGTCATCGCGGGCGACGAGGACGCGGCCGTCGCGGTCGCAGCGTCGTTCCCCGACCGCAGGACCAAGCGCCTGACCGTCAGCCACGCCTTCCACTCGCCCCGCATGGACGCCATGCTCGACGACTTCCGCCGGGTCGTCGAAGGACTGGACCTCGCGGCGCCGCGCATCCCCGTCGTGTCCAACCTGACCGGTGCCCTCGTCTCCGACGAGATGGGCACGGCCGACTTCTGGGTCCGGCACGTCCGCGAGGGCGTCCGCTTCCTCGACGGCGTCCGCGCCCTGGAAGCCGCCGGCGCGACGACGTACCTCGAACTCGGCCCCGACGGCGTACTGTCCTCCCTCGCCCAGGACTGCGTCGCGCAGGACCCCGCAGAGCAGGACACCGCCACCGGCGACCCCGGCACCCCGACCGCCGTCTTCGTGCCCGTCCTGCGCAAGGGCCGCCCCGAGGCCGAGGCCCTCGCCACCGCCGTCGCCGCGGCCCACGTGCACGGCGTCGGCGTCGACTGGACGGCGTACTACGCCGGCACCGGCGCCCACCGCGTCGACCTGCCCACCTACCCCTTCCAGCGGCAGCGCTACTGGCCCGCCCTGTCCTACCTGCGCCTCGGCGACGTCGAGGCGTTCGGCCTCGACGACACGGCCCACCCGCTGCTCACCGCCGCGGTCGCCCTGCCCGAGTCCGACGGCACGGTGTTCGCCGGACGCCTCTCCCTGTCCACGCACCCCTGGCTGGCCGACCACGCCATCCTCGGCAGCGTCCTGCTGCCCGGCACGGCCTTCGTGGAACTCGCGACCCGCGCCGGCGACCAGCTCGGCTGCGACCACCTTGAGGAACTCACCCTCGAAGCGCCCCTGGTGCTGCCCGAACGCGGCGGCGTCCAACTGCGCGTGCGGGTCGGCGCCGCCGACGGGGCGGGCCGTCGCCCGCTCGCCCTGCACTCCCGAGCCGAGGGCCTGCCGGCCGAGGAACCCTGGACCCGGCACGCCGCCGGCGTCCTCGCCGAAGCCGGCCGCCCCGCCGCCGACTTCGAGCTGACGGCGTGGCCCCCGCCCGGCGCCACCGAGGTACCGCTCGACGGCCGCTACGACGCCCTCGACGGCATCGGCTTCGCCTACGGACCCACCTTCCGCGGCCTGCGGAAGGCCTGGCAGCACGACGACGCCGTGTACGCCGAGGTCACGCTGCCCGACGGCGCCGCGGACCAGGCGGGCCGCTTCGGCCTGCACCCCGCGCTCCTCGACGCCGCCCTGCACGCCATCGGCCTCGGCGGCCTCGGCGCCGACGACGGCCGCGGCCGGCTGCCCTTCGCCTGGTCCGGTGTGTCGCTGTACGCGGGCGGTGCGAACGCCCTGCGCGTGCGCCTCACCCCGGCCGGCGCCGAAGGGGTCCGGCTGGAGATCGCCGACGCCACCGGAGAGCCCGTCGCCACCGTCGAGTCCCTCGGGCTGCGCCCGGTGACCGCCGACCAGCTGCGGGCAGCGCGCACCACCTACCACGAGTCCGTGTTCCGCCGGCAGTGGACCGAACTCACCGGCCTCACCGGCTCCGACACGGTGCGGTACGCCCGCCTGGGCGCCACCGCGGCGCAGGACGCGCCGGACACCACCCGCCACGTGGACCTGGCGGCGCTGGCCGCCGCGGTCGACGCGGGGGCGCCCGTACCGGACGAGGTCCTCCTCGACCTGACGCCGACGCCCGCGCCGCTGTCCGCCGCGGCGGTCCACGACGCCGCGCACGACGCGCTGGCCCTCGCCCGGACGTGGCTCGCGGACGAGCGGTTCGCCGCCGCCCGACTGGTGCTCGTCACCCGGGGCGCCGTCGCCGCGACCCCGGACGAGGACGTGAGCGACCTCGCCGCCGCCACCGTCTGGGGCCTGCTGGGCTCCGCGCAGACGGAGAACCCCGGCCGGATCGCCCTCGTCGACGCCGGCCCCGACGACGCGGACGGCGCTCACCACACCGCCCTGCGCGCCGCCCTCACCTCGGACGAGGAACGGTTCGCGCTCCGCGACGGCACCGTGCTCGTCCCGCGCCTCGCCCGCGTCGAAACCGGCGAGGACACCGCCGCGCGGCCCGCCGGCGACGTGGGAAACACCGGCCAGGACGGCGCCGGCCATGACGTCACCCACCGCGCCCCGGCCTTCGGGCCCGACGGAACGGTGCTGATCACCGGAGCCACCGGAGCGCTGGGCGGCCTGCTCGCCCGTCACCTCGTCGCCGAACACGGGGTGCGCCGCCTGCTCCTCGTCGGCCGGCGCGGCGCCGACGCCCCCGGCACGGCCGAGCTCGGCGCCGAACTCGCCGCGTCGGGCGCCACCGCCACCTGGGCCGCCTGCGACGTCGCCGACCGGGCTGCCCTGGCCGCGCTGCTCGCGGACGTCCCCGCCGAGCACCCGCTCACCGCCGTCGTCCACACCGCCGGCGTCCTCGACGACGGCATCATCTCCTCGCTGACCCCCGACCGGCTCTCCGCCGTCCTGCGCCCCAAGGTCGACGCGGCCTGGAACCTGCACGAACTGACCCGGGACCTGGCACCCGACCTGTCCGCCCTCGTGCTCTTCTCCTCCACCTCCGGCGTGTTCGGCGGCCCCGGCCAGGGCAACTACGCCGCCGCCAACACCTTCCTCGACGCCCTGGCCCAGCACCGCCACGCCCAGGGCCTGCCGGCCACCGCCCTGGCCTGGGGCCTGTGGTCCGTCGCCGACGGCATGGCGGGCGCCCTGGACGCAGCCGACGTCAACCGCATGCGCCGGGCCGGACTGCCCCCGCTGACGGCCACCGACGGCCTGGAACTGTTCGACACCGCCGTCACCCTCGACGAGGCGGCCGTCGCGCTCATGCGCGTCGACACCGAGGCCCTGCGCGCACAAGCCGCCGCGGGCACCGTGGCCCCGCTGCTCCGCGGCCTCGTCCGCGGCGTCGCCCGCCGCTCCGTCGACACCACCGCCGCGACCGGCGACGGGTCGGGCCCCCGCGCCCGACTGGCCGGGCTGTCCACGGCCGAACAGGACCGCGGGCTGCTGGACCTGGTCCGTACGCAGGTCGCGGCCGTCCTCGGGCACGCCGGCCCCGGCGCCGTCGAGTCCGGTCGGGCCTTCAAGGAACTGGGCTTCGACTCGCTGACCGCCGTCGAGCTCCGCAACCGGCTGAACGCCGCCACGGCCCTGCGCCTGCCCGCGACCCTCATCTTCGACTACCCGGACCCCACCGTCCTCGCCCGGCACCTGCGCACCGAACTGTTCGGCGACGCGGCCCCGGACGCCACCGACGCCACCCCCGGCACCCCGGCGTCCGCGACGACCCCGGCCGACGACGAGCCCATCGCCATCGTCGCGATGAGCTGCCGCTACCCCGGCGACGTCCGCACCCCCGAGGACCTGTGGCAGCTCCTCACCGCCGGGGAGGACGGCATCACCCGCCTCCCCGAGAACCGCGGCTGGGACACCGACGCCCTCTACCACCCCGACCCCGAACACCCGGGCACCTCGTACGCCCGCGAGGGCGGCTTCCTCCACGACGCCGCCGAGTTCGACGCCTCCTTCTTCGGGATCTCCCCGCGCGAGGCCCTCGCCATGGACCCGCAGCAGCGCCTGCTGCTGGAAACCACCTGGGAGGTCTTCGAACGGGCCGGGATCGCACCGTCCTCGGTGCGCGGCAGCCGCACCGGCGTCTTCGCCGGCGTCATGTACCACGACTACGGCGCCCGCCTGCACGCCGTACCCGACGGAGTCGAGGGCTACCTCGGCACCGGCAGCTCCAGCAGCATCGTCTCCGGCCGCGTCGCCTACACCTTCGGCCTGGAGGGCCCGGCGGTCACCGTCGACACGGCCTGCTCCTCCTCGCTGGTCGCCCTGCACCTCGCCGCGCAGGCCCTGCGCAACGGCGAGTGCACCCTCGCCCTGGCGGGCGGCGTCACCGTGATGTTCACCCCCGGCACCTTCATCGAGTTCAGCCGCCAGCGCGGGCTCGCCGCCGACGGCCGCTGCAAGTCCTTCGCGGCCGCCGCCGACGGCACCGGCTGGGGCGAGGGCGCGGGCATGCTCCTGCTGGAGCGGCTCTCCGACGCCCGCCGCAACGGCCACCAGGTCCTCGCCGTCGTCCGGGGCTCCGCCGTCAACCAGGACGGCGCCTCCAACGGCCTCACCGCCCCCAACGGCCCCTCCCAGCAGCGCGTCATCCGCCAGGCCCTGGCCAACGCGGGCGTATCCGCGGCGGAGGTCGACGTCGTCGAGGCCCACGGCACGGGAACCACCCTCGGCGACCCCATCGAGGCACAGGCCGTGCTCGCCACCTACGGCCGTGAGCACGGCGACGACCGGCCGCTGCTGCTCGGCTCGGTGAAGTCCAACCTCGGGCACACCCAGGCCGCCGCCGGTGTCGCCGGCGTCATCAAGATGGTCATGGCGATGCGACACGGCATCGTGCCCAAGACCCTCCACGTCGACGAGCCCACCCCGCACGTCGACTGGTCGGCGGGCGCGGTGTCGCTGCTCACCGAGCAGGTGGAGTGGCCCGACACGGGCCGCCCGCGCCGCGCCGGTGTCTCCTCCTTCGGCATCAGCGGAACGAACGCCCACGCCGTCATCGAGCAGGCCCCGAACACCACCGCCGGCACCGTCCCGCTCACCGCACCGGACGCCGCCGCCCGGCCGGCCGGCGACGCGGACACCGATCCGCGGACGCCGTACCCGCCCGTGGTCCTCTCGGCCCGCGGCGAGGAAGCGCTGCGCGCCCAGGCCCGGCTGCTCCACACCCGCGTCCACGACGACACCGGCCTGCGCCCCGTCGACCTGGCCCTGTCCCTGGCCACGAGCCGATCCGCCCTGGAGCAGCGCGCCGCGCTGGTCGCCACGGACCGTACGGAACTGCTGCACGCCCTCGACGCGCTCGCCCGCGGCGAGGACGCGCCCGCACTGGTGCGGGGCACCGCACGCGAGGGCCAACTGGCCTTCCTGTTCACCGGACAGGGCAGTCAGCGCCTCGGCGCGGGACGTGAGCTGTACGCGGCCGAACCCGCCTTCGCGCAGGCCCTGGACGAGGTCTGCGTCGAACTGGACCGGCACCTCGAACTGCCCCTGAAGGACGTACTGTTCGGAACCGACGCGACCCTCCTGGACCGTACCGAGTACACGCAGCCCGCCCTCTTCGCGATCGAGGTCGCACTGTTCCGGCTGCTGACGAGCCGCGGCCTGCGCCCCGACGTGCTGGCCGGACACTCCATCGGCGAGATCACCGCCGCGCACGTCGCGGAGGTCCTCACCCTCCAGGACGCCGCCGAACTCGTCGCCGCACGCGGACGGCTGATGCAGGCGCTGCCCATCGGCGGCGTGATGATCGCCGTCCAGGCGTCGGAGGAGGAGATCCTGCCGCTGCTCACCGACGAGGTGGGCATCGCGGCGGTCAACGGACCGCGGTCCGTCGTGATCTCCGGTGACGAGGACGCCGCGACGGCGATCCTGGCCGCCCTCCCCGACCGGAAGACCAAACGGCTCCCCGTCAGCCACGCCTTCCACTCGCCGCACATGGACGGCATGCTCGCCGACTTCCGCAAGGTCGCCGAGGGCCTCGTCCTCGGTACCCCCCGCATCCCCGTCGTGTCCTGCCTGACCGGTACGACCGTCACCGACGAGATGGCGTCCGCCGACTTCTGGGTCCGCCACGTCCGCGAAACCGTCCGCTTCCTCGACGGCGTCCGCGCCCTCGATGCGGCCGGCGTGAGCGCGTACGTCGAACTCGGCCCCGACGGCACCCTGTCCGCGCTCGTCCCCGACTGCCTGCCCGAAGGCGGCGACCGGCCCCCGCTCTGCGCGCCCGTGCTCCGCAAGGGCCGCCCCGAGACCGCCACGCTCACCGACGCCCTCGCCCGCGCCCACGTCCACGGCATCCCCCTCGACTGGGCCGCCCACTTCGCCGGCACCGACGCCCGCCGCGTCGACCTGCCCACCTACACCTTCCAGCGCAAGCGCTACTGGCTCGACGTGGGGGTCTCCGCCGAGGACGTCTTCGCGGCCGGCCTCGACGCCGCCGACCACCCGCTGCTCGGCGCGACCGTCCCGCTGCCCGCCTCCGACGGGCTGCTCCTCACCGGACGCCTCGCACTGTCCACCCACCCCTGGCTGTCCGACCACACCGTCATGGACACCGTCCTGCTGCCCGGTACCGCCTTCGTCGAACTGGCTCTGCGGGCCGGAGCCGAAACCGGCTGCGACACCGTCGAGGAACTGGCCATCGAGGCCCCGCTCACCCTCGCCGAACAGGGCACGGTACAAATCCAGTTGGCCGTCGACGGCGCCGACGGGTCCGGCCGTCGCACCCTGACCGTGCACTCGCGGCCGGCCGACGCCCCCGCCGAGGAACCGTGGACCCGGCACGCCACGGGCGTCCTCGCCCCGGCCGGTCCGACCCGCCCCGCCGACCTGTCCCAGTGGCCGCCCGCCGGCGCCGAACCCGTCCCCACCGACGGCTTCTACCCGGCCGCCGCCGCGGCCGGCCTCGGCTACGGCCCCGTCTTCCAGGGACTGCGCGCCGCCTGGCGGCGCGCCGACGAACTCTTCGCCGAGGTCTCCCTCGACGAGGCGCACGGCACAGACGCCACCGCCTACGCCGTGCACCCCGCGCTCCTCGACGCCGCCCTCCAGGCCATCGGCCTCGGCGTACCGGGCGACGCCGAACCCACCGACGGCGCCCGACTGCCCTTCGCCTGGACCGGCGTACGCCTCCACGCGACCGGCGCGACCGGCCTGCGGGTCCGCATCACCGCCGGCGCGTCCGGCGGCGTGGCCCTGGACGTCGCCGACGCCACCGGCACACCGGTGGCGTCCGTGGACTCCCTGATCCTGCGCCCGGTGTCCGCCGACCGCATCGGCGGCGACCGCACCGCACACCACGACTCCCTGTTCGGGGTCGAATGGACGAAACTGCCCCTCACCGCGGGCCCCGTCCCCGCCGACGAGCGGTGGGCGGTACTCGGCGAGGACCGGGCCGACTTCCGCATCGGCGGCGCGCCCCTCGACGGGCACACCGACCTCACCGCCCTGCGCGAGGCACTCGCCAAGGGCAGCCCGGCACCGGACGTCGTGATCGTCCCGCTGTCCGCCACGGCCGCCCCGGGCGGCCGGGCCGCCGCCGCCCGGGGCGCCACCCACCAGGCGCTCGCCCTGGTCAAGGAGTGGCTCGCCGAGGAACGCCTCGACGCGTCCCGCCTGGTCCTCCTCACCCGGGGCACGATGGCCGCCGTACCGGGGGAGCACGTCACCGACCTGGCCCACGCCCCGGTCTGGGGGCTCGTGCGGTCGGCGCAGTCCGAGAACCCCGGCCGGTTCGTCCTCGCCGACACCGACGGCTCCGACGCCTCCCTCGGCGCCCTGACCGCGGCCCTGGCGGGCGACGAACCACAGCTGGCCCTGCGGGCCGGCGAGGCGTACGCCTTCCGGCTGCGCCGCGTCGCCCGCGCCGAATCCGACCCCGACACCACCCGCACGCGGATCGACCCGACGGGCACCGTCCTCGTCACGGGCGCCACCGGCACCCTCGGCGGGCTCTTCGCCCGCCACCTGGCAGCGACCCACGGCGTGAAGAACCTGCTGCTGCTCAGCCGCAGCGGCGACGCCGCGCCCGGCGCCGCCGCACTCACGAGCACGCTGCGCGGCCACGGAGCGGACGTCACCTGGGCCGCCTGCGACGCGGCCGACCGGGACGCCCTGGCCGCCGTGCTGGCGGCCGTCCCCGCGGAACGGCCCCTGACCGCGGTCGTCCACGCCGCCGGCGTCCTCGACGACGGCATCATCGACTCGCTGACGCCCGAACGCCTCGACACCGTCCTACGACCCAAGGTCGACGCGGCGTGGAACCTGCACGAGCTGACCGAGGGCCGGCAGCTCTCCGCGTTCGTGCTCTTCTCCTCGGTAGCCGGCTGCTTCGGCGCCGCGGGTCAGGCCAACTACGCCGCCGCGAACGCCTTCCTCGACGCCCTCGCCCACCACCGCACGGCCCGCGGCCTCGCCGGCAGCTCCCTCGCCTGGGGACTGTGGGCGGCCACGGACGGCATGGCGGGCGCCCTCGACGACGCCGACCTGACCCGGATGGCGCGCGCCGGAGTCGGCGCCCTCGCCCCCGACGAGGGGCTGGCCCTGTTCGACACCTCCCGCACCCTGGAGGACGCCGTCCTCGTCCCGATGCGGGTCGAGCCGGCCGCGCTGCGCGCCCAGGCCGCCGACGGCACCCTGCCGCCGCTGCTGCGCGGACTCGTCCGCACCCCGGCCCGCCGCGCCGCCGCGACCACCGGCCGGGCCGCCTCCCCGACGGCCACCGAACAGGCCGGCTCGCTCCAGGAACGGCTCGCGGGCCTGCCGGCCGCCGAACGCGACCAGGCCCTGCACGAACTGGTCCGCTCCCAGGTCGCCGCGGTCCTCGGCCACGGCAACGCCGACGACGTCGACGCCGACCGAGGCTTCCTCGATCTGGGCTTCGACTCGCTGACCGCGGTCGACCTGCGCAACCGGCTCACCGCCGCCTCCGGGCTGCGGCTGCCCGTCACGCTGATCTTCGACTACCCGTCGCCGGCGGCGCTCGCCGCGTACATCGGGGAGCGGACCGCCCCGACCGGACCCGACCGGCCGTCCGTCCACACCGAACTCGACAAGCTCGAATCGATCCTCACGGCGGTCGCCCCCGACGACGCCGAACGCGCGGGCATCACCACCCGTCTGCGCGACCTTCTGGCGAAGTGGAACGACACGCACAGTGCACAGGACAACGACGGCGAACAGCAGGACCTCCAGGCCGCCACGGCCGACGAGCTCTTCGACCTCCTCGACGACGAACTCGGCCTGTCCTGACCACCGGACCGGGACGGCGCCCCCACCACCGCCGACGGCCCTGACGGCCCTCACCGCGCTGCGGGCCCCCACGGCCCCGGCCACCTTGACCACGTTGAACACTTCGAGCACGGGGATGGCGTAAAGAATGGTGAACGAGGAGAAGTACCTCGATTACCTCAAGCGGGCGACGGCCGATCTCCGCGAGGCCCGGCGACGGCTGCGCGAGGTCGAGGAGCGGGACCAGGAGCCGATCGCGGTCGTGGCCATGAGCTGCCGCTACCCCGGCGGCATCGACACCCCCGAAGCCCTGTGGGACCTCGTCGCACGCGGCGGGGACGCCGTCACCCCCTACCCCGCCGACCGCGGCTGGCCCGCCGAGGTCCTCTTCGACCCCGACCCGGACAGCGGCATCGAGGCGTACGAGCAGGTCGGCGGGTTCCTCCACGACGCCCACCACTTCGACCCGGCGTTCTTCGGGATCTCCCCGCGCGAGGCCATCGCCATGGACCCGCAACAGCGGCTCCTCCTGGAAACCTCCTGGGAGGCCTTCGAACGCGCCGGCATCGACCCGACCGCCCTGCGCGGCAGCCGCACGGGCGTCTTCGCGGGCCTCATGTACCACGACTACGCGGCCCGCCTGTTCAGCGTCCCCGAGGAGATCGAGGGCTTCCTCGGCAACGGCAGCTCCGGCAGCATCGCCTCCGGCCGCATCGCCTACACCCTCGGCCTGGAGGGCCCGGCCGTCACCATCGACACGGCCTGCTCGTCCTCCCTCGTCGCCGTCCACCTCGCCGTCCAGGCCCTGCGCGGCGGCGAATGCACCCTGGCCCTCGCCGGCGGGGTCACCGTCATGTCGACACCCGGCACCTTCACCGAGTTCAGTCGCCACCGCGGCCTCGCGGGCGACGGCCGCTGCAAGTCCTTCGCGGCCGCCGCCGACGGCACCGGCTGGGGCGAGGGCGCCGGCATGCTCGTCCTGGAACGCCTCTCCGACGCCCGCCGCAACGGTCACCCCGTCCTCGCCGTCGTCCGCGGCACCGCCGTCAACCAGGACGGCGCCTCCAGCGGCCTGACCGCCCCCAACGGCCCGTCCCAGCAGCGCGTCATCCGCGAAGCCCTGGCCGGCGCCCGCCTCTCGCCCACCCAGATCGACGCCGTGGAGGCCCACGGCACCGGCACCACCCTCGGCGACCCCATCGAAGCCCAGGCCCTGCTGGCCACCTACGGCCAGGACCGCCCGGAGGACCGGCCGCTGCTGCTGGGTTCCATCAAGTCCAACATCGGGCACACCCAGGCCGCCGCCGGCGTCGCCGGGATCATCAAGATGGTCATGGCGATGCGCCACGGCGTCCTGCCCGCGACCCTCCACGTGGACGAGCCCACACCCAACGTCGACTGGTCGGAGGGCGCCGTCCGGCTGCTCACCGAAACCCGACGGTGGCCGGAGACCGGCGCACCCCGCCGCGCGGGCGTGTCCTCGTTCGGCATCAGCGGCACCAACGCGCACACCATCATCGAGCAGGCACCGGCCCCGGAGGCCGTCGACGAACCCGCCGCACCGGCCACCGCCCCCGTACCGGCCCTGTGGAACCTGTCGGCCAAGTCACCGGCCGCACTGCGCGCCCAGGCCGAGAAACTGCACGCCCACCTGACCGCGCACCCCGGACCGGGCGCCGGGGACATCGCCCGCTCGCTCGCGAGCGGACGCACCGACTTCGAACACCGCGCCGTTCTCACGGCCGCCGACGCGCCCGGACTCGTCCGCGCGCTGGAATCCCTCACCGCCCCGACACCCGACACCTCCGCCCCGGGAGTCACCCGCGGCCGCCCGGTCGCCGGCAAGCTGGCGTTCCTGTTCACCGGTCAGGGCAGTCAGCGGCTCGGTATGGGCCGTGAACTGTACGAGACGTACCCGGTGTTCGCCGCCGCGTTGGATGCGGTGTGCGAGCGCCTCGATCTCGAACTGCCTCTGAGGGAAGTGCTGTTCGGCGAGGATGCGGTGCTGCTCGATCGTACGGAGTACGCCCAGCCGGCGTTGTTCGCGGTCGAGGTGGCGTTGTTCCGGCTGCTCGAATCGTGGGGTGTGCGGCCGGACTTCCTGTCCGGGCATTCCGTCGGTGAGATCGCCGCGGCGCATGTGGCCGGGGTGTTCTCGTTGGAGGATGCCTGCACGCTGATCGCGGCACGTGGTCGGTTGATGCAGGCGCTTCCGGCCGGTGGTGTGATGATCGCGGTGCAGGCGTCGGAGGCGGAGGTTCTTCCGCTGCTGACCGACCGGGTGAGCATCGCGGCCGTCAATGGTCCGCAGTCGGTGGTGATCGCGGGCGACGAGGACGCGGCGACGGCGGTCGCCGAGTCGTTCACCGACCGCAAGTCCAAGCGGCTCGCGGTCAGTCACGCGTTCCACTCGTCGCACATGGACGCCATGCTGGACGAGTTCCGCCGGGTGGTGGAGGGGCTGTCCTTCGCCGCACCCGGCATTCCGATCGTCTCGAACCTGACCGGTGCCCTGGTCACCGGTGGTGAGATGGGTTCGGCGGACTTCTGGGTCCGGCACGTCCGCGAGGCCGTCCGCTTCCTCGACGGCGTCCGGACCCTCGCGGCCCGCAACGTCGTGCACTTCCTGGAAGTCGGCCCGGACGCCGTCCTCTCGGCCCTCGCCGCGGACTGCCTGCCCGACGACA
Source organism: Streptomyces sp. NPDC057939 (assembly GCF_042887545.1). NCBI lineage: Bacteria > Bacillati > Actinomycetota > Actinomycetes > Kitasatosporales > Streptomycetaceae > Streptomyces > Streptomyces sp. NPDC057939. Next base: position 20,493 of record NZ_JBHVPG010000071.1, read on the forward strand.
CCGGCACCGCCGCCCTCGTGCCGCTGCTCCGCACCGGCCGCCCCGAGAACGACACCCTGACCCGGGCCCTCGCCCGGCTCCACGTCCGAGGCGTGACCGTCGACTGGGACGCGTACTACGCCGGCACCGGCTTCGAGCGCGTCGACCTGCCCACCTACGCCTTCCAACGCGAGCCCTACTGGCTCGACGCGGGCCGCCCCCCGGGCGACGTCTCCGCGGCCGGTCTGGGAGCCGCCGGCCACCCGCTGCTCGGCGCGGCCGTGGCCCTCGCCGACCTCGACGGGTTCCTCCACACCGGCCGGCTCTCGTTGGACACCCACCCCTGGCTCGCTGACCACGCCGTCACCGGCTCCGTCGTGCTCCCCGGCAGCGCGTTCGTCGAGCTGGCCATCCGCGCCGGCGACCAGGTCGGCTGCGACCTCCTGGAGGAACTCACCCTCCACGCCCCGCTCGTCCTGCCCCCGAGCGGCGGCGTCCAATTGCAGCTCTGGGTGGGAGCGCCCGACGCCACCGGCCGACGCCCCCTCGGCGTGCACTCCCGACCCGAGCCCGGGACCGACGCCCCCGGATCCGAATCAGAAGCCGTCGGGCAGCCCTGGACCCGGCACGCGGACGGCGTCCTCGCCGTCGGCGCCCCGCAGCCGTCCTTCGCCCCCGACGCCTGGCCGCCGGCCGACGCCACACCCCTGTCCGTCGACGAGCTGTACCCCGGGCTCGCCGAGGCCGGACTCCACTACGGGCCCGCGTTCCGAGGCGTCCGCGCGGCCTGGACCGGCGACGGGGCGACGTACGTCGAGATCGAGGCGACGGACGAACAGCAAGCCGAATCGGCCCTGTTCGGACTGCACCCCGCGCTCCTCGACGCCGCCCTGCACACCATCGGCCTCGCCGGTCTCGTCGAGGACACCGGCCGCGGCCGACTGCCGTTCTCCTGGAACGGGGTGGCCCTGCACGCGGTGGGCGCCTCCACGCTGCGCGTACGACTGTCCTCGACCGGACCGGACACGGTGGCGCTGGCCCTCGCCGACGGAGCCGGACAGCCCGTCGCCGACATCGCCTCGCTCACCCTGCGCACCGTCCCGGACGCCCAACGGACCCCCGGGGCGGGAAGCCCCCACGACCACCTGTTCCGCGTGGCGTGGACGCCGCTGACCCTGCCCGCCACGGCCGACGCCGGACCGGCGGACGCGTTGCCTCCGGTGCTCGACCTGTCGTCCGTCGCCGGGGAGCCGGCCACGCTCCTCGACTCCGACGGGCCCGCGCCGGCCACGGTCCTCGTACGCCTCCCCGCCGATCGGGAACTCACCCCGGACGCCGTCCGCACGGCCGCGCACGACACGCTCGGCCTGCTGCGGCGCTGGCTCGCCGACGACCGGTCGGCCGACAGCCGGCTCGTCCTCCTGACCCGGGACGCGGTCACCGTCCGCGCCGCAGACCGCGCACCCGACCCCGTCTCCGCCACCGTCCGCGGTCTCGTGCGCTCCGCGCAGTCCGAGCACCCGGGCCGCTTCGTCCTCGTCGACACCGATGCGGTCACCGACCCGGGCACCGCCCCGGTGACCGAAGCCGAAGCCGACGCCGGTACCGATACCGGCACCGACTTCGGCAGCCTCCTGAACGCCGTCCTCGCCTGCCCGGAGCCGGAGGTCGCCCTGCGCGAGGGCGTCGCGTACGCACCCCGCCTGGCCCGGGTCCCCGCCGGCGCCGGAAACCCGGCCGGGGCACCCGCCCACGACAGCGAGGGCACCGTCCTCGTCACCGGAGCCACCGGCACCCTCGGGCGGCTCGTCGCCCGGCACCTCGTCGCCGCGCGCGGCGCCCGGCACCTGCTCCTGCTGAGCCGCCGCGGGGACACCGCGCCCGGCGCGGCGGAGCTGACGCGCGAGCTCACCGAACTGGGCGCCGACGTGACCTGGGCGGCGTGCGACGCCGCCGACCGGGACGCGCTCGCCGCCACCCTCGCGGCCGTCCCGGACGCCCACCCGCTGCGCGCGGTCGTCCACACCGCCGGGGTCCTGGACGACGGCGTGATCGAGTCGCTGACCCCCGAACGCCTCGACACCGTCCTGCGGCCCAAGGCCGACGCGGCCCTCCACCTCCACGAACTGACCCGCGACCTCGACCTGTCCGCGTTCGTGCTCTTCTCCTCGGCCGCCGGCGTGTTCGGCGCGCCCGGCCAGGGCAACTACGCCGCCGCGAACTCCTTCCTCGACGCCCTCGCCCAGCACCGCCGTGCCCTGGGGCTCCCGGCCGTCTCCCTCGCCTGGGGCCTGTGGGAGGACACCGACGGCATGGGCGGTGCCCTGGACCGCGCCGACCTGGAACGCATGAAGCGCGGGGGAGTGCAGGGGCTCACCGCCTCCGACGGCCTCGCCCTCCTCGACCTCGCCGACGCCCTCGGCGCGGACGCCCCCGCCGGTACCGCAGGTGTGGACCACGCGCTCCTCGTCCCGATGCGGCTGACCCCGCCCGCCGCCGGGGCGGGCGTGGCCCCGTTGCTGCGCGGCCTCGTCCGCACCCCGGTACGCCGCACGGCCGCCGCCGGCCCCGCCCGGACCGGGGCGGAGCCGTCCGGGTTGGAACGCAGCCTCCTCGGCCTCGACGGGCCCGGGCGGGAACGGCTGCTCCTCGACCTGGTCCGCGGCCACGTCGCCGACGTGCTCGGCCACGGCGGCGCGGACGCCATCGAAGCCGAACACGCCTTCAACGACCTGGGCTTCGACTCCCTCACCGCGGTCGAACTCCGCAACCGGCTCGGTGCGGCCGTCGGCCACCGACTCCCCGCCACCCTCGTCTTCGACCACCCGACCCCGCTCGCCCTGGCCCGCCACCTCTCCGCCGAACTCGGCGGGGGCCCCGACCGGACCCGCGACCCGGCCGCCGCACCCGCCGCAGGCGTCACCGGCGGCGCCGACGACGACCCGATCGCCATCGTGGCGATGAGCTGCCGCTACCCCGGCGGCGTCACCACGCCCGAGGAACTGTGGCGGCTGCTGGAGAGCGGCGGCGACGCCATCACCGGCTTCCCGGCCGACCGGGGATGGGACGTCGAGTCCCTCTACCACCCCGACCCCGACCACCCCGGTACTTCGTACACCCGGCACGGCGGATTCCTGCACGACGCCGCCGCGTTCGACCCGGCGTTCTTCGGGATCAGCCCGCGCGAGGCGGTCGGCACCGACCCCCAGCAGCGGCTGCTGCTGGAGACCACCTGGGAGGCCTTCGAACGGGCCGACATCGACCCCGCCACCGTGCGCGGCAGCCGGACCGGCGTCTTCGCCGGTGTCATGTACCACGACTACGCCGCCCTGCTGGAGGGTTCGGCCGACGGCGCGGACGGCTCGCTGGGTTCGGGCAGCACCGGCAGCATCGCCTCGGGACGCGTCTCCTACACCTTCGGCCTCGAAGGTCCCGCCGTCACCATCGACACCGCCTGCTCGTCCTCGCTCATCGCCCTGCACATGGCCATCCAGTCCCTGCGCACCGGCGAATGCGACCTGGCCCTCGCCGGCGGTGTCACCGTCATGGCCACCCCGGGCACGTTCGTCGGCTTCAGCCGGCAGCGCGGCCTGTCCGCGGACGGCCGCTGCCGCGCCTTCGCGGCGGGTGCGGACGGTACGGGTTGGGGTGAGGGTGTCGGCATGCTGCTCGTGGAGCGGCTGTCGGACGCGCGTCGCAACGGGCACCCGGTGTTGGCGGTGGTGCGTGGTTCGGCCGTCAACCAGGACGGTGCGAGCAACGGCCTGACCGCTCCGAACGGTCCTTCGCAGCAGCGCGTGATCCGTGCGGCGCTCGCCGGCGCCGGTCTGTCGGCCGCCGACGTGGACGCCGTCGAGGCGCACGGCACCGGCACGACCCTCGGTGACCCGATCGAGGCACAGGCGCTGCTGGCCACGTACGGCCAGGACCGGCCCGAGGGCCGGCCGCTGCTGCTCGGCTCGATCAAGTCCAACCTCGGCCACACCCAGGCCGCCGCCGGTGTGGCGGGCGTCATCAAGATGGTCATGGCGATGCGGCACGGAGTGCTGCCCCGGACCCTGCACGCGGAGCAGCCGTCACCGCACGTGGACTGGTCGGCGGGCGCCGTCACCCTGCTGACGGAATCGGTACCGTGGCCGGAGACCGGCCGCCCGCGCCGAGCCGGCGTCTCCTCGTTCGGCATCAGCGGCACCAACGCCCACACCATCATCGAACAGGCCCCCGCCGACTCCGACACCGCGACGGACGCCCCCACCGGTACCGGAGTCGCGACGGACACCGGGACGCGCCCCGGCGTGTTCCCGCTCCCGCTGTCCGGCCGCACGGGACAAGCCCTCGCCGACCGGGCCCGCGCCCTGAGCGCCCACCTGGACGCCCACCCCGACCTCGAACTCGCCGACCTCGCCCACTCCCTGGCCACGACCCGCGCCACCTTCGACCACCGCGCGGTGATCGTGACCCCGGACCGCGCCACGGCCGTCACCGCCCTCGACGCGCTCGCCGCCGGCCGCACCGCCCCCGGACTGACCCGGGACACGGCCGGCAGGACCGGCCGCACCGCGTTCCTGTTCACCGGACAGGGCAGCCAACGCCCCGGAGCGGGCCGCGAACTGTACGCGACCCAACCGGTGTTCGCTGCGGCCCTCGACGCCGTGTGCGACCGCATCCCCCTCGAACCCCCGCTGAGGGAAGTGCTGTTCGGCACCGACCCCGTACCGCTGAACCGCACGGAGTACGCCCAGCCCGCCCTGTTCGCCGTCGAGGTGGCCCTGTTCCGGCTCTACGAGTCCTGGGGCCTGCGCCCCGACTTCGTGACCGGGCACTCCATCGGCGAAATCACCGCCGCGCACGTCGCGGGCGTCCTCACCCTGGACGACGCATGCGAACTCGTCGCAGCACGAGGCCGGTTGATGCAGGCACTGCCGGTCGGCGGCGCCATGATCGCCATCGAGGCCTCGGAGGAGGAAGTCCTCCCGCTCCTGACCGACCGGGTGAACATCGCCGCCGTCAACGGCCCCCGAGCCGTCGTGATCGCCGGCGACGAGGACGCGGCCACCGCCGTCGCCGCGTCCTTCCCCGACCGCAGGACCAAGCGCCTCACCGTCAGCCACGCCTTCCACTCGGCCCACATGGACGGCATGCTCGACGCCTTCCGCGAGGTCGCGGAACGACTCGCGTACGGCGCCCCCCGCATCCCCGTCGTCTCCCAGCTCACCGGCGCCCCCGTCACCGACGAAATGGGCTCGGCCGACTTCTGGGTCCGTCACGTCCGCGACACGGTCCGCTTCCTCGACGGCGTCCGCGCCCTCGAAGCCGCCGGCGTCACGACGTACATCGAACTCGGCCCCGACGGAACCCTGTCCGCCCTAGCCCAGGACTGCGTCACCGACCCGACCGCGGCCGCCTTCACCGCGACGCTGCGCGCCGACCGCCCCGAACCGGAGACCATCACCTCCGCGCTCGCCCGGGCACACGCCCGCGGCGTCACGATCGACTGGACCGCCCACTTCGCCGCAGCCGGCGCCAAGCGCGTCGACCTGCCCACCTACCCCTTCCAACGGGAACGCTTCTGGCCGGAGACCGGCACCCCGCTGCCCGGCGACGCCACCGGACTCGGCCTCGCAGCCGCCGGCCACCCCCTGCTGGGCGCGGCCGTCTCCCTCGCCGACGCCGACGGGCACGTCCTCACCGGCCGGCTCTCGCTGCGCACCCACCCCTGGCTCGCCGACCACGCCGTCATGGGCTCCGTACTGCTCCCGGGCACGGCACTCGTCGAACTGGCCCTGCACGCCGGCGACCGGGCCGGGGCCCCCGCCCTCGACGAACTGACCCTCCAGGCACCGCTGGTCCTGTCGGACACCGGCGACGCCGTCGAGGTACAGGTCACCGTGGGGGCACCCGACCCGGCGGGCCGCCGCCCGGTCGCCGTGTACTCCCGCCCCGCCGGCGCCGACGACGAGCCGTGGCTGCGACACGCCGCCGGACTCCTCGCGGAGGAGGTCCGCGCCGCCGGCGTCGACCTCGCCGTCTGGCCCCCGGCCGGCGCGACCCCCGTCCCGGTCGACGAGGCGTACGACCTGCTCGACGCCGCCGGACTCGCCTACGGTCCCCTGTTCCGCGCCCTGCGGTCGGCCTGGCGAAGCGACGGCGAACTCTTCGCCGAACTCGCCCTCGCCCCGGATGCGCAGGGGGACGCCGACGCGTTCGGACTGCACCCCGCACTGCTCGACTCCGCCCTGCACGCCCTCGCACTCGACGCCTCCCTCACCACCGGCGCCGACGCCGACGGGGCGCAAGGCGCCCGCCTGCCCTTCGCGTGGAGCGGCGTACGACTGCACGCGGCCGGCGCCGCAGCGGCCCGCGTCCGCCTGGCCTCCGCCGGGCGGGACACGGTCTCCCTCGAACTGGCCGACCCCGCCGGGCGACCCGTCGCCTCGGTGGACTCACTGGCCCTTCGAACGCTCACACCCGACCGGATCGGCGCCGCAACCCGCGACCGCCGCCCGGACTCCCTCTTCCACGTCGAGTGGACGCCGCTCCCCGCGGACGGGCTCCCGGTATCCGGCACGGCCGTCACGCAGGCCGTCGCACGGGCCGTCGTGGGTGGGCCGATACCCGGCCTGGACTGCATCGAGTACGCCGACGCGAGCGCCCTGGCGGCCGCGGAGGGCGACGTACCGGAGCTGGTCCTCGTCAGCACGGCCCCGACCGCCGCCGACGTCGTGCTCCCCGAAGCGGTCCACGCGCGGACGGCCGAAGGGCTGGCCCTCGTCCGGTCCTGGCTCACCGAGGAACGGTTCGCGTCCTCACGCCTGGTCTTCGTCACCCGTGACGCCGTACCGGTGCCCGGTCCGACGGCCGGGACCGTCCCCGATCTCGCGGGCGCCGCCCTCACGGGCCTCATCCGGTCGGCCGCCACCGAACACCCCGGACGTTTCGCACTGGTCGACCTGACAGCCGACGACACGACCCTGCCCGAGCAGGCGCTCATGACGGCCTTGGCCTCGGGCGAGTCCGAGGTCGCGGTGCGCGACGGCTCGGTGCTGGTGCCGAGGCTGGCGCGTGCGTCGGCCGCCGGGGACGCGGCCGTCGGGTGGGATCCTGCGGGCACTGTCCTGGTGACGGGTGCGAGTGGTTCGTTGGGTGGGCTGTTCGCCCGTCACCTGGTGACCGAGCATGGCGTAAGGCACCTGCTGTTGGTGAGCCGTCGTGGTGAGGCCGCGGGTGGGGCTTCCGAGTTGTCGGCGGAGCTGACCGGCTTGGGTGCCGAGGTGTCGTGGGCGGCGTGTGATGTCGCCGATCGTGTCGCGCTGGCGGCCGTTTTGGCGTCGGTCCCGGCGGAGCACCCGCTGACGGGTGTGGTGCACACGGCCGGTGTTCTGGACGATGGTGTCATCGGTTCCCTGACCGGGGACCGCCTCTCGGCGGTGCTGCGTCCCAAGGTCGACGCCGCGTGGAACCTCCACGAGCTGACGGCAGGGCTGGACCTCTCCACCTTTGTGTTGTTCTCGTCCGCCGCCGGTGTGTTCGGTGGTGCGGGGCAGGCCAACTACGCGGCGGCCAATACCTTCCTGGACGCCCTTGCCGCCTACCGCAATGCCCAAGGGCTCGCGGGTACCTCGCTCGCGTGGGGTCTGTGGGTCGAGACCGGTGGCATGGGGGACACCTTGGATGCCGAGGACGTCTCCCGGCTCGGCCGGGGCGGCGTGAACGCGCTGACCGCCGAGGAGGGCGTGGCCCTCTTCGACACCGCCTATGCCTCCCGACAGCCGCTGCTCGTGCCGCTCAAGCTGGACCTGGCGGCACTCCGTGCCCAGGCGGGCACCGGGATGCTCCCGCCGCTGCTCACAGGCCTCGTCCGCACGCCCACCCGCCGGGCCGCCGGTGCCGCCGATGTCGGCACCCCGGCCACAGCGCTCGTCGGCCTTTCCGGCACCGAACAGGCAGCATTCGTACTGGAGTTGGTGCGCACTCAGGTCGCTGCCGTGCTCGGTCACGCCGGGCCCGAGGCGGTCGAGGCCGACCGGTCCTTCCGTGAACTGGGCTTCGACTCGCTGACCGCCGTCGAACTCCGCAACCTGCTCGGCTCGGCCACCGGCCTGAGGCTGCCGGCCACCCTCGTCTTCGACTACCCGACCTCGACGGTCCTGGCCGACCACCTGCGGACCGAGCTGCTCGGAGCGGCGCCCTCGCGGCCGCAGGCGGCGGTCGCCGTCACCGTCCGGGACGACGAGCCCATCGCGATCGTCGGACTGGGCTGCCGCTACCCCGGGGACGTGCAGTCGCCCGAGGACCTGTGGCGGCTCGTCCTCGACGGTCGGGACGTCGTCTCCGGGTTCCCCGAGGACCGGGGCTGGGACGTCGAAGGCCTCTTCGACGCCGACCCCGGCCGGGAGGGCACGAGCTACGCCCGGGAGGGCGGCTTCCTCTCCGAGGCCTCCGCCTTCGACCCCGGATTCTTCGGGATCTCGCCGCGCGAGGCCGTCGCGATGGACCCGCAGCAGCGGCTGCTGTTGGAGACCTCCTGGGAGGCGTTCGAGCGGGCCGGCATCGACCCGCGGTCCCTGCGCGGCAGCCGCACCGGCGTCTTCGCCGGTGTCATGTACCAGGACTACGCCTCCAGGCTCTCGGCACTGCCCGAGGGCGTCGAGGGCTTCCTCGGCACGGGCAACGCGGGCAGCGTCATCTCCGGCCGACTGTCGTACACCTTCGGCCTGGAAGGGCCGGCCGTCACCGTCGACACGGCCTGCTCGTCCTCCCTGGTGGCCCTGCACCTCGCGGTGCAGGCCCTGCGGAGCGGAGAGTGCTCCCTGGCCCTCGCGGGCGGCGTGACCGTCATGGCGACCCCCGCCGCCTTCGTGGAGTTCAGCCGGCAGCGGGGCCTCGCGGCCGACGGCCGCTGCAAGGCCTTCTCCGCCGACGCCGACGGCACGGGCTGGGCCGAAGGCGCCGGCGTCCTGCTGGTGGAGCGGCTGTCGGACGCCCGCAGGAACGGTCACCCGGTGCTGGCCGTGGTCCGGGGTACGGCCATCAACCAGGACGGTGCCTCCAACGGGCTCACCGCGCCCAACGGTCCGTCCCAGCAGCGCGTCATCCGCCAGGCGCTGGCCAACGCGGGCCTGTCGGCCGCCGAGGTCGACGCCGTCGAAGCGCACGGCACGGGCACGACCCTCGGTGACCCGATCGAGGCCCAGGCCCTCCTCGCCACCTACGGGCAGGACCGCACCGGGGACCGGCCGCTGCTCCTCGGCTCCATCAAGTCCAACATGGGCCACACCCAGGCAGCAGCCGGCGTCGCGGGCATCATCAAGATGGTCATGGCGATGCGGCACGGGATCCTCCCCAGGACCCTGCACGTCGACGAGCCGACCCCGCACGTCGACTGGGCGGCCGGCGCCGTCACGCTCCTGGAGTCGGCAACGGACTGGCCGGAGACCGGACGGCCGCGCCGCGCCGCGGTGTCCTCCTTCGGCTTCAGCGGCACCAACGCCCACGCCATCATCGAACAGGCACCCGAACCGGCCGGAAGCACAGCGCCGCCCGTACCCGTCCGGACGCCGGGCAGCCTGCCGTGGATCCTCTCGGCGAAGGACGCCGTGGCCCTGCGCGACCAGGCCGCGCGCCTGATCGCGCACCTGGCCGCACGCCCCGACCCGTCCCCGATCGACATCGGCTACGCCCTGGCCACGAGCAGGACCGGCCTCGACCGGCGGGCCGCCGTCGTCGCCGAGGACCTCGACGGGTTCCTGACGGGTCTCGCCGCGCTCGCCGAGGGTGACCGGTCCGCCCGTGTCCTGGAGGACTCGCCGACGGCCGGGAAGCTCGCCTTCCTGTTCACCGGACAGGGCAGCCAGCGCCTCGGCATGGGCCGCGAACTGTACGACTCCTTCCCGGTGTTCGCCGCGGCGCTGGACGAGGTGGGGGAGCGGCTCGACCTCGGAGCACCCCTGCGCGACGTCCTCTTCGGGACGGACGCGACCCTGCTGGACGAAACGAGGTTCACGCAGCCGGCGCTGTTCGCCGTCGAGGTGGCCCTGTTCCGGCTCCTCGAATCCTTGGGTGTGACACCGGACTTCCTGGCCGGGCATTCCATCGGTGAGATCGCCGCCGCCCACGTCGCCGGGGTGCTCGGCCTCACCGACGCGTGCGAACTGGTCTTCGCCCGAGCCCGGTTGATGCAGGCACTGCCGACCGGCGGCGTGATGATCGCCGTCCAGGCCTCGGAGGACGAGGTCCGGCCGCTGCTGACCGAACGGGTGAGCATCGCCGCGGTCAACGGGCCTCGGTCGGTCGTGATCGCCGGTGACGACGACGCCGCCTCGGCCGTCGCCGCCGCGTTCCCCGACCGGAAGGCCAAGCGCCTCACCGTCAGCCACGCCTTCCACTCCCCGCACATGGACGGCATGCTCGACGACTTCCGCCGGGTGGCGGAAGGACTGACGTACGGCGCCCCGCGCATCCCCGTCGTCTCCAACCTGACCGGCGCCCTGATCACCGACGGCGAGATGGGTACGGCGGACTTCTGGGTCCGGCACGTCCGCGAGACGGTCCGCTTCCTCGACGGCGTCCGGGCCCTGGAAGCCGCCGGGGTGACCACCTACCTCGAACTCGGCCCCGACGGGACCCTCTCCGCCCTCGCCCAGGACTGCCTCACCGACACCGCGGACGCCGCCCTCGTGCCCGTCCTGCGCGCCGGCCGGCCCGAGGAGACCACCCTCGCCACGGCCCTCGCCCGCACACACCTGCGGGGCACCGCCGTCGACTGGGAGACGTACTACTCCGGCACCGGCGCCCACCGCGTCGACCTGCCCACCTACGCCTTCCAACGGCAGCGGTACTGGCTGGAGGCACCCGCCCAGGCCCTCGCGGGCGACGTCGCCTCCGCCGGGCTCGGCGCGACCGCCCACCCGCTCCTCGGGGCCGCGGTCGACCTCCCGGACTCGGAGGGGTTCCTCTTCGCCGGGCGGCTCTCGCTGCGCACCCACCCCTGGCTGGCCGACCACCGCGTCGCGGGAACCGTCCTGCTGCCGGGCGCCGCGCTGGTGGAACTGGCCGTCCGCGCGGGCGACCACGCCGGCTGCGGCCGCCTCGACGACCTCATCCTCGAAGCGCCCCTGGTCCTGCCCGAGACGGGCGGAACACAACTGCGGCTCGCCGTGGCCGCGCCCGACACCCACGGACGCCGCGCCCTCCAGGTGTACTCGCGCCCCGAACAGGCCGCCCCCGACGAACCGTGGACCCGCCACGCCGACGGCGTCCTCGCCCCCGGGACGCCCGACACCGACACCGAGCCGCTGGAGGAGTGGCCGCCGGCCGGAGCCGTCGACCACCCGGTGGACGGACTGTACGAGGGCTTCGACGCCATCGGGCTCGGCTACGGGCCGGCCTTCCGCAACCTGCACCGCGCGTACCGGCTCGGCGACGACGTGTACGCCGAGGTCGCCCTCGCCGCGGACCGCCTCCCGGAAGCCGCCCCGTACGGCCTCCACCCGGCGCTCCTCGACGCGGCCCTGCACGCCGTCGGACTCGGGGAGTTCTTCCCCGAGGGCCCGCAGGGCGCCCGGCTCCCCTTCTCCTGGGACGGCGTACGGCTGTACGCGGCCGGCGCCTCCACCCTGCGCGTACGGATGGCACCCGCCGGCCGGGACGCCGTCGCACTGACCCTGTGGGACGGCACGGGGCAGCCCGTCCTGGACGTCGACTCGCTCGTCCTGCGCCCCCTCACCACCGACGGCATCGCCACCGGACCCGTACGGGACGCACTGTTCCGGATCGACTGGCCCGCGCTGTCGCTCACCGCCCCGCCGGTCACCGCGACGGCGACACCGGCCGGCGGCCGATGGGCGCTGCTCGGCGCGGACCCGCTCAAGGTGGGCGCGGCCCTGGAACGGGCCGGAGTCCTCGAAGACCCGGCCGGGGCGACCCACACCGACCTGAGCGCCCTCGGCGAAGCCTTCGACCTCGCCGACGCCCTGGGGGAGGAGCTACCGGAGACGGTCCTCGTCACCCCGGCCGCCGACCTCGCGCCGACGGACCCGGCCACCGCCGCCCGTGCCGCGACCTGTCACGCCCTGGCACTCGTCCAGGGCTGGCTGGCCGACGACCGGTTCGCCGGATCCCGGCTCGCCGTCGTCACCCGCGGCGCCGTCGCCACGGATCCCGATGGGGACGTGACGGACCTCCCGCAAGCAGCCGTGTGGGGCCTGGTGCGCTCCGCCCAGGCCGAGCACCCCGACCGGTTCGTCCTGATCGACCTCGACGAGGAGGACGCCTCCCACGCGGCCCTGCCCGCGGCGCTCGCAACCGACGAGACCCAACTCGCCCTGCGGGACGGTGTCGTGCACGCGCCGCGCCTGGCCCGCGCCACCCTCACCGCGCCCACCTCCCCGCCCGAGCCCCCGCAACCCGACGCCGACCCCACCGGTCGCGGCCCGAACCCCGACGGAACGGTCCTGATCACCGGCGCCACCGGCACCCTCGGCGGCCTCCTCGCCCGGCACCTCGTGGCCGAGCACGGCGTACGTCACCTGCTGCTGACCAGCCGCCGGGGCGGCTCCGCGGCCGGCGCGGGCGAACTCACCGACGCACTCACCTCGGCGGGCGCCCGGGTCACCTGGGCGGCCTGCGACACGGCCGACCGGAACGCCCTGGCCGCACTGCTGGACTCCGTACCGGACGCACACCCGCTGACGGCCGTCGTGCACACCGCCGGTGTCCTCGACGACGGCACGGTCACCTCGCTCACCCCCGAACGGGTCGCGAAGGTCCTGCGACCCAAGGCCGACGCCGCCTGGAACCTGCACGAACTGACCCGGGAACTCGACCTGGCCGCGTTCGTCCTGTTCTCCTCCGCGGCCGGCGTGTTCGGCAACGCCGGACAGGCCAACTACGCGGCCGGCAACACCTTCCTCGACGCACTCGCCCAACACCGCCGGGCACAGGGACTGGCGGGCCTCTCGCTCGCCTGGGGCCTGTGGGACGACGAGGTGGGCATGGCCGCCACCCTCGACGACCAGGACCGGCAGCGCCTCGGGCGCGGCAACATGAACGCCCTGTCGCAGGCCGACGGGCTGGCCCTCTTCGACGCCGCCCTGCGGGACTCGACGGCCCCCCGGGAGGACGACGCACCGCGGACCACGAGCCTCCTCGTGCCCGCCCGCATCGACCTGGCCGCCCTCCGGGCCCAGGCCGGCGACCACGTCGCACCCCTGCTGCGCGGCCTGCTCCGTGCCCCCGTACGCCGCAGGACGAGCGGCGCCGCGACCGCGGACGCACCCGGATCGACGGCGCAGCGGCTGGCCCAACTCCCGCCCGCCGAACGGGACCGGGTCCTGCTCGACACGGTCTGCACCCACGTCGCCCAGGTACTGGGCCACAGCGGCGCCGCCGCCATCCAGCCGGGCAGCGCGTTCAAGGAACTCGGCTTCGACTCGCTGACGGCGGTCGAACTGCGCAACAGCCTCGGCGCGGCCACCGGGCTACGTCTCCCGGCCACGCTCATCTTCGACCACCCGACCCCCGAGCAACTCGCCGGCCACCTGCGCACCGCACTCGCCCTCGACGGTGACGGCCCCGCCGTGTTCGACGAACTCGACAGGCTGGAAGCCGCGTTGGGCGCGGCGGAGGCGACGGACGCCGACAGCGTCACCCGATCGCGCATCACGATGCGCCTCCAGGCCCTCATGGCCAAGTGGCACACCGGCCAGGACACCGGCCGCACCGCCGCCGACGAGGACACCCACGACGACCTCGACACGGCCACCGACGACGAGCTCTTCGACCTGCTCGACGACGAACTCGGCGCTTCCTGAGCCGATTCGGCCCCGAGACCGCCGGGCGCGGCACCCCCCCCGTGCCCGCCCGGCACCCCCGACCACCACGGACACACCCGTAACCCGTACGACCGCCTCTCTGGCATGGAGCCCACGCACATGGTGAACGAGGACAAGCTTCGCGACTACCTCAAGCGGGCGACCGCCGATCTGCGCCAGGCCCGCAGGCGGTTGCGCGAAGTCGAGGAACAGAACCAGGAGCCCGTCGCGATCGTCGCGATGAGCTGCCGCTACCCGGGCGGTGTCCGCACCCCCGAGGACCTGTGGCAGCTCGTCGCCGACGGACGTGACGCGATCTCCGGCTTCCCGGCGGACCGCGGCTGGGACGTGGAGACGCTCTACGACGCCGACCCCGACAGCGCCGGATCCAGCTACGTCAGCGAAGGCGGATTCCTCTACGACGCCGCCCGCTTCGACCCGGCCCCCTTCGGGATCTCCCCGCGCGAGGCCCTCGCGATGGACCCGCAGCAACGCCTGCTGCTGGAAACCTCCTGGGAGGCGTTCGAGCGGGCCGGCATCGACCCGACCTCGATGCGCGGCAGCCGGACGGCCGTCTTCGCCGGCGTGATGTACCACGACTACACCGCCCGCCTGGACTCCGTCCCCGAGGGCGTCGAAGGCTTCCTCGGCACCGGCAGCTCCGGCAGCATCGCCTCCGGCCGGGTGTCCTACACGTTCGGCCTCGAAGGCCCCGCCGTCACCGTCGACACGGCCTGCTCGTCGTCCCTGGTCACCCTGCACCTCGCGGTGCAGGCCCTGCGCGCGGGGGAGTGCTCCATGGCCCTCGCCGGCGGCGTCACCGTCATGGCGACCCCCGCCACGTTCACCGAGTTCAGCCGCCAGCGCGGCCTCGCCGCCGACGGCCGCTGCAAGCCCTTCGCGGCCGCCGCCGACGGCACCGGCTGGGGCGAGGGCGTCGGCATGCTCCTCGTCGAGAAGCTCTCCGACGCACAACGCAACGGACACCCCGTACTGGCCGTGATCCGCGGCAGCGCCATCAACCAGGACGGCGCCAGCAACGGCCTCACCGCGCCCAACGGCCCGTCCCAGCAGCGCGTCATCCACCAGGCCCTCACCAACGCCCGCCTCGCGGCGGCCGACGTGGACGTGGTGGAAGCACACGGCACGGGCACCACCCTCGGCGACCCCATCGAGGCCCAGGCCCTCCTCGCCACGTACGGCCAGGACCGCCCCGCCGACCGACCGCTGCTGCTCGGCTCCATCAAGTCCAACATCGGCCACACGCAGGCCGCCGCGGGTGTCGCGAGCATCATCAAGATGGTCGAGGCGATGCGCCACGGCATCGTGCCGAAGACCCTCCACCTCGACGAGCCCACCCCGCACGTCGACTGGAACGCGGGCGCCGTCTCCCTGATCGGCGAAACCATCGCCTGGCCCCGTACCGATGCCCCGCGTCGTGCGGGTGTGTCGTCGTTCGGGTTCAGTGGGACGAATGCGCACGTGATCGTGGAGCAGGCGCCTGAGGGTGGGGTGGTGGAGGCTGCCGGGTCGGGTGTGGGTTTGCCGGTGGTGCCGTGGGTGTTGTCGGGTAGGAGTGCGGCGGCGTTGCGGGCGCAGGCGGAGCGGTTGGCGGGTTGGCTGCCGGGTGTGTCGGGTGTGGATCCGGTGGATGTGGGCTGGTCGTTGGTGTCGTCGCGTGCGGGTTTGGAGCATCGGGCGGTGGTGTTGGGTGACCATGTCGCGGGTGTGGGTGCGGTGGCGTCCGGTGTGATGGCCGCGGGTGTGGTGAGCGGGTCGGTGATCGGTGGGAAGACGGCGTTCGTGTTCCCGGGTCAGGGTTCGCAGTGGGTGGGGATGGCGGCGGGTCTGTTGGATTCGTCCGTTGTGTTCGCCGCGCGGAT
>NZ_JBHVPG010000072.1:0-35336 GCF_042887545.1 Streptomyces sp. NPDC057939
AGGGCGCCTCTATCGACTTCGTCTACACAATCTATAAGCTGGGCTTCACCTTCGACAACCCTACCGCCCCCGGCTCCTGCGCCTGCGGCGACTCGTTCAGCTAGTCCGGCCGCGCCGGCGGCCCGTCCGCCGGCGCGACCGACGAGGGCCCGGGCCCCGGTCGAATCCGACCGGGGCCCGGGCCCTCGTGCGTTGCGCGCCTCCGAGCCGCTACTGGCGGGGGAGGGGCTTGCCCGTCGTCGCGTCGACCACCTTGCGGTCACCGAGCGGCTGCTTGAGCGTCACCGTCTCGGACATCTCCTGCGCGATCATGATGCAGGCCCCGCCCGGCTTGTGCGGGGTGTCGGTGATCTTCACCAGCACCGAGGTGCCCTCCTCCCGAGCCTCCACGGCGTAGGCGCTGCACGCCCCGCCCCAGAAGTTCACCGTCAGCTTCCGGTCGGCCTCGGCGTACGAGAACCCGGGCACGGTGCGACCCTGCGGGGGCACCGGAGTCCCGCCGCCCTCGGCGGCCGCCGGCTCCACCACGGTGTGGCCCGCCCCGCCGGACCTGCCCGCCACCTCGAACAGCCAGGCCGGCACCAGGCCCCGGCCGCCGTCGACCGTCCCCGGCGCCAGACCGAGCACGGCTCCCCGTACGGACTCCGTCCGCGGCGGCTTCATCGGACGCGGCTCCGGGTTGCACGGCACGGTGTCCGTCGCCCCCACGGGCGTGTCCGGGGTCAGCGGGACCGAGGTCGCGCAGCCGCTCGGGTTCGGGTTCGGGCCGCTGCCGTCGCCGGTGTTGCGGGCGTTGAGCCGGGCCAGCGCCTCGACCGCGCCGACCACGGGCTGCTCCCCGGACCGGACCGGGGCCTTCAGCTCGCCGCTGCCGGCCACCACGCGGGAGTCCGCCCCCACGCTCACCTTGCTGGACCAGCCCCGGGTCGCCAGCCCGCCCACCACCGGGTCGGCGCTCACCACCCGGACCGAGCCCTGCACGAGCCGGGCGTCCACCGTGGCTTCGGACTGACCCGCGGCCGCGAGCACCGGAGCCGCCGCGCCCTTGGCCGCCTCCTCGGAAACCGGCTCGCCCGCGACGCCGCCCGGCGCGACGGGGGAGTCCGCGCCGCCCTGCGGCAGGGTCGCCGGGCCGCAGGTGTCCTTGCCGCGCACGCAGTCGTCGCCCGCGCCGTTGCCGGTGCCGTCGCCCTTGCCCGGGACGCCCTGGAAGCGGGAGAAGCTCCAGGTGCCGGGCGCCTTGTGGGTCACCGTCAGGCGGGGGCCCGTGCCGTCGGCCGTCTCGCCCGCGTGCCAGACGTCACCGTCGAGCCGCGGCGCGCCCTCGATCCCCAGGGCCTTCGCGAGCCGGGTCACCTCCTCCGCGGTGACCTCGCCGGACGCCGCGAACGAGGGCGCCGACCCCGGGGCCTCCGGCAGCGGTACGTCGGCCGTGTACGTCACACCGGCGCCGGAGGGGTCCGGCTCCCCGGGGGCGATGCCCGGTCCCGTGGGCGCCGCCGCCTCGCGGGGCGCGGAGGCCGCGCTGTCACCCGTACGGCTGCCACCGGTACCGCCGCCGTGGGCGGTCGACGCCCAGTAGGCCGTTCCGCCGCCGGCCAGCAGGACGGCGGCCGCGATCGAGCCGATGGCCCAGGACGGCCGCCGTCGTGTGGCGCTTGATGTGTCGGGTTGTTCGCTGGTCACCGATTCGCTCCTTCGCCTGTCCCGCGGTACGTGATGCGGGTGTGACGTGGCAGCGGCCGAACCGGTTCCCCCGAGATCCTTCCGGTGGTGGGACTCAGTCGCCGTAGGCCGCCGTGGAGGCGATCAGACGGGCCGAGTCCGCCGGAACGCTGATGCCGTGGATCTCGGAGGGCGCCACCCGGACCGGCCGGGGTCCCTCCGGGACCGCCCAGTGCGGGGCCATCCGGGCGCAGTCGCCCAGCAGACGTGCGAAGCCGGGCCGCGCGTCGGCGGCGTACTCGACGTGCCCGAAGCCATCGGTGTAGGTCATGGGGGCACGTTAAGCACGCCACGGCGAGTGAAGGAAGTCCTACTACGGGGTAGTTTCAGCCGGTCGGCCGCGGTGCCGCGACCGGGTAGTTTTGACTGTCCCCTTGCCGTCCTCCGCAGGAGCGTCCACGCCGTGCGCATTGCAGTCACCGGCTCCATCGCCACCGACCACCTCATGACCTTCCCGGGCCGTTTCGCGGACCAGCTGGTCGCCGACCAGCTCCACACGGTCTCCCTCTCCTTCCTCGTCGACAACCTCGACGTCCGGAGAGGCGGAGTCGGCCCGAACATCTGCTTCGGCATGGGTCAGCTCGGCACCCGCCCGATCCTCGTCGGCGCGGCCGGCTCGGACTTCGACGAGTACCGCGCCTGGCTGGAGCGGCACGGCGTCGACACCGATTCCGTACGCATCTCCGAGGTGCTGCACACCGCCCGCTTCGTCTGCACCACCGACGCCGACCACAACCAGATCGGCTCCTTCTACACGGGCGCCATGAGCGAGGCCCGCCAGATCGAGCTGAAGGCCGTCGCCGACCGGGTGGGCGGTCTCGACCTCGTCCTCATCGGCGCCGACGACCCCGAGGCGATGCTCCGCCACACGGAGGAGTGCCGCACCCGCGGGATCCCCTTCGCCGCGGACTTCTCGCAGCAGATCGCCCGCATGGACGGCGAGAACATCCGCACCCTGATGGAGGGCGCGACGTACCTCTTCTCGAACGAGTACGAGAAGGGCCTCATCGAGTCGAAGTCCGGCTGGACCGACGAGGAGATCCTCTCCAAGGTCGGCACCCGCGTGACCACCCTCGGCGCGCAGGGCGTGCGCATCGACCGCGTCGGCGAGGAGCCGATCGTCGTCGGCTGCCCCGAGGAGACGGCCAAGGTCGACCCGACCGGCGTCGGCGACGCGTTCCGCGCGGGCTTCCTCACCGGACTGGGCTGGGGCGTCGGCCTGGAGCGGGCCGCGCAGGTCGGCTGCATGCTGGCCACCCTCGTCATCGAGACCCTCGGCACCCAGGAGTACACCCTGGCCCGGGCGCACTTCATGGAGCGCTTCACCAAGGCGTACGGCGACGAAGCGGCCTCCGAGGTCCGCGCCCACCTCGCGTCCTGACGCACGGCACCACCGGGTGACGCACCGCGCCACCCGATGACGGACCCGGCCCGCCTCCCCGGCGGGCCGGGTCCGTCCCGTTCGGCTCAGACCAGACGTCGGACCGTGTACGCCACGCCCGCCGGCCGGTCCGCCTCCCCCAGGTACGCGTGGCCCCGCATCACGCACCAGGCGGGGATGTCCAGGCGCGCGACCTCGTCGTCGGACAGGACGGTGACCGTCCCCCCGACCGGCACGCCGCCGATGGCCCGGGCGAGCTCGATCACCGGCTGCGGGCAGCGCAGCCCGAGGGCGTCCAGCTCCAGGGAGTCCGCGACGGGCGCCACCGCCGGCGCCTCCGACACGCCGAGCTTCTCCCGGACGCCCGCGACCGCGCCCGGCAGCACGTCCAGGAAGCCGTTGACCTGATCGGCGGTGGTGCCCGGCGGCAGGGAGACCCGCACGTTGCCCTCCGACAGCACCCCCATCGCCCGCAGGACGTGACTCGGGGTCAGCGTGGAGCTCGTGCAGGAGGAGCCGGACGACACCGAGAAGCCGGCCCGGTCCAGCTCGTGCAGCAGGGTCTCGCCGTCGACGTACAGACAGGAGAAGGTGACCAGGTGCGGGAGCCGGCGCTCGGCGTCGCCCACCACCTCCACGTCCGGGACCAAGCGGGCCACCCGCCGCCGGATCCGGTCGACGAGGATCCGCAGCCGGGCCCCCTCCGCCTCGGCCTCCGCGCGCACGGCCCGCAGCGAGGCCGCCGCCGCGACGACCGCGGGCAGGTTCACGAAGCCGGGGGAGCGGCCCGACTCCCTTTCGTCGGCGGGGCCTTGGGGAGAGAACCGGACCCCCTTGCGGACCGCCAGCAACCCCACCCCGGGCGGTCCGCCCCACTTGTGCGCGCTCGCCGTGAGGAGGGACCACGCCCCCTCGACCGGGCCCCAACCCAGCGACTGCGCCGCGTCCACCAGGAGCGGGACCCCGGCCGCCGCGCACGCCTCGGCCGTCTCCGCCACCGGCTGGACCGTGCCGACCTCGTGGTTGGCCGACTGGAGGCAGGCCAACGCGGTGTCCGGGGCGAGCGCGGCCGCGTACGCGGTGGGACCCACCGCGCCGAACCGGTCCACCGGAACCTCCGTCACCGTGCCCCCGGCCGCGGCGTGGGCGTCCGCCGCGTGCAGTACAGAACTGTGTTCGACCGCCGACACGACCAGATGGCCCCCGACCCGCCGGCGCCCCGCGAGGGCCCCCGCGATGCCCGTGTGAACCGCGTGCGTTCCCGAAGGAGTGAACACGAGCTCGTCGGGACGGCAGCCCACGGCCTCGGCCGCCGCCTCGCGCGCCGCGTCCAGCAACAGCCGCGCGCGCCGACCCTCCCGGTACAGCCGGGCCGGGTCCGCCCAGCCCTCGTCCAGGGCGGCCTGCAGGGCCTGTCGGGCCACGGGGTGCAGCGGGGCGGCGGACGCG
Organism: Streptomyces sp. NPDC057939; assembly: GCF_042887545.1. Lineage (NCBI taxonomy): Bacteria > Bacillati > Actinomycetota > Actinomycetes > Kitasatosporales > Streptomycetaceae > Streptomyces > Streptomyces sp. NPDC057939. Next base: position 4,556 of record NZ_JBHVPG010000072.1, read on the forward strand.
GTGTCGAAGTACGGCATCGGGCCACGCTAACCCCCACCCCGCGAGCGTCCGGGTCAGGGGCCGTCAGATGTCTTCCGGAGCGCGCCATTCAGGGCCGGATGGCCCGTCCCCCGTACGGCGGATCCACCCCTTCGGGGTCAGTAACGGCGCGTTGGGCACCCTCCCCGCGCGACCCCAAATAGCGTCCAGTAGGGTTTGGTCCGCATAAACATCCAAACCCCTGCCTGCGTCAGGGCCGGCGACCGACCCGAACACGGCCGCGGCCGGCCGCGCGGGCCGAGACTCTCGGGAAGGCGCTACGTGAGTCCCTACGGCTCCGACCGCTCGCCGCGGCGCCCGATGCGGCGGAAGCTGCTGCAGGCGCTGACTGCGGGCGTGGTCCTGGCGACCGCCACTGGTTGCTCGTACACCTGGAAAGACTTCCCCCGCCTCGGAATGCCCACCCCGGTCACGGAGGAGGCGCCTCGCATCCTTTCCCTGTGGCAGGGATCCTGGGCGGCCGCTCTCATCACGGGCATCCTGGTGTGGGGCCTGATCATGTGGAGCGTCATCTTCCACCGGCGTAGCCGGACGAAGATCGAGGTCCCCGCGCAGACCCGGTACAACATGCCCATCGAGGCGCTGTACACCGTGGTCCCGCTCATCATCGTCTCGGTGCTCTTCTACTTCACCGCGCGTGACGAGTCGAAGCTGCTCTCCCTCTCCGCCAAGCCGGCGCACACGATCAACGTGATCGGCTTCCAGTGGAGCTGGGGCTTCAACTACATCGAGAACGTCGACGGCGACGCGGCCACCCCCCGTTCGAGGGAGCTGCCGAAGCAGTCCGGTGCGGCCGAGAACGCCGAGCCGAGGACGACCACGGTCCCCAAGGAGCTCGACTCCATCCCGGACCGTTTCACCAAGGACTTCCCGGCGGGCGCCGAAGGCGTCTACCAGAAGGGCGTCCCCAGCGACCGGAACCCGCAGACGGGTAACCCGGGGCCGACCCTCTACCTGCCCAAGGGCGAGAAGGTCCGCTTCATCCTGTCGTCGAACGACGTCATCCACTCCTTCTGGGTGGTGCCCTTCCTGTTCAAGCAGGACGTCATCCCCGGTCACACCAACGTCTTCGAGGTGACTCCGTCGCAGGAGGGCACCTTCATGGGCAAGTGTGCCGAGCTGTGCGGTGTCGACCACTCCCGGATGCTCTTCAACGTCAAGGTCGTCTCCCCCGAGAAGTACCGGGAGCACCTGAAGGAGCTCGCCGAGAAGGGTCAGACCGGCTTCCTGCCGGCCGGCATCAAGCAGACCGACCCGGCCCGGAATGCGGAGATCAACAAACTGTGAGCATCCTCAACGAATCTCAGGGTGCCGCCGCAGCCGACTCGTACGAGAACGAGCTGCCGGTACGGCGCAAGCAGCCGGGCAATGTCGTCGTGAAGTGGCTCACCACCACCGACCACAAGACCATCGGCACGATGTACCTGGTCACGTCGTTCGTGTTCTTCATCATCGGCGGGATCATGGCGCTCTTCATGCGCGCCGAGCTGGCCCGACCGGGCACGCAGATCATGTCGAACGAGCAGTTCAACCAGGCGTTCACCATGCATGGCACGATCATGCTGCTGATGTTCGCCACCCCGCTCTTCGCGGGCTTCGCCAACTGGATCATGCCGCTGCAGATCGGCGCGCCCGACGTGGCGTTCCCGCGGCTGAACATGTTCGCGTACTGGCTGTACCTCTTCGGCTCGACCATCGCGGTGGCCGGCTTCGTCACCCCCTCGGGTGCCGCCGACTTCGGCTGGTTCGCCTACTCCCCGCTGTCGGACGCGGTCCGCTCGCCGGGCATCGGCGCCGACATGTGGATCATGGGTCTGGCCTTCTCCGGCTTCGGCACGATCCTCGGTTCGGTCAACTTCATCACCACGATCATCTGCATGCGCGCGCCCGGCATGACGATGTTCCGCATGCCGATCTTCACCTGGAACGTGCTGCTGACCGGTGTTCTGGTCCTGCTCGCCTTCCCGGTGCTGGCCGCCGCGCTCTTCGCGCTGGAGGCCGACCGTAAATTCGGTGCGCACGTATTCGACGCGGCCAATGGCGGCGCATTGCTGTGGCAACACCTCTTCTGGTTCTTCGGGCACCCAGAGGTGTACATCATCGCGCTGCCATTCTTCGGAATCATTTCCGAGGTCATTCCGGTCTTCTCGCGCAAGCCGATGTTCGGTTACATCGGTCTGATCGCCGCGACGATCGCGATCGCCGGCCTTTCGGTGACCGTGTGGGCGCACCACATGTACGTCACCGGCGGTGTGCTGCTGCCGTTCTTCTCCTTCATGACGTTCCTCATCGCGGTACCGACCGGTGTGAAGTTCTTCAACTGGATCGGCACGATGTGGAAGGGCTCGTTGTCCTTCGAGACCCCGATGCTCTGGGCCGTCGGCTTCCTGATCACCTTCACCTTCGGTGGTCTGACCGGCGTCATCCTGGCCTCGCCCCCGATGGACTTCCACGTCTCCGACTCGTACTTCGTCGTCGCGCACTTCCACTACGTCATCTTCGGCACCGTGGTCTTCGCGATGTTCTCCGGATTCCACTTCTGGTGGCCGAAGTTCACGGGCAAGATGCTGGACGAGCGTCTCGGCAAGATCACCTTCTGGACGCTGTTCATCGGCTTCCACGGCACCTTCCTGGTGCAGCACTGGCTGGGCGCCGAGGGCATGGCGCGCCGTTACGCGGACTACCTGGACGCCGACGGATTCACCGCGCTGAACACGATCTCCACGATCAGCTCGTTCCTGCTCGGCCTGTCGATGCTGCCCTTCATGTACAACGTCTGGAAGACGGCGAAGTACGGGAAGAAGATCGAGGTCGACGACCCGTGGGGCTACGGCCGTTCGCTGGAGTGGGCGACCTCCTGCCCGCCGCCGCGGCACAACTTCCTCACCCTCCCGCGGATCCGTTCCGAATCCCCGGCGTTCGACCTGCACCACCCGGAGATCGCGGCCCTCGACCACCTTGAGGACCACGGCGCCGGCACCAAGGCCGTCACCGGTGGCAAGGAGGCCGGCAAGTGAAGATCCAGGGCAAGATGTTCCTCTGGCTCTCCTTCTTCATCCTGATCATGGCCGTCGTGTACGGCGTGTGGTCGAAGGAGCCCGTCGGCACCACCGCGCTCTTCCTGGCCTTCGGCCTGAGCGTCATGATCGGCTACTACCTGGCCTTCACGGCCAAGCGCGTGGACGAGATGGCCCAGGACAACCTGGAGGCCGACGTCGCCGACGAGGCGGGCGAGCTGGGGTTCTTCGCCCCGCACAGCTGGCAGCCGCTCTCGCTGGCCATCGGTGGCGCCTTCGCCTTCATGGGCGTCATCTTCGGCTGGTGGCTCATGTACTTCTCGGCCCCGATCATCCTGATCGGTCTGTGGGGCTGGGTGTACGAGTACTACCGCGGTGAGAACCAGAACCAGTAGGACCCGCGACACCCGCGGCGAAGCCGCACCACTTGGGGCCCGGACACCTCTTCGGAGGAGTCCGGGCCCCTCGTTTGCAGTCATCCCGCGCGCCGTAATTGTCATATCTTCATAGCGTTGGCTCCATGAAGCACTCACCGCGTCTTTGGACGGTACTCAGCTGCTCCCTGCTGGTCGCGTCCCTCGGGGCCGGAGCCACCGCATGCGGGTCCGGCGAGAAGAACCCGCTGTCAGTCCGCCCGTACGACGCGGGCGAGCACGTCGCCTTCAACCTGGCCCCCGGCGGTCGCCCCGCCGACCCCGACAAGCCCCTCGAAGTCACCCTCAAGGGCAACGAGTCCCGGATCACCGACGTGACGGTCGTGGACACCCACGGACGGCGCCTGGCGGGCGAACTCTCCGCCAAGGGCGACCGCTGGCACAGCACCGGCTCCATGGCCGCGGGCGTGCACTACGCGGTCACCGTGACCACGGAGAACGAGCGCGGCGAGCCGGGGCAGCGCACGCTGGCCTTCGACACCACCCCGGCCGACGGCGTCCTCAAGGTCGAATTCGGCCCGGACGAGGGCAAGTACGGCGTCGGCCAGCCCATCACGGCCGAACTCAACGAACCCGTCAAGGACAAGGCGGCCAGAGCCGTCGTGGAACGGGCCCTGGTCGTCGACGCGGCGGACGGCGTCGAGGGCGCCTGGCACTGGATCGACGACAAGAACCTCCACTACCGGCCCAAGGACTACTGGCCGGCCAACACCAGCGTCACCGTACGGAGCAACCTGGAGGGCGTCCGGGTGTCCGACGAACTCCACGGCGCCGCCTCGAAGCCGCTCAAGATCGACTTCGGCGACCGGGTGGAGGTCACCACCGACGCCGCCTCGCACTACATGACGTTCCGCCGGAACGGGGAAGTGGTCACCACCCTTCCGGTGACCACCGGCAAGCCCGGCTTCTCCACCCGCAACGGCATCAAGGTGGTGCTCGGCAAGCAGTACTACGTCCAGATGCGCGGCGACACCGTCGGCATCGGCGGCAGCGAGTACTACAACCTGCCCGTCTACTGGGCGACCCGTGTCACCTGGAGTGGTGAATACGTGCACGCCGCGCCGTGGTCCATCTCCTCGCACGGCGTCGCCAACGTCAGCCACGGCTGCACCGGCATGAGCACCGGCAACGCCGCCTGGTTCTACGAGAACATCACCGAGGGCGACATCGTCAAGGTGATCAACAGCATCGGCGACGACATGGACATCTTCGGCAACGGCTTCGGCGACTGGAACATGGACTGGAAGGACTGGAGGGAGGGCAGTGCCCTCCTCAAGGGCACCCAGGAAGGCCGCAGTCCCATCGACCAGGCCCGCCTGCGCCCGACCGTCTAGGAAGCCGACCGGAAGCCCCACGAGCGTCCCTGAGGGGCTCGTGGGGCTTCCGGGTCGTTCTACGCGTCCAGGGACAGCCGGGGCCGCAGGAGACCCGCCAGGACCTCCGGGAAGTCCACCGGATCAACCGGAAGGGTGACAGCGGCGTCCGCGCGGCTCCAGGTGGCCAGCCAGGCGTCCTGCGGACGCCCCATCAGCAGCAGCACCGGGGGACACCGGAAGATCTCGTCCTTGATCTGCCGGCACACGCCCATGCCCCCGGCCGGAACCGCCTCGCCGTCCAACACGCAGACGTCGATGCCGCCCTCGTCCAGTGCCGTCAGGACCGCCGGAAGCGTCGCGCACTCCAGGAACTCCACCGGCGGCAGGTCCGCCGCCGGCCTGCGACCGGCCGCGAGCCGCACCTGCTCCCGGGTGCCCGCGTCGTCGCTGTAGACCAGAACCCGCGCAGTCGCCCGCATTTCGTTCCTCCACGTGTCCGTGAATCACGCTGATGATGCGCGGGATGCTACTCCGTCCGACCCGCTGTCAACATCGGTTCGCACAGCCCCGCCCGAGCCACCGGAAGGACGATCTGATGGGCCGTTCGGGCCTTGCACACCCCCCTGACACTCCGAACGGCACCCCCCGGGGTGAGGGCGGGATAAGCGACCGACATAATGTCGGTCGTGGCGACAGCAACGACAGTAGATACCGGGCACGCGCACCCGACGGTCAACCGGCCGAACCTCGTCAGCGTCGGAACCATCATCTGGTTGAGTTCCGAGCTGATGTTCTTCGCGGCCCTCTTCGCGATGTACTTCACCCTGCGATCCGTGACGGGTGCCGAGTACTGGACAGAGCAGGCTTCGGCCTTGAATCTGCCCTTCTCGGCGACGAACACGACGATCCTGGTGCTCTCCTCGCTCACCTGCCAGCTCGGCGTATTCGCCGCCGAGCGCGGTGACGTGAAGAAGCTCCGATCGTGGTTCATCATCACGTTCGTCATGGGTGCGATCTTCATTGGCGGCCAGGTGTTCGAGTACACCGAGCTGGTCAAGCACGAGGGGATGTCCCTCTCGTCCGGACCGTACGGCTCGGTCTTCTACCTGACCACCGGCTTCCACGGTCTGCACGTGACGGGCGGTCTCATCGCCTTCCTGCTGGTCCTCGGCCGGACGTACGCGGCCAAGAGGTTCACCCACGAACAGGCCACGTCGGCCATCGTCGTGTCCTACTACTGGCACTTCGTCGATGTCGTCTGGATCGGCCTCTTCGCGACGATCTACCTGATCAAGTAGCGAACACGTCGCCGGGCCCGGCTCGGCACTCCATCCAGAAACACCGACGCAGAAGATCCTGACACCGGGGTAATCCGTGAAAAAGCTCTCCGCACGACGACGCCATCCGCTGGCGGCGGTCGTCGTTCTACTCTTCGCGCTGGCGGTCACTGGGGGGCTGTACGCCGCCTTCGCGCCCGCGGGCAAGGCGCAGGCCGACGAAACCGCCCAGTCCCTCGCCATCGAGGAGGGCAAGAAGCTCTATGCCGTGGGCTGCGCAAGCTGCCACGGTACCGGCGGTCAGGGTTCCTCTGACGGCCCGAGCCTGGTGGGCGTCGGCTCCGCCGCCGTCGACTTCCAGGTGAGCACGGGCCGCATGCCCGCCCAGCAGCCCGGCGCCCAGGTGCCGAAGAAGCCGAACATCTACTCGCAGGCCCAGATCGACCAGCTCGCGGCGTTCATCGCTTCGCTCGGCGCCGGCCCGATCACGCCGACCGAGAAGCAGTACGACCCGGCCGGGGCCAACATCGCCAAGGGTGGTGAGCTGTTCCGCAACAACTGCGCGCAGTGCCACAACTTCACCGGCGAGGGCGGCGCCCTGACGAACGGCAAGTACGCCCCGAACCTCGAGGACGTCTCGCCGAAGCACATCTACGAGGCCATGCTCACCGGCCCGCAGAACATGCCCTCCTTCCCGGACAGCACGATGCCGGAGCAGGGAAAGAAGGACATCATCGCGTACCTCCAGAACGTCAACGGCGAGAAGTCGACCAACCCCGGTGGTCTGAAGCTCGGTGGCCTCGGCCCCGTCTCCGAGGGTCTGTTCGGCTGGATCTTCGGTCTGGGTGCGCTGATCGCTGTCGCCGTCTGGGTCGCGGCCCACACCGCTAAGGCCAAGAAGTCATGAGTAGCCAAGACATTCCCGAAGAGAAGCACCTGCCGAGCGAGCAGGGCGACGCGCACCACGGTGGCGTGGCGGTCGCGGACGACCCGTTCGCCGACCCGGGCCTGCCGGTCCACAAGCCCCGTATCCAGGACATCGACGAGCGGGCGGCGAAGCGCTCCGAGCGCACCGTCGCGATGCTGTTCACGTTGTCGATGCTGGCCACGGTCGCCTTCATCGCCTCGTACGTGATCTTCCCGGTCGACAAGATCGTCTACATCTTCCCCATCGGGAAGGTGAGCGCGCTGAACTTCGCGCTCGGCGTCACCCTGGGCACGGCGCTCTTCTGCATCGGCGCGGGCGCGGTCCACTGGGCCCGCACCCTGATGTCCGATGTCGAGGTCGCCGCCGAGCGCCACGAGATCGCCGCTCCGCCGGAGGTCAAGGCGCAGGTCCTGCAGGACTTCGCCGACGGCGCGAACGAGTCCGGCATCGGCCGCCGGCCCCTGATCCGCAACACCCTGCTCGGCGCGCTGGCCCTGGTGCCGCTCTCCGGCGTGATGCTGCTGCGCGACCTGGGCCCGCTGCCCGAGGACAAGCTCCGCAAGACGATCTGGGCCAAGGGCAAGCTGCTCATCAACCAGAACACGATGGAGCCGCTGCGTCCCGAGGACATCCTGGTCGGCTCGCTGACCTTCGCCAAGCCCGAGGGCCTGGAGGAGGACGCGCACGACTACATGTCCCAGATCGCCAAGGCCGCCCTGATGATCGTCCGCATCCAGCCGGAGGACATCAAGGACAAGAAGGAACTGGAGTGGTCCCACGACGGCATCGTGGCCTTCTCCAAGATCTGCACCCACGTCGGCTGCCCGATCAGCCTGTACGAGCAGCAGACGCACCACGTGCTCTGCCCGTGCCACCAGTCCACTTTCGACCTCTCCGACGGCGCCCGTGTCATCTTCGGCCCGGCCGGTCACGCGCTTCCGCAGCTGCGGATCGGCGTGAATGACGAGGGCTTCCTCGAAGCGCACGGCGACTTCGAAGAGCCCGTCGGTCCTGCATTCTGGGAGCGCGGATGAGCACTGCCACAGACAACAAGACGGGGCGCAAAGCGCCTGCCGGCGAGCGCGTAGCGGACTGGGCGGACGGCCGCCTGGGCATCTACGGCCTCGCCAAGGCCAACATGCGCAAGATCTTCCCGGACCACTGGTCCTTCATGCTGGGTGAGATCTGCCTCTACAGCTTCATCATCATCATCCTCACGGGTGTGTACCTGACGCTGTTCTTCCACCCGAGCATGAACGAGGTCGTGTACCACGGCTCGTACGTGCCGATGCAGGGTGTCCGGATGTCCGAGGCCTTCGCCTCGACCCTGGACATCAGCTTCGACGTCCGCGGCGGTCTGCTGATCCGGCAGATCCACCACTGGGCGGCACTGATCTTCGTCGCGGCGATGATGGTGCACATGATGCGCGTCTTCTTCACCGGCGCGTTCCGCAAGCCGCGCGAGATCAACTGGATCTTCGGCTTCCTGCTGCTGGTCCTCGGCATGTTCACCGGTTTCACCGGTTACTCGCTGCCGGACGACCTGCTCTCGGGCACCGGTGTCCGCTTCATGCAGGGCGCGATCCTGTCCGTGCCGGTCGTCGGCACGTACCTGTCGATGTTCCTGTTCGGCGGGGAGTTCCCCGGCCACGACTTCGTGGCCCGGTTCTACTCGATCCACATCCTGCTGCTGCCCGGCATCATGATGGGCCTGCTGGTCGCCCACCTGATCCTGGTCTTCTACCACAAGCACACCCAGTTCGCGGGCCCCGGCAAGACGAACAACAACGTCGTCGGCATGCCGCTGCTGCCGGTCTACATGGCGAAGGCCGGAGGCTTCTTCTTCCTGGTCTTCGGCATCATCGCGGCCATCGCGGGCATCGCCTCGATCAACCCGATCTGGGCGCTCGGCCCGTACGTTCCGGACCACGTGTCCACGGGCGCGCAGCCCGACTGGTACATGGGCTTCTCCGAGGGCCTCATCCGTGCGATGCCGGGCTGGGAGATCAACCTCTGGGGCCACACGCTCGTCCTGGGCGTGTTCGTCCCGCTGGTGATCTTCCCGCTGGTGCTGGCGACGATCGCGGTCTACCCGTTCGTCGAGTCCTGGGTCACCGGCGACAAGCGCGAGCACCACATCCTGGACCGCCCGCGCAACGTCCCGACCCGTACCGCCTTCGGTGTGGCCTGGCTGACCTGGTACGTCATCCTGCTGATCGCCGGTGGAAACGACATGTTCGCGCAGTACTTCCACCTCTCGATCAACTCGATCACCTGGTTCGCGCGGATCGGTTTCTTCGTCGGCCCGGTCATCGCCTTCGTCATCACCAAGCGGATCTGCCTCGGCCTCCAGCGCCGGGACCGGGACAAGGTGCTGCACGGTCGCGAGACCGGCATCATCAAGCGCCTGCCGCACGGTGAGTTCGTCGAGATCCACGAGCCGCTCCCGCAGGGCCAGCTCCACACGCTCACCTCGTACAACACGTACGAGCCGGTCGAGATCGGCCCGACGGTCGACGAGAACGGCGTCGAGCGCAAGGTGAAGGCCACCGAGAAGCTGCGCGCGAAGCTCAGCAAGAGCTACTACGCCGAGGGCAACCAGATCCCGAAGCCCACGGTGGAGGAGTACAAGGAGATCCAGAGCGGCCACGGCCACCACTGATCCCCCGCACGACCGCTTGAGGGATTGATTTCGGTCAATCCTGGTGTCGCCACGGCGAGAGCCCCGTCCACTGTCCGGACGGGGCTCTTTGCCGTCCCCGGGGCTGGATAGGCTGGTCCCCTTCCCATTCGACGTGGCAACCTCACCAGGCAGCAGGAGCGGACCATGAACGTTGTGACCCCGGCAGGCGGCGACAGCGTGGCGGCCCGTGGCTGGCCGGGCATCCTCGACGCTCTGCTGACCGGCCGGAACCTCGGTGCGGACGACACCGCCTGGGCCATGGAGCAGATCATGCGGGGCGAGGCCACCGACGCGCAGATCGCCGGCTTCGTCGTCGCCCTGCGGGCCAAGGGGGAGACCGTCGCGGAGATCAGCGGCATGGTGCGCGCCATGTACGAACACGCCAACCTGATCGAGGTCCCGGGGCGGACCGTCGACATCGTCGGCACCGGTGGCGACGGCGCCAAGACGGTCAACATCTCGACCATGTCGGCGATCGTGGTGGCCGGCACGGGCGCGAAGGTCGTCAAGCACGGCAACCGGGCCGCGTCCTCCGCGAGCGGCTCCTCCGACGTGCTGGAGAAGCTCGGCGTCAACCTCAACCTCACCCCGGCCCGGGTGGCGGAGGTCGTCGAGGAAGCCGGGATCACGCTCTGCTTCGCGGTCAAGTTCCACCCGGCGCTGCGGCACGTGGCGGCCGCCCGCAAGGAACTGGGCATCCGGACGACGTTCAACTTCCTCGGCCCCCTGACCAACCCGGCCAAGGTGAGGGCCCAGGCGACGGGCGTCGCCGACCCCCGGGTGGCCCCCATCATGGCCGGCGTGCTGGCCGAGCGGGGCTCCTCCGCGCTGGTGTTCCGCGGTGACGACGGCCTCGACGAGTTGACCACCACCGCCACCTCGCGGGTGTGGTGGGTCCGGGACGGCTCGGTCACCGAGTCGGCCTTCGACCCGCGCGACATCGGCATCCCTCTCGTCGACGTGTCGGCGCTGCGCGGCGAGGACGCCTCGTACAACGCCGACGTCGCCCGCCGGCTGCTGGCCGGCGAGACCGGCCCCGTCCGGGACGCCGTACTGCTGAACTCGGCCGCCGCCCTGGTGGCGCTCGACCCGGGGACGGGCGCCCTGGAGGAGCGGCTCGCGGCGGGCGTGACCCGGGCGGCCGAGTCCATCGACTCGGGATCCGCTCGCGCCGCGCTGGAGCGCTGGGTGAGGGCGAGCAACGCCTGAGGCGCGGTTTCGGCCAAGACCCCGGTCCGCATCGTGGACCGGGGTCTTGCGCACGGGAGATCGTGTGGCAGGATTCTGACCAGGTCACGAGTGACAGCGTTTAGGCCCCGGCTTGCTGTCCGGCAACCCTCCTTCCGTGGCGGGGTGCCCCGGGTGATGACCAGGCCGTAGGCAGCGAGGTCTACGGCAAGCGCGGATCCCTCGATACCAGGGGTCCTGGTCTCTCGAGGAGCGTTTTCCGTGAGCAAGCGAATGCGATAGGGCGACTCCGCCCCCACTTCACCCCTCGGACCAGGGTCGCTTCCGTGCACCCCGTGTCATTTCCGAGGGCTTTCCCGTACCCCGACGGCCGCAGCGCCGCATCCGCGTACGGGCACTCCGAAGCCATTCCGCCCTGCCTGCCGGGAGATACCGCCATGTCCGCATCCCTGAACGCCGCCGTCACCACCACCGCCGCGTGCCTCGACGTACCCGCCTGCGGCGAGCCGCTGGCCGTGCTCGGCCGCGACGTCACCGTCCCGCTCGTGACCGGCGGCGAGGTCACGTACGCCGCCCTGGACTACGCGGCCAGCGCCCCCGCGCTCCAGCGGGTCTGGGACGACGTCGCCGCGTACGCCCCCTACTACGGCAGCGTCCACCGCGGGGCCGGCTACCTCTCCCAGCTGTCCACCGACCTCTTCGAGCAGAGCCGCGTCACCGTCGCCGAGTTCCTCGACTGCCGGCCCGCCGACCAGGTGGTCTTCACCCGGTCCACCACCGACTCCCTCAACCTGCTCGCCGCGGCCCTGCCGGCCGACTGCCAGGTGTTCGTCTTCGAGACCGAGCACCACGCCTCGCTGCTGCCCTGGACGAACGCACGCGTCACCTACCTCAACGCCCCCCGCACGCCCGGCGAGGCCGTCGCCACCCTGGAGCGGGCGCTCGCCGACCGGGAGCCCTACGGCCCGGCACTGGTCTGCGTCACCGGCGCCTCCAACGTCACCGGCGAACTGTGGCCGGTCAAGGAACTCGCCGCCGCCGCGCACGCCCACGGTGCCCGGATCGTCCTGGACGCCGCCCAGCTGGCCCCGCACCACCCCGTCTCCGTACGGGACCTCGACGTGGACTGGATCGCCTTCTCCGGCCACAAGCTGTACGCCCCGTTCGGCTCGGGCGTCCTCGCCGGCCGCGCGGACTGGCTCCAGGAGGCCGACCCGTACCTGGCCGGCGGCGGGGCCTCCCGCAAGGTCGCCCGCCGCGAGGACGGCGGCGTCGACGTCGAGTGGCACACCACCGCCGCCCGCCACGAGGCCGGCTCCCCGAACGTCATCGGCGTCTACTCCATCGCCTCCGCCTGCAAGGCCCTCAAGGAGGCCGGGTTCGAGAACCTGGTCGCCCGCGAGAACCACCTCATCGCCAAGGTCCGCGAGGGCCTCGCCGAGGTCCCGGCCGTCCGCGTGCTGTCCCTGTTCGGGGACGACGCCCCGCGCGTCGGCGTCATCTCCTTCGTGGTCGACGGCTGGAACAGCTCCCACTTCGCCGCGGCCCTGTCCGCCGAGTACGGCATCGGCGTCCGCGACGGCCTCTTCTGCGCCCACCCGCTGGTCCGCACCCTGCTCGGCAGCGAGCCGCAGGAGCCGGGCGAGTGCGGGGCGCCGGAGGCCGCGCCGGGGGAGCGCTCGCTGAACGCCATCCGTGTGAGCTTCGGGGCGGGCACCCCCGACGAGCACGTCGAGCGCTTCGTCCGCGCGGTGAAGGAACTCGTCGCGGACGGTGCCAAGTGGCAGTACCGCACCGAAGAGGGCCGCTGCGTCCCGGCCGTCTGACATCGCTCGTGCCATGCCGTACCGGGACCGCCGATACCCGCGCTCCGCGGCTGTCGGCAGGCCGCCGCCCGGTGGGAAACCCCCGCGCCCAGGTGCCGCGCGACCGGTCGGGGGCGGCTCGTGACGTACGGGGACGAGTACGGGCAGGAGTTTCGTGTACCGCCGGGCCCGTACCCCGCAGGAGGCCCCGGCCTTCGTCCGCGCCGCCGAGTGCGAGGTGTTCGGGGGCTGCGGAGGGGACGGGGACCTCGCGCCGTCCCCGCGGGGCTACCCCGCTCCGGCTCCGGGGAGGGCGCCCCGCCCGGGTGGGCGGGGCGTTGCCCGCGCTCCGAACGCTACGCGTCGAGGCCGATCGCGAAGGCGGCTTCCAGGTCGTGCTGGGAGTACGTGCGGAACGCGACGTGCGTGTCCGTCGCCTCGACGCCGGGGATCTTGCTGATGCGGCCCGGGATGATGTCCGCGAGGTTCTCGTGGCGGGCGACGCGGACCAGCGCGATCAGGTCGTACGTCCCGGTGACGGAGTAGACCTCGCTGACGCTGTCCAGCTGGGCGATGGACTCGGCGATCTCGGGGATGCGGTCCACGCTGGTCTTGATGAGCACGATCGCGGTGATCACGGTTGGCTGTCTCCCTCGCCGGCAGTCACTGGTCGACCCACTCTAGTCGTACGCCGATATCGGGCCCACGCGTACAGGAAGCCCAGGGAGAAGCCCACCACGTGGGCCAGGTAGGCGACCCCGGGGCCGCTCTCCGCCCGCTGCGCCGCCAGCCATTGCAGGCCGAACCAGAACAGCAGCACGATCCACGCGGGGAAGCGCAGCGGCAGGAACAGCAGGAACGGGAACAGGCTCGTCACGCGGGCCCGTGGGAACAGGCAGAGGAACGCGCCGAGCACCGCCGAGATCGCGCCGGACGCGCCGACCAGGGTCTGGTCCGAGGAGGCGTTGGCGGCCGCGTACGAGGCCAGCGCGAGGTACCCCGTGCAGACGTAGAACACGAGGAAGGGCGCCCGGCCCATCCGTTCCTCCGTCATCGCCCCGAAGACGTACAGGAAGAGCATGTTCCCGAGCAGGTGCAGCCAACTGCCGTGGACGAAGAGCGCCGTCAGCGGGGTGAGCAGCGGTCGAGCGGCTCCCGAGAACAACTCGTCCGGGACCACGCCCCAGTGCCGGAAGTACGCGGTGCCCGTTTCGGTCAGCCGGTCACCCGTCCCGTAGGAGGGGTTGAGGCCCGACGCCGGGCCGAGGACGAACGCCACGCAGCAACCGGCGATCAGCGCGTACGTGATCACCGGGCCCCGGGCGGCCTCGCGGACGGTCCGCCACCTTACGATCATGCGACAGAGCATGACGCAGGTGGACCCCCTCGAGGGTGGTGCCAGGCCGTAGGGTTACGTGCGCGGTCCGTCGACCGCCGCGGAAGGCTTTAATTGAATGAGCTACGAAGGAGAGAGCGGCCTGATGACGGTTCCCCTGCCGACCGACACCACCCGGTGGCGCTGCACCCTGTGCGGCAACCTCACGAGGTTCGACGTCACCCGATCGTCGAAGGTCGTGGAATACGTCCACCTGGACCTCGCCGGGGAGCCCAAGGTCGAGGAACGCGAGGTGGTCAGTGAGACCATCGAGTCGGTCCGCTGCCGCTGGTGCAACGCTGTGGACCAGATCGAGCTCGTGGACAGGCCGGGCACCGACTCCTGACGGAGCCGGGCCCACAGTAGATCACGGTAGGGGTGACGGATTGTGGAGCCAGCAAGCGGCGCTGAGCCGGCCGACGAGGCCGGCGACGCCGCCGAGGTGCTCGACCGCCCGCTGCCCGAAGGCGTGCGGCGCCGGGTCGTCGCGCTCGTCTCGGACGCCTTCGGCGGCCTGACGGTCGCCGACCTCCCGGCGCAGCTGCGCCAGTACGCGCGGTTCACCCCGACCCGGCGCGCCAAGTTCGCGGGCAACGCCATGGCCGCCGCCGTGGAGACGGACGCCGTCTTCCGCGGCCGGGTCGCGGAGAAGCTGCGCGAGGCGCAGCCGGAGCTGACCGGCGCCCTGGAGTCGGGTGCGCCGCCCGCCGCGGCCGACCCGCTCGACGTCGCGGCGGCCGCCTACGTGCTGCGCCCGGCCGGCTGGGTCAAGCTGGTGGCCTCCGCGGGCGAGGAGGCGCAGCGCGCCGACGCCGAGCGGGTGGGCGACGAGACGCGGCGCGAACTGGAGCGGCTGCGCGAGGAACTGGCCCAGGTGCGGGAGCTGCAGCGCTCGGGCGGCGAGCAGGTGCGCGCCGACCTCGAAGCGGCCCGCAAGGAAGCCGAATCGCTTCAGCGCAAGCTGCGCAGCGCCCTGAGCGACGTCAAGCGCGGCGAGGCGGCCCTGCGCAAGGTGGGCGCCGAGATCGACGGGATCCGGGGGGAGGCCGCCGCGCAGGTGGCCGCCGCCGAGAGCGAGTCCCGGCGGCTCAAGTCCCGTCTCGCGGAGGTGGAGTCGGCGCTGGAGATCTCGCGCCGGGCCACCCGGGAGGGGCGCAGCATCGAGGACATGCGGCTGCGGTTGCTGTTGGACACGGTCCTGGACGCGGCGGCCGGGCTGCGGCGCGAGCTGGCGCTGCCGCCGGTCAACACCCGTCCCGCGGACACCGTGGACGCGGTGGAGCCGGGCCGGATGACCCCGAAGGACATCGCCGCGCGGGCCCTGTCGGAGACCGATCCGGCTTTGCTGGACCAGCTGTTGGCGCTGCCCCAGGCGCATCTGGTGGTCGACGGCTACAACGTGACGAAGACCGGCTATCCGACGATGCCGCTGGAGAAGCAGCGGCTGCGCCTGCTGGGCGGGCTGTCGATGCTGGCCGCGCAGACCGGCGCCGAGATGACCTGCGTCTTCGACGGGGCGGAGTTGGCGGCGCCGGTGCTGCTCGCCCCGCCGCGCGGGGTGCGGGTGCTGTTCTCCAAGGCCGGCGTGACGGCGGACGAGCTGATCCGCCAGTTGGTGCGGGCCGAGCCGCCGGGCCGTCCGGTGGTCGTGGTCTCCACCGACCGGGAGGTGGCCGACGGGGTCGCGAAGGCGGGAGCCCGACCCGTGACGTCCGCTCTGCTCCTGAAGAGGCTTTCGCGTGTTTCGTAACTACTGGGCGTGATGCCGGGATTGGTGGTGCCCGGAGGGGACGTACCGTCAGTCCGCCGGCACGCAGCGTGCGCCGTTGGTAAAGAAGCGGGCAGGGCGGCGGATTTTTCCGTACGGGTATTTGAAGTGATCAAGCGCGTGTCACTAGGGTCTGCTCAAACCTTCGTGCGGTAGTTCACTCATTCGAGTGGCGACGGGGTTGTCGCCGGGCGTGCGTTCCCCCTCGGCGGTCCGAGGAAGGAGCTCGTCTCCGTGGCGTCCCACCGTCGACCCAAGCACCCGGCCCGCGCGCGCGTGACCGTGCTCACCGCCACCGCCGCCGCGGCGGTCGCGCTCTCCTCGCACTCGGCCGTGGCCGCCCCGGACAAACCGAACAAGGACGAGGTCAAGACCAAGGTCGACACCCTCTACGAGGAGGCCGAGCAGGCCACCGAGAAGTTCAACGGGGCCAAGGAGCGCCAGGAGAAGCTGGAGAAGGAGATCGCCCAGCTCCAGGACGGGGTCGCGCGCGGCCAGGACGAGCTCAACACCCTGCGCAACACGCTCGGTTCGATGGCCACCGCCCAGTACCGCGGCGGCGGCTTCGACCAGTCCGTGGAGCTCTTCCTGTCCGCCGACCCCGAGAGCTACCTCGACAAGGCCGCCACCCTCCAGCAGTTGAGCGGCAAGCAGGTCGACGCCATCGGCAAGATCCAGGCCAAGCAGCGCACCCTCGCGCAGCAGCGCCAGGAGGCCTCGGGCAAGCTCGCCGACCTCGACGCCACCCGCAAGGAGCTCGGCGAGAAGAAGAAGGCCTCCCAGGACAAGCTCGCCGAGGCCCAGGCCCTCCTCAACACGCTGACCGCGCAGGAGCGCAGGCAGTTGAAGGACGAGGAGGCGAAGGCCGGCGAGGCCGCCCGCGGCGAGGGCGAACGCGCCCCCGCCGCACCGCCCGCCAACGCGTCCGGCCGGGCCGGCGCCGCGCTGGCCGCCGCAAAGACCAAGCTGGGCAGCGCCTACATATCCGGCGCCGAGGGGCCCAGCGCGTTCGACTGCTCCGGGCTGGTGCAGTGGGCCTACAAGCAGGCCGGGGTCTCCGTCACCCGCACCACCTACACCCAGGCGAACGAGGGCACCCGCATCAGCCGGAGCCAGCTCCAGCCCGGTGACCTCGTCTTCTTCTACGGCGACCTGCACCACGTAGGCCTGTACGCGGGCAACAACACGACCCTGCACGCCTCCAACCCGCGCGGCGGCGTCAAGTACGAGTCGATCGACAACATGCCGTTCCAGTTCGGCGTCCGCATCTGACCCCTCCCGCTCCCACCCGGGACGCGCCCGCGCACCGCCCATCCGGGCGAATTCACGGGCCCCGCTCCGACCGCACGCCCCGCCCATGACCTGCGTCTGAGGCGGGGCGCCGTCATGCGGGCCCGTCGACGGTCGTTGGTCGGGGCGTGGTCGCGCGGCTACTGTCTGCCAGCGCGGAACCCGGCACACGGCCGTCCACGGAGGGCGGACCCGGGCCCCGCGCAGCGGAAGGGAGCGGTTCCACGTGGCGTCCCATCGCCGGCCCGGGCTCACCAGCCTCGACCGGAACACCAAGGTCACCGTTTTCACCGCCGCGGCGGCCACCGCCGCCGTAGCCATGACGGGCGCACCCGCCGGTGCGGCCCCCGGCCTCCCGCAGGAGCCCCCATCGGGCACCCGGGCGCAGGTCGACCGGCTCTTCGAGGAGGCCGAGCAGGCGACCGAACGGTTCAACGAGGCCGGTGAGAAGGCCGACCGGCTCCGGGCCGACATCGGTCGGTCCCAGGACGCGGTGGCCCGCGCCCAGGACCGGATCAACACCATGCGCGGGGTCCTCGGCACGTTCGCCGGAGCCCAGTACCGCTCCGGAGGCCTCGACCCCACCGTCGAGCTGATGCTCTCCGACGACCCGGACGACTATCTGGACAAGGCCGCCGTCCTGAACCGGCTCAGCGGCCGTCAGGCCCGCCAACTGGGCGAACTCCGCGAGGAGCAGCGCCGCCTCGGCCAGCAGCGCCAGGAGGCCTCCCACAAGCTGGCCGAGCTCGACTCCCTGCGTGCGGACGTGGCCCGGCACAAGCGCTCCGTCACCGCCAAGCTCGCCGCCGCCCGCAGGCTGCTCAACGAGATGCCCACCGCGGAACGAGCCGACTTCGAGCGGTCCTCGCGCTCCGGCGGCCGCCCCGGCGCGCTGCCCGAACCGGCCGCCGCCCCCGGGCACGCCTCGGGCCGCGCCATGACCGCCGTGATGGCCGCCCGGGCCGCGGTCGGACGCCCGTACGTGTGGGGCTCCACCGGCCCCTCCGGCTTCGACTGCTCCGGGCTGATGGTGTGGTCGTACCGGCAGGCGGGGGTCTCCCTGCCGCGCACCTCCCAGGCCCAGCGCGGTGCCGGCCGGCAGGTCCCGCTCTCGCAGGCCCAGCCCGGGGACCTGGTGACGTACCGATCCGACGCCAGCCACGTCGGGATGTACGTCGGCAACGGACAGGTCGTCCACGCCCCGTACCCCGGGGCCCGGGTCCGCTACGACCCGGTCGGGATGATGCCGGTGTCCTCGGTCACCCGGCCGTAGGTCCGGCGCCGGCCGGCGCGCTGCGTAGGATCGGCCGGTGCCCCCCCTGCTCCGCGTCGTCGTCCGTGTCCTGCTGCCGTGCCTGCTCGCGGTGGCCGGATGCACGGCGCCCGCCCCGGCGGGCGTCGACGGGCGGGACGTCCGGCGGGCCGTCGCCGACTGGTCCGCGGCCCCGCCCGCACGGCTCGCCGGGATCCCGCTGGAGGGCTGGTCGTACGAGGTCACCTCGATCCGGCGGGACGGCGACCGGGCCACCGCGCTCGCCCGACTGCGCTACGGCCTCACGGGCCACGACGACGCCCCCACCGAGGCGGACCGCGAGGTGCGGCTCACCCGGGTCCCGGCCGGCTGGCGGGTCGACGGCGACCGGCCCGCGCCCGGGGCGTTGCCGCAGCTGTGGGACCAGGGCGAACCGCTGGTGGCGCGGGGCGCGCACACGCTGGTCCTCGGGGTCGGCCAGAGCCCGCGGACCCTGTCGGGCATCGCCGCCGAGGTCGACCGGGCGGTGCCCGCGGTGTCCTCCGCCCGGCCCGTGAAGTGGGCCGGGCGGGTGGTGGTGCTGGTCCCCGGCTCCCTGGACGCGATGGCCGCCCTGCTCGGCCGACCGGCCGACGCCTACCAGGGCCTGGGCGCCGTCACCACGGGCCGCACCGGGGGCGGCCCGGCCCCCGCCGACCGGGTCGTCGTCAACCCGGAGGGGTACGCGCAACTGTCCGAACGGGGGCGGCGGATCCTGCTGACCCACGAGACCACCCATGTCGCCACGCGCGCCGCGACCACCGCCAGGACCCCGCTGTGGCTGTCCGAGGGCTTCGCCGACTGGGTGGCGTACCGCGACACCGGGCTGAGCCCGGCCGAGGCCGCGCCCGCCCTCGCGCGGGCCGTGCGGAGCGGCGAGGTCCCCGCCGAGCTCCCCCCGGACGAGGCCTTCTCCTTCGGCGGCGACCCGCAGGCGCAGGCCAGGGCGTACGAGGGCGCCTGGCTGGCCTGCCGGCTCGTCGCGGACAAATGGGGCGAGGCCGCGCTGATCGCGCTGTACGAACGGGCCGGGCGCGAACCGCTCCCGACCGCGTTGGCGGAGACCGTCGGGGGAGACCCGGCCGGCCTGACCACCGCCTGGCAGGCGGCGCTGCGCACGGAACTCGGCCGGGACGCGGCCGCCGGCGGCGGGCCGGGCGCGACGGACCCGTCCCGGGCGCGTCCGGTACTTTGACCGGTGATGCACAAGACGCTGATCGTGACCAACGACTTCCCGCCGCGCCCCGGCGGCATCCAGGCCTTCCTGCACAACATGGCGCTGCGCCTGGATCCCGACCGGATCGTCGTCTACGCCTCCACCTGGAAGCACGGCGAGGAAGGCCGCGCGGCCACCGCCGCCTTCGACGCGGAACAGCCCTTCCGGGTGGTGCGCGACCGTACGACGATGCTCCTGCCGACCCCCCGGGTGACCCGGCGGGCGGTCGGCCTGCTGCGCGAACACGGCTGCGAGTCCGTGTGGTTCGGGGCGGCCGCCCCGCTGGGCCTGATGGGCCCGGCGCTCAGGCGGGCGGGCGCCCGCCGGCTGGTCGCCACCACGCACGGCCACGAGGCCGGCTGGGCCCAACTGCCCGCGGCGCGACAGCTGCTGCGCCGCATCGGCGAGGGCACGGACACCCTGACGTACCTGGGGGAGTACACGCGCTCGCGGATCGCCTCGGCGGTCACCGAGCGGGCGGCGGCGCGGATGGTGCAACTCCCGCCGGGGGTGGACGAGAAGACCTTCCACCCCGGATCCGGCGGCGCCGCGGTCCGGGCCCGGCTGGGGCTGACGGACCGCCCGGTGGTGGTGTGCGTCTCCCGGCTGGTCCCGCGCAAGGGGCAGGACACGCTGATCGAGGCGATGCCGCGGATCCTGGCCTCGGTGCCGGACGCGGTGCTGCTCGTCGTGGGCGGCGGCCCGTACGAGGGGGACCTGCGCAAGCTCGCCGAGTCCACCGGGGTCTCCCGTTCCGTGGTCTTCACGGGGGCCGTGCCGTGGGCCGAACTCCCGGCGCACTACGGCGCGGGCGACGTGTTCGCGATGCCGTGCCGGACCCGGCGGGGCGGCCTGGACGTCGAGGGGCTCGGCATCGTCTACCTGGAGGCCTCGGCGACGGGACTGCCGGTGGTGGCGGGCGACTCCGGCGGCGCGCCCGACGCCGTTCTGGACGGGGAGACGGGCTGGGTCGTGCGCGGTGGCTCCCCCGAGGAGGCGGCCGACCGGATCACGGCCCTGCTCCAGGACCCGGAACTGCGCCGCAGCATGGGTGAGCGGGGCCGCGCCTGGGTCGAGGAGAAGTGGCGCTGGGACCTCCTCGCGGAGCGGCTGCGCGAGCTGCTGTAGGCGCGGTCCCGGACCCCCCTTCCACGGGGGAGGGGGCGCGGAGGGGGATTATCGCTCCTGACGGCCCCGCCGCAGGCGAAGTCCGTCGAATCGCGCGGACCCCGGCGGGCCCCGCATACGGTCGAGCCATGTCTGACTGTCACTCAGAAGCGTGTCAGTGCGGGTTATGGCCGGTTGGGCGGAATCCGCTCATGATGCGGCCATGACACCCAACCTGACGCGTCGTCATGTCCTGGGGCTCGGCGCCCTCCAGGCCGCCGCGGCGCTCGGCTTCACCCGCATCGGTCCGGCCGCCGCCGCGGGCGCCGAGCCGCCGCCCGCCCGGTACGCCCCCGCCATCGTCGTCGGCTCCGGCTACGGATCCGCCGTCGCCGCCCTCCGGCTCGGGCAGGCGGGCGTACGCACCGTCGTCCTCGAAATGGGGCGGCTGTGGGACACCCCCGGTCCCGACGGCAAGATCTTCCCCGCGACCTCGGCGCCCGACCACCGCTCCATGTGGTTCCGCACCCGCACGGAGGCCCCGCTCGCCCAGTTCCTCTGGCTCGACGTGGTCAACCGCGACATCAGCCCCTACCCGGGAGTCCTGGACCGGGTGAACTACGGCGACATGTCCGTGTACGTGGGACGGGGCGTCGGCGGCGGCTCCCTGGTCAACGGCGGGATGGCACCCACCCCGCGCCGCTCGTACTTCTCCGAGGTGCTGCCCCAGGTCGACGCCGACGAGATGTACGGCACCTACTACCCGCGCGCCCGAGCCATGCTCGGCGTCAACGACATCGACCCGGCCTGGTTCGAGTCCACCGAGTGGTACCGCTTCGCCCGGACCTCGCGCAAGCACGCCCACAACACCGGCCTGAAGACCGTGTTCGTGCCCAACGTCTACGACTTCGACCACATGAAGCGCGAGGCCGCCGGCACCGCCCCCCGCTCCGCGCTCGCGGGCGAGGTCATCTACGGCAACAACCACGGCAAGAAGAGCGTCGACAAGACCTACCTGGCCGCCGCCATCGGCACCGGCAACGTCACCATCGAGACCATGCAGCGGGTGGTCGGCGTCCGCCCCGACCCGGAGGGCGGCTACGTCCTCACCGTCCGGACCAGCGACCTCAGCGGCCGCGTCACCCAGGTCCGCGAGCTGGGCTGTCGCCAGCTCTTCCTCGGCGCCGGCAGCCTCGGCACCACCGAGATCCTGCTGCGCGCCCGCGAGACCGGCACCCTGCCCGCGCTGAACGACCAGGTCGGGCTCGGCTGGGGGCCCAACGGCAACGTCATGACCGCCCGCGCCAACCACATCTGGGACACCGTCGGGGCCAACCAGGCGACCATGCCCGCCCTCGGCATCGACGACTGGGACAACGCCGCCAACCCGGTCTTCGCGGAGATCGCCCCGCTGCCCATGGGCTTCGAGCACTGGATCTCGATGTACCTGGCCATCACGAAGAACCCGGAGCGCGGACACTTCACCTACGACGCCGCCGCCGACTCCGCGCGGCTCCAGTGGCGCCGGGAACAGAGCGACCCGTCCCTGAACGCGGCCAAGAACCTCTTCGACCGCATCAACCGCAGGAACTTCACCGTGTACCGGCACGACCTCTTCGGCGGCAACCGGGCCTTCGCCGGCGACTTCACCTACCACCCGCTCGGCGGCTGCGTGCTCGGTCGCGCCACGGACACCTACGGCCGCGCCAAGGGCTACCAGGGCCTCTACGTCGTCGACGGCTCCCTGGTCCCCGGCTCGCTCGGGGTGAACCCGTTCGTGACGATCACCGCCCTCGCGGAGCGGAACATGGCGCGGATCCTCGCCGAGGACCCGCGCCAGGCCGACTCCATGGGACGGGCCGCTCCCTCCGGAGGGGCCGTTCCCTCCTGACGGGTCGTTCCCTCCGGATCCGTCAGGCCCGGTACAGGTTCTCGATCTCGTCCGCGAAGTCCTTCGCCACCACGTTCCGCTTCAGCTTCAGCGACGGCGTGATGTGGCCCGACTCCTCCGTGAACTGGGAGGGAAGAATGCGGAATTTCCGCACCGATTCCGCCTTGGAAACCGCCGCGTTGCCGTCGTCCACGGCCTGCTGGACGGCGGCGATCAGGTCCGCGTCCTCACGCAGCTCCGCCGCCGTCACGCCCGCCGGCTTGCCGTTCTCCGCCGCCCAGCGGCCGAGGAACTCCTCGTCGATGGTGACGAGCGCCGCCACGAACGGCCGCGCGTCGCCGACCACCATGCACTCCGCGACCAGCGCGTGGGCGCGGATCCGGTCCTCGATCACCGCGGGCGCCACGTTCTTGCCGCCCGCCGTGACGATGAGTTCCTTCTTGCGTCCGGTGATCGCGAGGTAGCCGTCCTCGTCGAGGGTGCCGACGTCGCCGGTGTGGAACCAGCCGTCGGTGAGCGCCTCGGCGGTCGCCGCCTCGTTCTTCCAGTACCCGGTGAAGATGTGCTCGCCGTGCAGCAGCACCTCGCCGTCGTCCGCGATGCGCACCACGGAGCCCGGCAGCGGCTGACCGACCGTACCGATCTTCTGCTTGTCCCACGGGTTGAACGTGGTGGCCGCGCAGGACTCGGTCAGGCCGTAGCCCTCCAGCACCGTGAAACCGATGCCGCGGAAGAAGTGCCCGAGCCGCTCGCCCAGCGGGGCGCCGCCGGAGATCGCGTACTCGCCGCGTCCGCCGAGGACCGCGTGCAGCTTGCTGTAGACGAGCTTGGAGAACAGCTTGTGCTTGAGCTTCAGCCCGAAGGACGGCCCGCGCGGGGTGTCCAGCGCCCGGCTGTACGCGATCGCCGTCTCGGCGGCCGCGTCGAAGATCTTGCCCTTGCCGTCGGCCTGGGCCTTGGCGCGCGCGGAGTTGTAGACCTTCTCGAAGACGCGCGGCACGCCGAGGATCAGCGTCGGCCGGAAGGACTGCAGCTCGTCGGTCAGGTTCTTGATGTCCGGTACGCAGCCCAGCCGGATCGGCGCCAGCACGGCCGCCACCTCCACCAGGCGCCCGAAGACGTGCGCGGCCGGCAGGAACAGCAGCACCGAGCACTCGCCGGTCTTGAACAGCGGGCTCAGCCGCTCGACCGCGTTGCCGCACTCGGCGAAGAAGTTCCGGTGGGAGAGCACGCAGCCCTTGGGGCGGCCGGTCGTGCCCGAGGTGTAGACGATGGTCGCCGGGTCGTCGGCGTTCGCAAGACCGCTGCGCTCGTCGACCTCCGCGTCGGTGATCGCGGCGCCCGCGGCCTTCAGCGCCTCCAGGGCGCCCTGCTCGATCTCCCAGACCTCGCGCAGCTCCGGCAGCCGGTCGCGCAGCGCGGCCACGGCCCCGCTGTGGCCCGGGCTCTCGACGATCGCCGCGGCGGCGCCGGAGTCGCCGAGGATCCACTGGATCTGCTCGGGGGAGCTGGTCTCGTACACGGGGACGGTGACCGCGCCCGCGCTCCAGATCGCGAAGTCGAACAGCACCCACTCGTAGCGGGTGCGGGAGATCAGGGCCACCCGGTCGCCCGGCTGGATGCCCGCCGCCATCAGACCCTTGGCGGCGGCCCGCACCTCGGCGAGGAACTCCGTCGCGGTCACGTCCTGCCACCGGCCGTCGACCTTGCGGCTCATGACGGCGGTGTCTGGATGCTGAGCGGCGTTGCGGCGGATGAGATCCGTCAGGTTCCCGTCCGACGGGACCTCGTACAGAGCCGGAAGGCTGAACTCGCGCAAGACTGCTGCTCCTCTGGGCGCCATCGCCACCGTGTGGACCGACCGGACGTTACCCACCGGTAGTGGGTTCCGGATAGAGGGAACCGGCCAGATGTTCCGTGCGTCACATTCTGTACATCGTCAGACATTGCCATGACGCCGCACGCCCGGTATCGACGATGCCGACAGTAGTCGACCCCGTTTGCGACTAGGAAGTAACCGCAGGTCCGGTGGGCCTCCGGGGCCGCTCTACCCGTCGGGCCCGGTCGCCCCTAGGGTTGCGGGCATGGGTGGCAGCAGGAGTCGTACGAAGGTCCACGTCGTCAGCGACGTCCACGGCAACGTCGAGGCGCTGGCCCGGGCCAAGGACGGCGCCGACGCGCTGATCTGCCTCGGTGACCTGGTGCTCTTCCTCGACTACGCCGACCACTCGCGCGGCATCTTCCCCGACCTCTTCGGCGTCGAGAACGCCGACCGCATCGTGGAACTGCGCACGGCCCGGAAGTTCGGCGAGGCGCGCGATTTCGGCCGCCGACTGTGGGCCGGGCTGGACCGGGACCGCCTGATCGAGGAAGCCGTACGACGTCAGTACGCACAGATGTTCGCGGCCTTCCCCTCCCCGACGTACGCCACCTACGGCAACGTCGACGTCCCGTCCCTCTGGCCCGAGTACGCGGGCCCCGGCACGACCGTCCTCGACGGACAGCGCGTGGAGATCGGCGGCCGCGTCTTCGGCTTCGTCGGCGGCGGCCTGCCCTCGCCGATGCGCACGCCCTACGAGGTGAGCGAGGAGGAGTACGCCGCCAAGGTGGAGGCGCTGGGCGAGGTCGACGTGCTCTGCTCGCACATTCCGCCCGAGGTCCCCGAGCTCTGCTACGACACCGTGGCACGCCGCTTCGAACGCGGCAGCGAGGCCCTGCTGGCCGCGATCCGCCGCACCAAACCGCGGTACGCGCTCTTCGGGCACGTCCACCAGCCGCTGGCCCGGCGCATGCGGATCGGCGGCACGGAATGCGTGAACGTGGGCCACTTCGCCTCGACCGGGCGGCCGTGGGCCCTGGAATGGTGAACGCGCCGCCGCCCACCAGGCGGCCGGAGGCGCTGGAGTGGCCGCACCCACACGCGCGGTAGCCTTCACGCGGCGGCCGGAGGCCTCCCGCACACTTGTCGAACAGTCCCCGGAGGAGCGACCGCGATGGCGGAACACACCAGCTCAAGCATCACGATCGAAGCCTCGCCGGCCGACGTCATGGCCGTGATCGCCGACTTCGCCCGCTACCCCGAATGGACCGGCGAGGTGAAGGAGGCAGAGGTGCTCGCCACCGACGCCGCGGGCCGGGCCGAGAAGGTGCGCCTGCTGCTCGACGCGGGCGCGATCAAGGACGACCACACCCTCGCCTACTCCTGGAAGGGCTCGGACGAGGTCAGCTGGACCCTGGACAAGTCCCAGATGCTGCGCCAGCTCGACGGCTCGTACCGGCTGGCACCGCTGGACGGCGGCCGCCGTACCGAGGTCACCTACCAGCTGACCGTGGACGTCAAGATCCCGATGCTGGGCATGATCAAGCGCAAGGCGGAGAAGGTCATCATCGACCGCGCGCTGGCGGGCCTGAAGAAGCGCGTCGAATCCGCCTGACGCAGGGCCGGCCCGCCGCCGTGGCCGACCTTGGGCCGGGTGCGGATGCCGGGGCCGACGCCGCCGTGGCCGACCTTGGGCCGGGTGTGGATGCCGGGGCCGACGCCGCCGTGGCCGACCTTGGGCCGGGTGTGGATGCTGTGGCCGGCCCCGGGTCGGGTGCTGACGCCGGGGCTGGTGCTGACGCCGCTGGGCTGACCCCGGGCTTGGTGCGGATGCCGGGGCCGCCCCCGGGCCGGGTCCGACTCCAGGCCGGGTGCGGACGTCGGGCCGGGTACTGACGCCGGGGCTGACTCCGGGCCCGGCGCCGGCCCTGGGCTTGGCGCCGACCCGGACCTGAACCCGCCGTCCTGACGGGGCACCCGCACGGGGCGGCGTCCGGTCGCCCGCGCGGTCGCTCCGCGCCGGGTTCCCGCCACCGGCCCGACCGGTCGAGGCTCCGGCCGTCGGTCGGGGCCTGTCTGCTGGTTGGGATCCGCGTGCGGGCTGGGGCCTGTCCGAGGGTCGGGGCCCGTCTTGGGTCAGGGACCTGCCTCCGGGACGGGGCCTGTCCGAGGGCCGGGGACCGCTCCCGGTCGGGCTTGGTTCCGTCGCGCGAGTCGCGCCGAGTTCCGCTTTTGGTTCAGGGCCAGGGCCAGGGCCAGGGCCAGGGTCGGGGTCGGCGCCTGATCCACGGGCCGGTTCCCCGTTCCGGGGCCCCGCCGGTTTGTGCCCCGGACCCGGGCCTGGTTCCGCCCCGGACCGGTCCAAGGTTTTACCCCGGCCCGGGCCCGGGCCCGGGCCCGGATCCCGTCCCCGGCCCGGGTCCGGATCCCGTCTTCGGGTGGGGCTGGGATTCCGTCCCCGGCCCGGGTCCGGATCCCGTCTTCGGGTGGGGCTGGGATTCCGTCCTCGGGTGGGGTCCGTATTCCGTCCCCGGGCCCGGATCCCGGACCCGGCCCGGATCCCGGATCCCGGGCGGGGCCCGGGTTCCGGGCCCGGGATCCACCGGGCCCCGTCCCCGGGGCGCGCCCGTTCTGTTTCCGGCCGCGCTGCCCCGTCCTGTTCCCGGGGCGGCCAAGGGCCGCCCCACCGCCCCGTGCACGAGGAGAACCATGCCCCGCACCCTGCTGATCACCGGCCCCGGAGGGGCGGGGCGGACCACCGTCGCCGCCGCCACCGCGCTCGCCGCGGCCCGCGCCGGACAGCGGGTGCTGCTGCTCTCCGGGGACCCGTCGGCGGACCCCGGGACCGTCCCCGGGCTGCGATTCGCCGGCATCGACTCCGGCGAGGAGTTCCGCGTCGAGCTCGCCGCCCTCCAGGAACGCGGAGCCTCCCTCATCGGCATGCTCGGCGGACGCCCGCTCGGCGCCGAGGAGCTCACCGAACTTCCCGGCGCCGAACAGTTCGCCCTGCTCCGCGCCCTGCGCCGGGCCGCCGCCACACCCGCGACCGACCTCGTCGTCGTGGACATGCCCCCGCTGCACCAGACCGTGACCACCCTCGCCCTCCCCGCGCAGCTGCGCCGCTACCTGGCCAGGCTGCTGCCCGCCGAACGGCAGGCCGCCCGCGCCCTGCGCCCCGTACTGGCCCAGCTCGCCGGCGTCCCGATGCCCGCCCGGTGGCTCTACGAGGCCGCCGCCCGCTGGGACGAGGAGCTCGCCGCCGTACAGGCCGTCATCGAGGACGCGGGGACGGCCGTACGCGTCGTCGCCGAACCCGGGGCCGCCGCCGACGAAGCCCTGCGCTCCGGCCTCCTCGGCCTCGCCCTGCACCAGCTGCCCGTCACCGACCTGGTGGCCAACCGGCTCGCACCCCGGGACTCCGCCGACCCCTGGGTCGCGGGCATCGCCGCCCGGCAGGACGAGTTCCGCGAGGCGTGGAGCCGGCACCTCCCCGTCGTCGCCCTGCCCCACCCGGGCCGGGAACCGCGCGGCCCCGAGCAACTGGCCGCCCTCGCCGCCGCGGGCCCGCTCGTCCCGCCGGACGCCCCCGGACGCGCCCGCTGGAGCGTCGAGGACCGGCGACCCGAGGACGGGGTACTGGTCTGGGCGGTGCCGCTGCCCCGCGCCCGCAAGAGCGAGCTGGACCTGATCCGGCGCGGCGACGAGCTGCTCCTCGCGGTGGGCCCCCACCGCAGGATCGTTCCGCTGCCCTCTGCGCTGCGCCGCTGCACCGTTTCCGGCGCCGGCCTCACCGACGGCGTCCTGCGCATCCGCTTCACGCCGGACCCGCAGCTGTGGCCCCGGGCGCACTGAGCGCCGTACCGCCGTTCGGGTAAGGTCGAATGTGGCTGCACCGTACGCCCCGCAAGGAGAGTCCGCGATGAGCGAGACCGCCGACCGCCCCACCGATGACGACGCCTGGGCGAAGGCCTGCGAGGAGGACCTCGCTGCCGAGCGGCAGCGCCGCCGCGCCGGCCGGGACGGCGGCGGAGCGGGCAACGGAACCGCCGCCGAGGAACTGTTCAAGCTCTTCGACGCCGTGGCCGAAAAGGTCTCCTCCCTGAACAACCCGATCGTCGGCGCCGTCGCACAGGACGCCGTACGCCAGTTCGTCAACCAGGCCAAGACCGCGGCCAAGCCCGTCGTCGAACGCAATCCGGAGGTCTTCGACCACCTCGCGGCCGCCGGAGCGGAACTCCTCGCCGCCTACCGCTCGGCCGTCGAGGGCCACGAGCGCCGGTGGACGCGCGACGAACCGCCCACCGCGCCGAACCCCCGCAAGGACGGCGCCCCCGGCCACGGACCCGACGAGGACCCCGGAGCGGGCCCGGCCGAGCGGATCGATCTCGACTGATCCTCCGGCCGCCTCGGGTACGGTGGGCCGTGGCGGGGCTTGACCGGAAACCGAGGGACTAATGGGACTCACCATCGGCGTCGACATCGGCGGCACCAAGATCGCGGCCGGCGTGGTCGACGAAGAGGGCACCATCCTTGAGACGTACAAGGTGCCCACCCCACCGACCGCGGACGGGGTGACGGAGGCCATCTGCGCCGCCGTCGCAGAAGTCAGCAGCAACCACACCATCGAAGCCGTCGGCATCGGCGCCGCCGGATACGTGGACGACAAGCGCGCGACCGTGCTCTTCGCCCCGAACATCCACTGGCGCCACGAGCCGCTCAAGGACAAGGTCGAGCAGCGCATCGGCCTGCCGGTCGTCGTCGAGAACGACGCGAACTGCGCCGCCTGGGGCGAATACCGCTTCGGCGCCGGCCAGGGCCACGAGGACGTCATCTGCATCACGCTCGGCACGGGCCTGGGCGGCGGCATCATCATCGGCAACAAGCTGCGGCGCGGACGCTTCGGCGTCGCGGCCGAGTTCGGCCACATCCGCGTCGTCCCCGACGGCCTGCTGTGCGGCTGCGGCAGCCAGGGCTGCTGGGAGCAGTACGCCTCCGGCCGCGCCCTCGTCCGCTACGCCCGGCAGCGCGCCAATGCCACCCCCGAGAACGCGACGATCCTGCTCGGGCTCGGCGACGGCACCCCCGAGGGCATCGAGGGCAAGCACATCAGCCAGGCGGCCCGTCAGGGCGACCTGGTGGCCATCGACTCCTTCCGCGAGCTGGCCCGCTGGGCCGGCGCCGGACTGGCCGACCTCGCCTCCCTCTTCGACCCGTCTGCGTTCATCGTCGGCGGCGGCGTCTCCGACGAGGGCGACCTGGTCCTGGACCCGATCCGCAAGTCCTTCAAGCGCTGGTTGATCGGCGGCGCGTGGCGACCCCACGCGCAGGTGCTGGCCGCGCAGCTCGGCGGCAAGGCCGGACTCGTCGGCGCGGCCGACCTGGCCCGCCAGGGCTGACCCGCTCTTCATCGTGACCGCCCGTCGCGCCCCTTGGGGGAGCGGCGGGCGGCTGCGTATGTTGCGGACATGGACCCGACGCCGCACCTGCCGCCCAAGTCCCTTACGGAGCCAGATGGTTCCGTCGTCATCCGGGTACTCAGTTACAACATCCGCTCGTTGCGCGACGACGAGGACGCCCTCGCCCGGGTGATCCGGGCCTGCGAGCCGGACCTGGTCCTCGCCCAGGAGGCACCGCGGTTCTTCCGCTGGCGCAAGCACGCGGCCAGGCTGGCCGCGAAGTGCGACCTCGTGGTCCTCGGCGGAGGCGCGACGGCGGCGGGGCCGCTGCTGCTGTGCTCGCTGCGGGCCCATGTCGAGCGCACCGAGGACGTCCTCCTCCCGCTCACCCCCGGCCGGCACCGACGGGGCTTCGCCACGGCGGTGGTCCGCTTCGGGGCGGTCCGCCTCGGAGTGATCAGCACACACCTGTCACTGGCCCGGGACGAACGGATGCGGCAGGCGGTGGCGCTGCTGGACCGCGTGGCGTCGACGGACGCCCCGTACGTGATCGCCGGCGGCGACGTCAACGAGACCCCGGACGGGGCCGCCTTCCGCCGGCTCGCGGGGGCGCTCCAGGACTGCTGGGCGGTCGCTCCCTGGGGTGGTGAGCACACGTTCCCGGCGGCGGCGCCGGGTGCCGATCGGCGCATCGACGCCGTTTTCGCGTCCCGGGGGGTGGAGGTGCTGGCCTGCGGGGTTCCGGTCGGGGTGCCGGGGGTGGCATCGGCCGATCTGGGGGTGGCCACCGATCACCTGCCGGTGTTGGCCGTTCTGCGGTTGGCGGCTGCGCCGGCCTAGGCGTGCGGGGCGCTGCGCGGGGCTGGGCGTGCGGGGCGCTGCGCGGGCCGCTCCCCGCCCCGCCCCTTCGCCGTTTCCCGGGGCTGTGCCCCGGCCCCCCT
>NZ_JBHVPG010000073.1:0-28067 GCF_042887545.1 Streptomyces sp. NPDC057939
TGTTTTTCTGGTGGGCGGGTTTTTGTGTAAACGCCCCCGCGGCGGCCGCCCCACCGCCCGCCCCCCCCACCCCGCCCCCCATGCCGCCCCCACGCGCCCCCCCCCCCCGGGCCCCCGGGGGGGGGCGGCCTCTTCGGTGTGCTCCCCGCGTCGGCGGGGCGGCGGTGCTCAGACGGTGGTGATGACCTGGTCGAAGGCCAGGCGCGGGCTGCGCGGGTACCAGGCGGCCTCGCCCGGCTTGCCGATGTTGACGACCATGATCGGGGTGTGGTCGTCGTCCAGGAACTCCTTCTGGAGACCGGCGAAGTCCACGCCCGTCATCGGACCGGCGGCCAGACCGGCGGCGCGGACGCCGACGATGAAGTACGCGGCCTGGAGCGAGGCGTTGACCAGTGCGCTCTGCTCGCGGACCGGGCGCTCGGTGAAGAAGTCCTTGGCCTGCGGGTAGCTCGGCAGCAGCTGCGGGATCTCCTCGTGGAACTCGTTGTCAGCGGAGAGGATCGCGACCAGCGGCGCCGTGGCGGTCTTGGCCTGGTTGCCCTGGGCCATGTGCTTCACGAGGCGCTCGCGGGCCTCGGGGGAGCGGACCAGCGTGACGCGCAGCGGGGTGGCGTTGAAAGCGGTGGGGCCGAACTTCACCAGCTCGTAGATGGCCTGGACCTGCTCGTCGGTCACCGGCTCGTCGGAGAAGGTGTTGGCGGTACGGGCCTCGCGGAACAGCAGGTCCTGAGCGGCGGCGTCGAGAACGAGAGACATCGGAAAGCCTTCTTCTTTAACGGAGGTGAAGCGCGATGTCTCCGACTCTAGGTCGAAAGTAGGTGAACTTTCAACTAAATTGGCGTGCGCGTGATCGAGATCACTCGGGCCGGCCCGCCCCGTCGGCGCCCGCCCCGTCCGCCCCCGCGTCCCGCGCGGCCAGCGCCGAGTCCAGTCGGGCGCGGGCCCCCTCCAGCCAGTGCCGGCAGACCTTCGCCAGCTCCTCGCCGCGCTCCCAGAGCGCCAGCGACTCCTCCAGCGAGGTCCCGCCCGCCTCCAGCTTGCGGACGACCTCGACGAGCTCGTCGCGGGCCTGCTCGTAGCCCAGCGCCGTTTCGGTGTCAGTCATTCCCGTTCCCATCGTATGTGTGTCGTACATCGAATTTGTTGCCGCAGTGTGTCGCCTCAGAGGGAGTCGCCGGCGGGCTTCCGGCCGCCCTCCGCGCCCGCTTCCGCCTCCTGCGCCCCGCTCGCCCGCTGCGCCTCTTCCGCCTCGGCCGGTACGTCCACGACCTCCACCGAGAACGAGCCCGCCGCCACCCGCGCCCGCAGCACGTCGCCCGGCGCGACCTCACCCGGGGCGCCCACCACGTGCCCGTCCGCCCGCTGGAGCACCGCGTACCCGCGCTCCAGCGTCGCCGCCGGGGACAGCGCCACCACCCGGGCCAAGGTGTGCGCCAGCTCCGAGTCGGCCCGGTCCAGCAGGTGCCCGAGCGTGCGCCGGCCGCGCGCCAGCAGGGCCTCCACCTCGTCCTCCCGGGTCTCCACCATCCGCTGCGGATGGACGAAGACCGGCCGCGCCAGGGCGTGCGCGAGCCCCCTCTCCTCCCGGTCGAGCAGCCCGCGCAGGGCCCGCAGTCCCCGGCCCTGGAGCTGACGTACGCGCTCCATCTCCTCCCCGACGTCCGGGACCACCTTCTTCGCCGCGTCCGTGGGCGTCGAGGCCCGAAGGTCCGCGACGAGGTCCAGCAGCGGGGAGTCCGGCTCGTGCCCGATCGCCGAGACCACCGGAGTACGGGCCGCCGCGACCGCTCGTACGACCTCCTCGTCCGAGAACGGCAGCAGGTCCTCCACGCTGCCGCCGCCGCGCGCCACGATGATCACGTCCACATCGGGGCGGGCGTCCAGCTCCTTGAGCGCCTGCACCACCTGGGGCACCGCGTGCACCCCCTGGACGGCCACGTTGCGGACCTCGAAGCGGACGGCGGGCCACCGTCGCCGGGCGTTCTCCAGGACGTCCCGCTCGGCCGCCGACGCACGGCCCACCACCAGCCCGATCAGCTGCGGCAGGAACGGCAACGGCCTCTTGCGGTCCAGGGCGAACAGACCCTCCGCCGCCAGCGACCGCTTGAGCCGCTCCAGCCGGGCCAACAGCTCCCCGATGCCGACCGGCCGGATCTCCGTCACCCGCAGGGACAACTGCCCGCGCGGGGCGTACCACTCCGGCTTCGCCAGGACGACGACCCGCGAACCCTCCGTCACCGCGTCCGCGACCTCCTCGAAGACCTGCCGGAAGCAGGTCACGCTGACGGAGATGTCGTGCGACGGATCGCGCAACGTCAGGAAGACCACCCCCGCACCCGGCCGCCGGGACAGCTGCGTGATCTGCCCCTCCACCCACACCTGACCCAACCGGTCGATCCAGCCCCCGATGAGCCGGGACACCTGACCGACCGGCAGCGGCGCATCAGCCGACGTATTCAGACCCATGCACGCAGGCTAGTCGCCGGGGCCGACACCGCTACCGGGCCCGTCGGACCGTTCCCCGGCGCGTCGGCCCCGCTGGGCCACCAACACCCCCAGGCCCACCGCCAGCCACACCGCTCCCACGACCTGCGCCTCCCACGACGCCTCCACGATCACGGCGACGGTCACCACCGCACCCAGCGCCGGCACCACCAGGTGCTTCCACCAGTTCACCGGGCCGCCCGCGCGCCGCACCACGAACCAGCCCACCACCGAGGCGTGCAACAGCGTGAACGCCACCAGCGCCCCCACGTCCACCACCGACACCAGGTGGTCGAGGCCGTCGTCGCGCCGCGCCGCCCACACCGCCGCCACCAACGTCACCGTCGCCGCCACCAGCAGCGCCGCCCGCGGAGTGCCGTCCGAGGTACGGGACAGGACCCGCGGCAGCCGGCCCTCCCGGGCCATCGCGAACAGCAGCCGGCCGGCCGCCGCCTGCCCGGCCAGCGCCGCGAACGCCGCACCGATCGCCTTGCTCACCGCCACCAGGTCGTGCAGCCACGCCCCCGACGCGGACTCGACGGTGTCGTAGAACGCCGGACCCTGGAGCCCGGGATCCGCGGCCAGCTCGGCCGAGGACACCGGGGTCAGCAGCGCCGCCAGGTAGGTCTGCGCGACGAACAGCACCCCGGTCACCGCCAGACAGAACAGCACCGCCCGCGCCACCCGCGCGGAACCGCCCGTCACCTCCTCGGCGAACGAGGCGATGGCGTCGAAGCCCAGGTACGACAGGACCGCGACCGACACCGCGCCCAGCACGGCGGCCACCGAGAAGCCGAGCGAGCCGTCCCCGGTCAGCGGCGACAGCCAGCCGCGCCGCGCCCCGCCGTCCACCAGCGCCACCACCGCCGCGACCAGGAAGACGAGCAGGACCACGATCTCCATGGCCAGCACGGCGAACCCCACCCGCGCCGCCGCCCGCACGCCCCACAGGTTGAGCAGGGTCGTGATCACCACCGCGAGCGCCGTCCACACCCACCGGGACACCTCCGGGACCAGCGCGTTCATCGCGATCCCGGAGAACAGGTACGCCACCGCCGGGATCAGCAGGTAGTCCAGCATCGCCATCCACCCGGCGATCAGCCCCGGCCCCTCCCCGAGACCCTTGCGGGCGTACGTGAAGACCGAGCCGGCCTGCGGGGCCACCCGCACCATCTGTGCGTAACTGAACGCGGTGAAGGCCATCGCGACGGTCGCCACCAGGTACACGAGCGCGACCGCCCCGTGCGACTTGGCGTCCAGGGTGCCGAAGACCCCGACCGGAGCCATGGGCGCGATGAAGAGCAGACCGTAGACGACCAGGTCCCGGAAGCCGAGGTTCCGCCGTAGGGCGGTGTGCTCGGGCGTACCGGAATCCGTGACGGACGCCATCCGTCCTCCGAGGGATAGGCGGGACAGGCTTTCGGGCAAGTGTGTGCCGGACGGGGGACGTACGGCCTGCTGGAGCCCCCCGTACGATGGAGGACATGACTGCACCCGCCCCCGCTCCCGCATCCCGCCGCGTCCTGCTCGCCGCCCCCCGCGGCTACTGCGCGGGCGTGGACCGAGCCGTGATCGCCGTCGAGAAGGCCCTGGAGCAGTACGGTGCGCCGGTCTACGTACGCCACGAGATCGTGCACAACAAGTACGTCGTCCAGACGCTGGAGAAGAAGGGCGCCATCTTCGTCGAGCGGACGGAGGAGGTCCCCGAGGGCTCCATCGTGATGTTCTCGGCGCACGGCGTGGCCCCCGTCGTCCACGAGGAGGCCGCGCGCGGCAAGCTCGCGACGATCGACGCCACCTGCCCCCTGGTCACCAAGGTGCACAAGGAAGCGATCCGCTACGCCAACGAGGACTTCGACATCCTCCTCATCGGCCACGAGGGCCACGAGGAGGTCATCGGCACCTCCGGCGAGGCACCGGACCACATCACGATCGTCGACGGCCCCGACGACGTCGCGAACGTCCAGGTGCGCGACGAGTCGAAGGTCGTCTGGCTGTCGCAGACCACCCTCTCCGTCGACGAGACGATGGAGACGGTCGACGCCCTGAAGACCAAGTTCCCGCTGCTCGTCTCCCCGCCGAGCGACGACATCTGCTACGCCACCTCGAACCGGCAGGCCGCCGTCAAGGTGATGGGCGCCGACTCCGACCTCGTCATCGTCGTCGGGTCGAAGAACTCCTCGAACTCCATCCGCCTCGTCGAGGTCGCCCTCGACGCGGGCGCGCGCGCCGCCCACCTGGTCGACTTCGCGTCGGAGATCGACGAGGCCTGGCTGGAGGGCGTCACCACCGTCGGCCTCACCTCGGGCGCCTCCGTACCGGAGGTGCTGGTCGAGGAGGTCCTGGAATGGCTGACGCAGCGCGGCTACGCCGACGTCGAGATCGTCAAGACCGCCGAGGAATCGATCGTCTTCTCCCTCCCGAAGGAACTGCGCCGCGACCTGCGCGCCGAGGCGGCGGGGCTGGTCGCCGGCGGCTCGCAGGACTGAGGGTCGGCGGCCGGGACGACTAGCTCCCGGGGCGCCCGCTTCGTACGGTGATCCCATGGAGATCTTCGGTGTGGACATCGGCGGTTCAGGGATCAAGGGCGCTCCCGTGGACCTGGACCGCGGCGAACTGGCGCAGGAGCGCCACAAAGTACTGACACCGCACCCGGCCACCCCCGAAGGGGTCGCCGGGTGCGTTGCCGAGGTGGTGGACGCCTTCTCGTGGAAGGGCCCGATCGGCGTCACCTTCCCGGGCGTGGTCACGCACGGCATCACCCGGTCGGCCGCCAACGTGGACCAGGGATGGATCGGCCTCGACGCGGCGGCCCTGCTGTCCTCCCGACTGGGCGGCAGGAAGGTCACGGTCCTCAACGACGCCGACGCTGCGGGGATCGCGGAGATCACCTACGGTGCCGGCCGCGACGTCTCGGGCACGGTCATCCTGCTCACCCTCGGCACGGGCATCGGCAGCGCGCTCTTCCGCGACGGCCGACTCGTACCGAACACCGAGCTCGGGCACCTCGAACTGAAAGGCCACGACGCGGAGACGCGCGCCTCCGTCAAGGCCAAGGAGGACGGCGACCTCAGCTGGCCGCACTGGGCCCGGCGCCTGGAGAAGTACCTGGCCCACGTGGAGATGCTGTTCTCCCCGGACCTGTTCGTCCTCGGCGGCGGCGTCAGCCGCAAGCCCGAGAAGTTCCTCCCGCTGATCGAGGGCATCCGGGCCGAGATCGTCCCGGCGAAGCTGCAGAACGACGCCGGCATCGTCGGCGCGGCGATGGCGGCGCGGGACCTGGCGGAGTAGGCCGCTCGGGGCGGGCGGCGGCCGTCCTCGGGGGAGCGGCGGTCGGCGGGCCGTCGTGTCGCCCGTCGGACCCGGTGGGCCCGGCCAGTGGGGCTAGTACGCCGTCGTGCCGCGTCGGGCGGCGCGGCGGCGGCCGCTCAGCACCGCGCGGCGCGTCAGCGCGATGAGGGCGGCGATCAGGGTGCCCGCGTACAGCCACCCGGCGTGCAGGGAGAGCGCGGACACCACCCCCATGAGCTCCCCGGCGAAGCCGCCGGAGCCGCCGGACACGGGCCACACCCCGGCGGCGAAGGCGATCGGGACGGAGACCGGCGCCGTGATCAGGTCGGCCGGCCGCACCCACAGCGCCGTGGCGGCGGCGACCGGCAGGAAGAGCAGCCCGTACACGAACAGCGAGGACCCGAAGAGCAGCCAGGAGATCCCGGCGGCCAGCAGCATGCCGGTGCACGCGAGCAGCCCGCCGCCGAGCCCGGTCAGCCGGGGCCGGGGCATCCGGCGGCGACGCCCGGCCGGAGGCCGGGGCCCGGGTCGCTGCGCCTGCGCGGGTACGCCGCCGACGGGCACCGGGCGCCGGGGCGCCGGGGGCTCGTGAGGCGGCTGAGGCGCCTGAGGGTGACGTACCGAACGCATCCTGTATTGCTCCACCCCACCAAACTAGGTGGGAGGCCCCCCGTACGGCCGCCCGGACACGCGTACATCGAGTGGCACTCATCTGAAAGTAAACTGTCCGGTGGCCCACTCCGGGCCGCCGCCCCCTCCAGCTACGGGAAGTCGCCAACGTGTCGCTCACGATCGGAATCGTCGGCCTGCCGAATGTCGGCAAGTCGACCCTGTTCAACGCCCTGACCAAGAACGACGTGCTGGCGGCCAACTACCCGTTCGCCACCATCGAGCCGAACGTCGGCGTCGTCGGGGTCCCGGACCCGCGCCTGGCCGTCCTCGCGGGCATCTTCGGCTCGCAGAAGGTCCTCCCGGCGACCGTCGACTTCGTCGACATCGCAGGCATCGTGCGCGGCGCGTCGGAGGGCGAGGGCCTCGGCAACAAGTTCCTCGCGAACATCCGCGAGTCGGACGCGATCTGCCAGGTCATCCGTGCCTTCAAGGACGAGAACGTCGTGCACGTCGACGGCAAGGTCTCGCCCAAGGACGACATCGAGACGATCAACACCGAGCTGATCCTCGCCGACCTCCAGTCCATCGAGAAGGCGGAGCCCCGCCTGACGAAGGAGTCCCGCCTCCAGAAGGAGAAGGTCGCTGTCCTCGCGGCCGTCGTCGAGGCGAAGAAGATCCTCGAAGCCGGCGACACCCTCTTCTCGAAGGGCATCACCAAGGGCACCGAGCGGGGCGACCTCCTCCACGAGCTGCACCTCCTCACCACGAAGCCGTTCCTGTACGTCTTCAACGTCGACGAGGACGAGCTGACGGACGAGGCCTTCAAGGACGAGCAGCGCGCGCTGGTCGCCCCGGCCGAGGCGATCTTCCTGAACGCGAAGCTGGAGCAGGAGCTCATCGAGCTGGAGGACGACGAGGCCCTCGAACTCCTCCAGTCGGTCGGCCAGGAGGAGCCCGGCATGGCCACCCTCGGCCGCGTCGGCTTCACGACCCTGGGCCTCCAGACCTACCTGACGGCCGGCCCGAAGGAAACCCGCGCCTGGACCATCAAGAAGGGCGCCACGGCCCCCGAGGCGGCGGGCGTCATCCACACCGACTTCCAGCGCGGCTTCATCAAGGCCGAGGTCATCTCCTTCGCCGACCTGGTCGAGTGCGGCTCGGTGGCCGAGGCCCGCTCGAAGGGCAAGGCCCGCATGGAGGGCAAGGAGTACGTCATGCAGGACGGCGACGTGGTGGAGTTCCGCTTCAACGTGTGATGCGCCAGGTGGCGCCACGTCGCTGATCTGGCAAACGTGAAGTTCAGAAGGGGTCGCCTCCTCCGGGAGGCGACCCCTTCGTCGTCACCGTGCTGGATGGGTGCTGAATATTCTGACGTGAAGTCAGCGGGTGATCAGGTCTCGTGAACGGTGGACCGGTGCCCCACGTGAACGACCCGGAAGGCCGCTGGAGATCGGCACTTCGTCCGACCGCCCGCGGGTGCCGTCGGGGGTGGGGCAACTGACGTAAGGTCGGCGGGAATCGGGCGGAATCGGGGGGAGCGCGTGATGTCGGGACCGGCCGTGTCGGGGCGGGCAGTCAGGAAGTGCGAGCGGGCGTGGGTCGAGGGCGTCGAGCTCCTGCGGCGAGGGGACCGGCCGGCGGCCGGGGAGGCCTTCCGCACGGCGGTCGGGCACGATCCGTCGGCCGCCGACGCCTGGCTGGGGATGCATGCCGCGGGACTGGGCCGGGGTGAGGCCGTCGAGGCGATGTACGCGCAGTCGCACTCCTTCGGCGCCCTGCGCGCGCGACTCCGCACGCCGCTGGTCTCGCGGTTCCGGATCGGCGGGTACGTGGACTTCCGCCTGGAGTCGCGCCGGGACCTGTGGCTCGCGAAGGCCGCGAAGCTGCTCGATGAGGACCGGCCCGACGAGGCGTGGCAGATGTTGTCGTCCGCGCTGCTCGACTGCGACGAGACCCGGTTCGTGCTCGCCCGGTACGCCTTCACCAAGCGGGACTGGCCCCTGCTGCTGAGGTTCGCGCCGGGCATCGGCGACGCCTTCCTGCTCGACGAGTCGCAGCTCTACGTCGCCGCCGGCCTGGTGGCGCAGGGCGTCCACCACGAGGCGCTCAACGTGCTGCGCCCGCTGCCGCACGCGCTGCGGGAGAACGCCGGTTTCCTCGGTGAGGTCTGCTACCTGCGCGGCCGTGCGTACGAGGAGCTCGGGCGGCCCGAGGAGGCGCTCAAGCAGTTCCAGACGGCGTTCCGTCACAGCCCCGGGCTGGCCGACGTCGCCGAGCGGGCCCGGGCGGTCAGCCCGCCGCCCCCTCCCGCGACGCCGCCCGCCGTACGGCCCGTCCCCGCCCAGGCCGGTCCCCCGCGCGTGCGACCGGACGGGGCGGCGGAACTGAGCGACGCGGACCGTGCGGCGATGCTCGACGCGGCGATGGCCGAGCTGGACGCGATGGTGGGCCTGGCCCCCGTCAAGCGCCAGGTCCGTACCCTGTCCGCCCAGCTCAGGATGGCCGCGGTCCGCCGGGCGCAGGGGGTCGGCGCGGCGCCTGAGCCCGTGCACCTGGTGTTCGCGGGACCGCCCGGCACCGGCAAGACGACGGTCGCCAGGATCGTCGGCCAGATCTTCGCCGGGCTCGGCATGCTGGAGCGCGGTCACGTCGTCGAGGTCCAGCGGGTGGACCTCGTGGGGCAGCACCTCGGCTCGACGGCGCTGAAGACCACCGGGGCCATCGACCGGGCGTTGGGCGGGGTCCTCTTCGTCGACGAGGCGTACGCGCTGGTCAACGACGGGTACAGCGGCGGGGACGCCTTCGGCAACGAGGCGCTCCAGGTGCTGCTGAAGCGGGCCGAGGACGACCGGCACCGCCTGGTCGTCGTGCTCGCCGGATACCCGCAGGAGATCAAGGAGCTGCTGTCGGCCAATCCCGGCCTCATCTCCCGGTTCAACACGCGGGTCGACTTCCCGGCCTACTCGGCCGACGAGTTGGTGCTGATCGCCGAGTCCTTCTTCCGTCGACAGAACGACGTCCTCAGCGACGACGCGGCGGCGGCGCTGCGCGGTTGCTGCGAACGCGTCGTGCTCGACGCGCTCATCGACCGGCTCGGCAACGGACGCTTCGCCCGGGAGCTGGCGTCGAAGGCGGCCAAGGTGCGGGACCTGAGGGTCATCGACATGCTCGACGGATCCCGGGACCCGTCGATCGACGAGGCGACCACCGTCCACGTCCACGACATCGCGCAGGCGTACCGGGAGCTCGCGGAGGGCGCCGAGCCGGACTGGTGACAGTGGGCGACAGTGGTCGTCATCGGGAACCGCCGGTTCAGAAGCCCCGGACCGAGGCGATCGTGAACGTCGTCGGCGCGCCCGTGGACGGGGTCAACGGCCCGTCCTTGTCGAACTGGGAGCGGACCACCAGGGTGCGGCCGGGTCGGTGGGTCAGGGTCGTGGGGATCTGTAGGGAAGGGTCCGTCAGGGTGCCGGTCAGTCGGCCCCGGGTGCCGTCGGCGGAGAGCTTCCAGCGGGTCAGGGTGTTGGGGACGTTCTGGGCGACCCGGAGCGTCCCGTCGGGGGAGAGGTCGAGCCCGTCGGGGGACGTGAGGTTCCCGCCGGTCAGGGCGACGCGGCCGACGGCGCCCGTGCGGAGGTCGACGCGCAGCAGTTCGCCC
This sequence comes from Streptomyces sp. NPDC057939, assembly GCF_042887545.1. Lineage (NCBI taxonomy): Bacteria > Bacillati > Actinomycetota > Actinomycetes > Kitasatosporales > Streptomycetaceae > Streptomyces > Streptomyces sp. NPDC057939. Next base: position 10,046 of record NZ_JBHVPG010000073.1, read on the forward strand.
TCCGGCATGTCGACGGTGAGGAGCCAGCGGCCCGCCGGGTCCGAGACGATGCCGTTGAGGCTGAAGCCGCCGGCCGGACGGGGCCGCAGGGCCGGCGTCAGGTCGTACGCGACGCTCAGCGGGCCGTCACCGGAGGCCGGTTGGTCCGGCGTGACCCGGTAGATCACCCCGCGCACGCTGTCCGTGAGGTACGCGGAGCCGTCGGGCGTGACGGTGAGGTCGTTCACGAAGCGGGGGGCGTCCCCCGGGACGTCGAAGCGGGCCAGGCGGGCGCCGGTCCGGGTGTCGTACACGGTGACGCCCTTGGTGGAGTCGGTGACCCAGAGGCGGCCTCGCGCGTCCACGCGCAGGCCGTTCGCCGTGGTGCGGCCGTCGGCGCCCGCCGGGAGGAAGACCTCGGCGCGGCGGGCTCCCGGGCGGGCGCGGTAGACGGTGCCGTCCGCGTACGAGCCGACGTAGACCGTGCCCGTACGGGCGTCGGCGGCTATGCCCTCGGGGTAGACCTTCGTGCCCGGCAGCTCGAAGGCGGTGGTGACGCGGACGTCGAACCCGGACGCCCCGGACGCCCCGGACGTCCCGGACGGCGCGGGCGCCGCCCCCAGCGACAGCGCCGCGGCCAGCGCGAGGGGTACGGGCATGAACTTCGACCACATGGGCACAGGTGTCCTCTTTCGATCAGGTGAGTACGCACACTAGTTAGAACCCTAATGATTGGCAAGGGTCGTAGGATGCCCCCATGACTTCCATGCCCGCCGAGGAGCGCATCGGCTCGCACGTCAAGCGCGCCGAGCAGGCGCTCCTCGGGGCGAAGAACACCGCCCTGAAGCCGGCCGCAGTAACGGTTCCGCAGTACGCGGCCCTCTATTGGCTCGGCGAGAACTCCGGCATCTCGGCGGCCGCCCTGTCCCGGCTCTGCGGGGTCACCCCGCCGACCATGAACACGGTCCTGAAGAACCTCCAGGAACGCGGCCTCATCGAACGCACCCCGCACGCGTGGCACCGCAACGTCCTGGAGACCCGCCTCACCGAGGAGGGGCGCGCCGTGCTGGACCAGGCCGACGAGGCCGCCGTACGGGTCGAACGCGCGCTCGCCGCAGCCTTCTCCGAAGAGGAGCGCGAGCAGCTCGTCGGGCTGCTGGGCCGCTGCGCCGAGGTGCTCGACACCTTGCGGTAACCCCCCGGCCCCGGGGTTTCGGGGCAAGTTCTCGCCCCGTTTTGGAACTGTCCCGGGCATTCGTCCATCAGAACCAACGGGATGTCCAGCCGTTCTGTCCCTCCCAGGACAGTCATGACCGTTCGGAGCGAAGTTCGTGCACCAGTACCCGCAGCAGCCGTTCAGTGGCGAGCCCGAGCGCGCGCCCAAGCGGTCCCGGCGCGCGATATGGATCAGCGCGGGCGTCGCCTGCGCGTTGGTCCTCGGCGGCGGGGGCTTCGCCGCCTGGAAGTACGAGTGGTTCTCCGGCAACGGCGAGGCCGTCAGCTTCGGGAAGAACAACCAGGGCGCCGCGTCCGACGGCGGAGCCAAGTCCAGGTCGAAGTCCCCCGACGCGGCCGCCCCGGCCACGCCGAGCGGCGACCCGGACGTGCTGCTGCCCTCGGGTCCGAAGGCCGCCTTCAAGCAGACCGCCAAGCTCGACGACGGCACGGTCATCGCCAAGACCCGGCTGGCCGGGGCCAAATCGGGCTTCGAGGGCGACGTCTGGGTCTGGGCGCCCAAGGAGTACGACGACCCGAAGTACGCGAAGAGCGCCTTCCCGGTCCTCATCGCGCTGCCCGGCGGCAACGGCTACCCGGCCAACTACTGGTCCGACCGCAGCCTCGGCCTCCAGAAGGCCGTCAGCGAGGGCGTCAAGGCCGGCACCAGCCTGCCCTTCATCCTCGTCATGCCCGTCCTCAACCCGGACGCCAAGTACTACTACGACGGCTCCGACATACCCGGGCAGCCGAAGATGGGCACCTGGATCTCCGAGGACATACCGGACTTCGCCCGCGCCAACTTCCGTACGTACAAGTCCCGCGACGGTTGGGCCTTCATGGGCAACTCCTCCGGCGCCTTCGTCGGCCTCAAGCACGTCATGCAGCACCCGGACAAGTTCAAGGCCGTGATCGCCAACGGCGGTGAGATCGTTCCCGACTCCCCGTTGTGGAAGGGCCACCAGGCGGACATGGACGCCAACAACCCGGAGAAGCTCGCGCAGAAGTTGATCGACACCAAGGGTCCCGAGGTACTCGTCGCCTTCCAGTACGGGACCAAGGAGGGCGGTCGCGCCCGCCTGGACAAGTTCCAGCAGCAGTTCGGCAAGGGCCCCGTCAAGGTCACCATCCACGAGATCGTGGGCGGCGACCACAACGGCTGGGACTACGTCCGGGGCATGAAGGAGAGCGCCCTGGCGGAGGTCAGCAAGGTGCTGAAGGCCCCGAAGCCCGACGCGGGCTGATCCGCCCGGCCCGGCGGGGACCCGTCCCCGCCCGGTCCCGTCCCCGGCCGGCCCGGCCGGGACCCGCTCCCGCCCGGCCCGGTCCCGCGCCCCCGTTCCCGCCCTCCCCGCGTGGCCCTCGCCACGTCGCCCCGCTCCCAGGCAACCCTTACGGTCGTTCACACCTCTGTCAGGTGTGTAAGGGGGACCTATCGGTCCGACTCGCGCCCAACCAGGGCGCCGCAGAAGGAACGGGAACAATCCGTGCAGCATGACCAGCAAGGCGACGACAGCCCCACGACCGGGGGTCGTCGTCGCCCGAAGCGCCGGCGTCCGTTTTTGATCGGCGGGCTCGCCCTCCTCCTCGTCGCCGGGGGCGGCGGGGCGGCGTACATGACCGGCCTCTTCTCGGACATAGGGGATCCGGTGTCCTTCGGGAAGATCCAGGAGTCGGCGGCCGCCGAGGACATCAGGCCCGAGGTACTGATGCCCACCGGCCCGAAGGCCGCGTTCAGCCGTACCAGCAGGCTGCCGGACGGCACCCAGATCGCCGTGACCACCCTGACCGGGGCGAAGTCGGGCTTCACCGGGGACGTGTGGGTGTGGGTGCCCAAGGAGTACGACGACCCGCAGTACGCCAAGAGCGGCTTCCCGGTGCTGATCGCCCTGCCCGGCGGCCGCGGCTACCCCAAGAACTACTGGGGCACCGGGCCCGGCCTCGGCCTCCAGCAGGCCGTGATCGACGGGGCGAGGGAGGGCACCAGCCTGCCCTTCATCCTCGTCATGCCGGTGATCAACGCCGACACCAAGAACCACTTCGACGGCTCGGACATCCCCGGCCAGCCGAAGATGGGCACCTGGATGGCCGATGACGTCCCGGATTTCACGAAGGCCAATTTCCGCACCTTCACCTCCCGCGACGGCTGGGCCTTCATGGGGTCCTCATCGGGCGGCTTCGGGGCCTTCAAGCACGTCCTGAAGTACCCGGAACGCTTCAAGGCGGTCATCGCCAGCGGCGTCGACTTCGTCCCCGATTCCCCGCTCTGGAAGGGAAACCGGCAGGCCATGGACGAGAACAACCCGGAGAAGCTCGCCGAGAAGCTGATCAAGGCGGGGGGTCCCGACGTCTGGATCAACTTCCAGATCGGCACGAAGGAGAGCGGCCGGGAGGCGGCCGAGAAGTTCATGAAGCAGTACGGCAGGGGCCCCGTGCACACCCGGCTCCAGGTGATCCAGGATGGTGAGCACAACGGAAAGTCCTACGTACGGGGCATGAGGGAGGGTTCGCTGGCGTGGATCAGCAAGGTGTTGCGAGCGCCGACACCCGAACCCGCCGTGCGCTGAGCCCGGTGGTGCGGAGCGTGTCGGCCGCGGCGGTGGCGGGGATCGCGGCGGTGGCCGCCGTCGTCCTCCTCAAGGCGTCCGAGGACAGGTCGGTGCACCCGTTCCCCACGGTGGGCGTGCTCATGGCGGGCGGCGAGCACTGGTGCACGGCCAGCGTCGTCGACAGCCCGCGGGGCAACGTCGTCGCCACCGCCGCGCACTGCGTGGCCCCCGCGGGCGAGGACGGACAGCCGGGCGAGGTCGCCCACGACGGCCTCGCCATCGGCGAGCTCGCCTTCGCCCCCGCCTTCTCCGGCGAGGGCGAGGGCACCCAGCCGCTCGGCGTGTGGAAGGTCAGCTCGATCCACGTGGACGAACGCTGGACGAAGTGGGGCGACGACACCGCCGACTTCGCCTTCCTCACCGTCGAGCCGGACGAGGAAGGACGCAGCCTCCAGCAGCGCGTCGGCGGCGGAGAGGCCCCCCGACCCGACTGGACGTCCGGGTACGAGCGCGAGGTGACCGTGATCGGCTACCCGGAATCCGAGCACAACCCGCAGAACAAGCCGGTCTCCTGCACCACCCGGACCCGTCACGACGACGAGGACCCCGACATGCTGTACATCAGCTGCTCGGGCTTCTGGACGGGCACCAGCGGCAGCCCCTGGATCGCCGACCGCGGCGGACCGGACCGCCCGGGCCGGCTGATCGGGGTGCTGAGCGGCGGCGACACGGACGTGGACTCCACGGCGGCCCTGTACGACGAGCGCGCCAAGGCCCTCTACGAACGGGCGGCCGGCGGCTGATCCACGTCGACCTCCACCGGCGGCCGTTCCGCGTCGACCTCGGCCCGCGGCCGATCCCCGGCACCCTCCGCCGGCGGGGTCGCCCTCCGCTGCGTCCGCTCCGTGCTGACGATCACGCCGACCGCCACCACCACGATCCCGCCGCCGAGCAGGATCGGCCAGGTCAGCGCCTCGTCGAGGATCAGCGTGCCGAGCGCCACGGCGACGACCGGATTCACGTAGGCGTACGTGGACACCAGCGACAGCGGCGCCGCCCGGAGCAGCCACGCGTACGCGGTGAAACCGACCACCGACCCGATCAGCACGAGGTAGGCCTGGGCCACCCAGGAGGCGGTGGAGAACGCGCCGAGGTCCAGACCGCGCTGCTCGCCGCGCAGCAGGCCGACGACGATCCCGCCGATGCCGCCCGCGAGCATCTGGTACGCGCTGCCCGTGAACGGATTGCCCGGCAGCGGCAGCCTCGACGCCGAGAAGGAGCCCAGCGACCAGAGCACCGCCGCGGCCACCACCATCAGCACCCCCGACAGCCGGACCTCCCCGCCGAGCTCCGGACCGATCAGCACCGCCAGCCCGGCGAGACCGATCAGCACGCCGACCAGGGTCCGCGCCGGCGGCCGGTCCCCGCCGGCCGCCCGCAGCACGACCACCCACATCGGCACGCTCGCCACCAACAGCGCGGCCAACCCGGACGGCACCCGTGTCTCGGCGAGCACGACCAGTCCGTTGCCGCCCAGGATCAGCAGCATCCCGACCAGGACCGCCGAGCGCAGCTGCGCGCCCGTGGCCCTGAGCGCGGCAGGCCCGGACCGCCAGGCGACGATCCCGGCGAGCAGCAGTCCGGCGGTGATGAAACGGGCACCGGCCGACAGGAACGGCGGCATGGTCTCGACGACGATCCGGATGCCCAGGTAGGTCGAACCCCACACGACGTACACCAGGGCAAGGGCGGTCCAGACCGCGCCCGTGATCCTGCGGTGCGGGGGAGCGGTAGGGCTCCCGGTCGTGTTCGAGGTGCGCATGTCCGGATCCTAGGGTCGCTGCCCCGTGCGGGCTTCTCGTTTTCTCAGCCCTTGAGCAGCCCGTTCAGCTCGCCGTACGGCAGCGAGTCGGCGAGCGAGGCGTACGTCCCTCCGGCCAGCAGTTCCTCGGTGGCGCGGCGGGCCACGGCGTACGCGGCCTCCGCGACCCAGGACCCGAGGCTGACCCGGGCCACTCCGAGGGCGCCCAGCTCTGCGACGGACGGCGCGGCGGGGCCGACGAGGACGTTGAGCGGGGCGTCGATGCCCTTGGCGAGCTCGGCGAGGGTGGCCGGGTCGACCACGCCGGGTACGAAGATCCCCGAGGCGCCCGCTTCGAGGTAGGCGGCGGCGCGGGCCAGGGTCTCGTCGAGCCGGGTCTCCGGGGCGCCGAGGCCGCGGAGGTAGGTGTCGACGCGGGCGTTGATGAAGAGGGGGACCCCGGCGGCCCCCGCGGCGGCGCGGGCCGCGGCCAGCCGCTCCGCGTGGTCGGCGGGGTCCCGGTCGCCGTCCTCGATGTTGACTCCGACGGCCCCGGCGGCCAGCACCCCGGCGACCGTCTCACCGACCCCGGCGGGGTCGGCGCCGAAGCCGCCCTCGATGTCCGCGGTGACGGGTACGGAGACGGCGGCGCTCACGCGGGCGATCAGGTCGAGGGCCCGCTCGCGGGCGAGGGCGTCCCCGTCGGGCGACCCGAGGGACCAGGCCACGCCGGCGCTGGTGGTGGCGACCGCGCGGGATCCGGCCGCCTCGACGACGCGGGCACTGGCGACGTCCCAGGCGTTGGCGAGGGCGAGCGGGGCGGCGGGGGTGTGCAGCGCGGCGAAGGCGGCGGCGCGGGAGGCGAGGTCACGGGTGTCGGTCATGGGTGCAGTCCACCAGAACGGCCCCGCGGGGGCTGGCGGATTTCCGACACCATGTCACTTCGCCCGCCGGAGCCCGCCCCCGGACCGGGCGCCCCCCGGACCGGGCGCGTTGCGGAGCGGGCGCGGACCCCCGTGCTCCCGACGGCACCCGCCGGAGCCCGCCCCCCGGACCGGGCGCGTTACGGGGCCAGGCCCGTCTTCGCGCCCGCGCCGCACAGGGGGATCACCGCGGTGCGGCCCTGCAAGGGGTCGCCGGGGGCGCCCGGGCGGACCGCCGCCCAGCAGGCCGCCGCCGTCGGCTCGACGAAGAGGCCGCGGCCGGCCAGGTCCCGCTGGGCCTCGCGCAGCCGGTCGTCCGGGACGGTCAGGAAGGTGCCGCCGGACTTCCGTACGGCCGCCAGGATCTGCCGGGCCCGGGGCGGCGCCGGGATCGCGATGCCCTCGGCCAGGGTCGGAAGTTGGGGCACCGGCTCGGCGTCCTCCGCCCCGGAGGCGAACGCCGTGGCCAGCGGGGCGACCGCCGCCGCCTGCACGGCGATCAGCGCGGGGGGCCGCACCCCGCGCCGGGCCAGTTCCTCCACCGCCAGCGCGGCGCCGAGCAGCAGGGTCCCGTTGCCGACCGGGACCACGAGGACCTCGGGCAGCCGGCCCGCCATGGCCTCCCAGATCTCGTACACGTACGTCTTCGTGCCCTGGAGGAAGTAGGGGTTGAAGACGTGGCTCGCGTAGAAGACGCCGGGGGCGTCGGCGGCGGCCCGGGCCGCCCGCGCGGTGGCCTCGCGGCCGCCCGGCACGATCCGTACGGTCGCCCCGCGGGCCCGCATCTGCTCGGTCTTCTTCTCCGAGGTGCCCTCCGGCACGAAAACTTCACAACTGAGCCCGGCACGCGCGCAGTACGCCGCCACGGAGGTCCCGGCGTTGCCGCTGCTGTCCGCGACGACCCGCTCGGGGGCCAGCCGGCGGGCCAGTTCCGCGAGCATGACGGCACCTCGGTCCTTGAAGGACAGGGTCGGCATCAGGAAGTCGAGTTTGGCGTGAACGCGTTCCGCCAACGGCACCAACGGCGTGTGCCCTTCGGACAGGGAGACCGCGAACGCCCCCGGCAGCGGCAGCGCGGCCGCGTAGCGCCACAGGGAATGGGGGCCGGCGGCCGGTTCCAGGGCGATGGCCGGATCCGGTGCGAAGTCGAGGTCCCAGGGGCCACCGCAGACCGGACAGCACCAGGGGGCGGTCCGCACGTCCGCGCGGGTGCCGTCCTCGGGGCAGAGGTAACCAGGGAGTGCGTGCGTCATGTGCGGAACGCCTTTGCTCAATCATGGCCGTTGTATGGCACGGATGTTACGCGTCCGTTGTCCTCTTGTGGGATGCCGCACAGGTGGGTCAACCTTTCGGAAGCGACGGCCTGTTGGGCACCGTTTATTGTCATGGACATGCCTTTCAGGGTCTTCGTGTGCCGTCGCACACCCCCCGCAGCGCACCACCTATGAGGAGGACCCCTCACATGTCCGTGATGCGTCAAACCCGCCGGAAGCTCGCCGGCATCAGCGCGACCGCCGTCGTGGCCCTCGCGCTCGGCGCGGCCGCCGCCCTCCCCGCCTCGGCGGCCGACAACGGCGCACTGGGCGTCATCGAGAACGCAGGTGTCGAGGGAGCGATCTCCGGCAGCTACATCGTGACCCTGAACGACTCCGCCGCCCGCTCCACCGCCGAGAGCGGCAAGGCCGTCGCCAAGCGGTACGGCGCCAAGATCGACCGGACCTACAGCGCCGCCCTCAACGGGTACTCCGTCGAGGTCTCCGAGGCGCAGGCCAGAAAGCTCGCCGCCGACCCCGCCGTCAAGTCGGTCGTGCAGAACCGCGTCTTCACCGTCGACGCCACCCAGCCCAACCCGCCGTCATGGGGCCTGGACCGCATCGACCAGCGCGCGCTCCCGCTGGACAACAGCTACACGTACCCCGACAAGGCCGGTGAGGGCGTCACCGCCTACATCATCGACACCGGCGTCCGGATCACCCACCAGGACTTCGGCGGTCGGGCCTCCTACGGCTACGACGCGATCGACAACGACAACACCGCCCAGGACGGCCACGGCCACGGGACCCACGTCGCGGGCACCGTCGGCGGCACGGCGCACGGCGTGGCCAAGAAGGCCAAGATCGTCGGCGTCCGCGTGCTCAACAACCAGGGCTCGGGCACCACGGCCCAGGTCGTCGCGGGCATCGACTGGGTGACGCGCAACGCCGTCAAGCCGGCCGTCGCCAACATGTCGCTCGGCGGCGGCGCCGACTCCGCGCTCGACACGGCCGTCCGCAACTCCATAGCCGCCGGCATCACGTACGCGGTCGCGGCGGGCAACGAGTCGACGGACGCGAGCACCAAGTCCCCGGCGCGCGTCGGTGAGGCCATCACCGTCGGCTCCACCACCAACACCGACGCCAAGTCCAGCTTCTCCAACTACGGCAGCATCCTCGACATCTTCGCGCCGGGCTCCAACATCACCTCGACGTGGGGCACCGGGGACACCGCGACGAACACCATCTCGGGCACCTCGATGGCCTCCCCGCACGTCGCGGGCGCGGCGGCGATCTACCTGTCGCAGAACCCGACCAGCACCCCGGCCCAGGTCTCCGCGGGCCTGGTCGCGGCGGCCACCCCGAACGTGGTCACCAGCCCCGGTTCCGGTTCCCCGAACCGGCTGCTGAACGTGGGCGGGGGCACCACCCCGCCCGGCCCGGGCACCCGCTTCGAGAACCTGAACGACTACGCGATCAACGACAACTCCACCGTCGAGTCGCCGATCACCGTGAGCGGGATCTCCGGCAACGCCCCGGCCACGCTGAGCGTGCCGGTCGACATCAAGCACACCTACGTCGGTGACCTGAAGGTCGACCTGGTCGCCCCCGACGGTTCCGTCTACAACCTGCGCAACCGCACCGGCGGCAGCGCGGACAACATCATCCAGACCTTCACCGTGAACGCCTCCTCCGAGGTCGCCAACGGCGTCTGGAAGCTGCGGGTCGCCGACCTGGCGGGCGCCGATGTCGGCAAGATCGACTCGTGGGCGCTGCAGTTCTGACGACCTCCCGGGCGACCGGGTGGCAAGGGGCGCGATAACAGGCTGGATCGCGCGATGAACGCGGGGGCGACCGGAGTGCCGGTCGCCCCCGCTGCGTACTATTTCGCGCATTCGTTCGCGCCCCCCGTGATGGAGCACCTCACCCCGTGAGCATCCCGCCCCGGCCGCAGCCCGGCCCCGGCCACCAGTGGCCCCCGCCGTCCCCGCTGCCGGTGTGGGGGCCGCCGGCCCACGCGTACCCGCCCGCGCTCAACGGGTTCGCCCTCGCCTCGCTGCTGGTCGGGCTGTTGTGCCTGCCGCCGCTCGGGATCGTCTTCGGGGTTGTGGCGCTGGTGCAGATCGCGCGCAAGCGGGAACGGGGCAGGGCCCTGGCCGTCGTGGGCCTGGTGGTCTCGCTGGTGATGACCGTCGTCGCGGCGGTGGGCATCGACGCCTACGGCGGTGCCTTCCTGGACCGGATGGGCCCGTCCCGGACGTACGAGGAGGCCGAGGGGGAGCCGGCCGTCATGGAGGAGCTCCGGGCGGGCGAGTGCTTCAACGTTCCCGGCGGCGACCTCCTCGACGAGGACCCCCTCGCCCACCGCATCGGCTGCGGGCAGGTGCACGACGCCGAGGTGACCTCCACGACCCTGCTCGACATCGCCTCCTTCCCCGGTACGCAGGAGCTCCAGCAGACGGTCGCCGACATGTGCTGGAAGTCGCAGGACGCCTACGCGATGGACACGTGGGCGCTGCCCGCCTACGCGGAGATGTTCTACTTCGCGCCCTCCCGCGAATCCTGGCGCGAGGGCGACCGGCGCCTGATCTGCGTGATCGGCACCTCGGAGGAGGAGCACCGGGGCAGCCTGCGCCAGGACGAGGGGATGCTGACGCCGGAGCAGGTGACCCTGCTGCGCTCGCTGAACACGGCGGACCAGGCGCTGGGGCGCGGCCCGGACGCGGAGGTCGCCGACGCGCTGCCGCGGTACCGGACGTGGGCGCGGGAGGTCGAGGAGGCGCTGGGCGCGGAGGCCCGGATGCTCCAGGACGTGACGCGGCGTCCGGGGACGGGTCCGGCGGCGGCCGCGCAGCTGGGGGAGATCGACGCGGCGCGCAGGGCGTGGCAGAAGGCATCGGGGGCGTCGCGGCCGGCCGATTTCCAGAAGGCGTGGGACCAGGCGCTGGCGGCGGTCTCGGTGGACACGGAGAAGGCGTTGCGCGGCGCCTACGGTTTGTCGACCGTGGTTCCGGAGTGGCTTGAGGACTATCCGGGTGACGCGGGCGAGGATGCGGGGGGCGCACCCTCGGCCGAGTCGGTCTGAGGAAGCGGTTCGAGGCCTTGTGGGTAACGCCTGGTAACGGGTTTGAGTGACCTGGCTTCATCACTTCGGGTGAAACTCTGGCCCGTGCTTGCGCAGTACAACCGTCGGTTGCCAGGGTGTAGCTGTCTGTCAACCTGATGGGAGTGGCCAGTGACTTTCGGTGAGCAGCCGGCCTATCTTCGTGTCGCCGGTGATCTGCGACGGAAGATCGTCGATGGGTCCCTGCCCCCGCACGCCCGGCTACCTTCACAGGCCCGGATCCGCGAGGAGTACGGGGTCTCCGACACCGTCGCCCTGGAGGCCCGCAAGGTCCTCATGGCCGAGGGGCTGGTCGAGGGCCGCTCCGGCTCCGGAACCTACGTGCGCGAGCAACCCGTACCGCGCAGGGTCGCGCGCTCCGGCTACCGCACGGGCGGCGCGTCGACGCCGTTCCGGCAGGAGCAGGCGGAGACGGGCGCGCGCGGCACGTGGGAGTCGAACAGCGAGCAGGCGCAGGCGCCGGCCGAGATCGCGAAACGGCTCGGCATCGAACCGGGCGACCGGGTCATGCGCACGCGGTACGTGTTCCGCGACGCGGGGGAGGCGATGATGCTCTCCACCTCCTGGGAGCCGCTCGCCGTGACGGGCCGGACCCCGGTGATGCTGCCGGAGGAGGGGCCGCTGGGCGGCTCCGGGGTGGTGGACCGGATGGCCGCGATCGACGTCGTCGTCGACAACGTGGTGGAGGAGGTCGGCGCCAGACCGGGGCTGGCCGAGGAGATCATGTCGCTCGGCGGGGTCCCGGGGCACGTGGTGCTCGTCGTCAGCCGTACCTACTTCGCGTCCGGCCGGGCGGTGGAGACCGCCGACGTCGTCGTCCCGGCGGACCGGTACCGCCTCGCCTACCACCTGCCGGTGAAATAGCCGGGCGGTGTCCCCGTCGCCGGCCGGTCCGGACCGGGCCTCCCGGGCCGGGCATCCCGGACCCGGCCGCCTCCCGGGCCGGGGGCGTGCGGACCGCCGGCTGTACGGACCGGCGGGCGGGACGGGCCACCGGCTGTACGGACCGGCGGGCGGGACGGACCGGCGGCGGCCGGTGGTGTTAACCGCGCGGTGACGCGCGGCCCGGGCGCGTTACGCCCGGGCAACGCCCAGGAGTGACAGGCCGTCACATGTCGGACCTAGCGTCGGACGGCATGACCGACACCGCCACCACCCCCGCCCCCGGGCCACCGGCCCGCAGCTACGCCAAGCTCGCGGCCGACGAGAGCCGCGAGGACTACTCGCTGAGGTACGCGCCGCACGCGTTCCGCCGGTGGGGACCCGGCACCGTGGCCGGCACCGCGCTCGGCGGGATCGCCTACCTCGCCGACTTCGCGATCGGCGCGTCCATCGTCTTCGCCTACGGATTCACCAGCGGCGCCGCCGCGATCCTGGCCGCCGCGGCCGTCATCTTCCTGACCGGCATCCCGATCGCGCGCGCCTGCGCGACGTACGGGCTGGACATGGACCTGGTGACGCGCGGCGCCGGCTTCGGGTACTTCGGATCGACCCTGACCTCGCTCATCTACGCCTCCTTCACCTTCATCTTCTTCGCCCTCGAAGGCTCGATCATGGCCCAGGCCATGCACCAGGCCTTCGGCCTGCCCGTGGAGATCGGCTACCTGGTCACCACCCTGATCGTGATCCCCGTCGTCTTCCGCGGCATGGGCGCCCTCGCCAAGGTGCAGGCCTGGACGCAACCCGTGTGGCTGGTCGGTCTCGCGCTGCCCTTCCTGGTGCTCGCCTTCGAGGCCCCGGACTCCTGGGGCGCCTTCACCCACTTCGCGGGCACGGAGGGAGCCGGCGCCGGCTTCTCCTGGATCGGCTTCGGCTTCGGGACCGGAATCGCCCTCTCGCTCATCGCGCAGATCGGCGAGCAGGCCGACTACCTGCGCTTCATGCCGGCCCGGACCGCGGAGAACCGCCGCCGGTGGAACCTCGCCGTGCTCGCGGCCGGACCCGGCTGGGTGGTCATCGGCGCCGCCAAGCAGCTCGGCGGCGCCTTCCTTGCCTTCGTCGCGCTGGAAGCGGTCGGCAGGACGCACGCCCTGGAGCCGATCGCCCCGCAGATCGAGGCGCTGCGCCCCTGGCTCGGCGGCCTCGCCCTGCCCGCCGCCGCACTGTTCGTGATCGTGTCCCAGATCAAGATCAACGTCACCAATGCCTACAGCGGCTCGCTCTCCTGGTCCAACTTCTTCTCCCGCATCACCCACCGCCACCCCGGCCGGGTCTGGTACATCTTCCTCAACCTCGGCATCGCGCTGACGCTGATGGAGCTCAACATGTTCGCGATGCTCGGCAAGCTGTTGGGCTTCTACTCCAACGTCGGCATCGCCTGGATCGTCGCCGTCGCGGCCGACCTCGTGATCAACAAGCGGCTCGGGCTGAGCCCTCCGTACATCGAGTTCAAGCGGGCCTATCTGTACGCCGTCAACCCGGCGGGTTTCGGCGCGATGGTGATCGCCTCCACCGTGTCGATCCTCGCCTTCTTCGGACTCTTCGGGACCGGCGCGGAGGCCTTCTCCACCTTCATCGCCGCCGGACTGGCCCTCGTCCTGTGCCCGTTGATCGCCCTGGCGACCCGCGGCAAGTACTACCTGGCCAGGCCGAACACCGTGAACGGCCCCGGTGTCGAGGTCGCGGACATCACCGCCACGCACACCTGCTCCGTCTGCGAAACGGCGTACGAGCTCCCGGACATCGCCGACTGTCCGGCCCAGGCCGGACCGATCTGCTCGCTGTGCTGCTCCCTCGACGCCACCTGCGGCGACGTCTGCCGCAAGGGGTCCGCGGCCGGGGCGGTGATCCTTCCGATGCCGTCCGTGCGCCGCGTCTGAACCGGCGCGCACGGCCCTTTCGTACGCCTGGCCGGATGCGTACGCCCCCGAGGTACCTCTTCGTGAAAAACCGTATCCGCACAGTAAAGGTCGGGCGTAAGCTCGGGCATATGCGCAATGCGGTTTCCTGGGCAGGTACATCGGCGGAGGGTGAAGCGCGATGAACGACAGCGGTGCCCTGCTCCCGTGGCTGGTCATACGTCAGGACGACAACGGCAACCGCTACCGGGTGGGTCGGTACCCCACCCGGGTCGAGGCCCAGAAGGTGGTCGACAGCCTCGATGACCGGGGGCACAAGCAGCTCTACTGGGTCGAGCGGATCGGACAGGGCACGCAGACCGCCACCACGAACTGAGGCCGGGCGGTCGGGCCGCCGGGCGGCCGGGCGCGGGCCCGCCGGTGCGGGCCCGGCCGCCGGGACGCCCACGGCGCCGGCATAGGCTCCGTCCATGACTGAACGCGTGGTCGTGGGCGGGGCCCTTTGTCGTGACGGGCGCCTGCTGGCCGCCCGGCGCAGCGCCCCGCCCGAGCTGGCCGGACGCTGGGAGCTCCCCGGGGGCAAGGCGGAGCCCGGTGAATCCGTACCCGAGGCCCTGGTGCGCGAACTGCGCGAGGAGCTCGGCGTCGAGACCGAGGCGCTGGAGCGGATCCCGGGGGAGTGGCCGCTCAAGCCGGGCCTCGTACTGCACGTGTGGACCGCCCGGCTGGTGTCGGGGGAGCCCGCCCCGCTGGAGGACCACGACGAGCTGCGCTGGCTGGCGCCCGCGGAGCTGGACTCCGTGGACTGGCTCGACCAGGACCGCCCCGCGGTCGCCGAGGCCGGGCGCCGGCTGAGCGCCGCCGCGCTCCCGGATCCGCACGACGGGGCGCACCGGGGCGCGTGACGCTCACGCGGTAGGCCGTCTGCGCCACTGTGCGCCGGTGCGTGGGGGATCGAGTGGTACGACGCCCCGAATATCGGGTATGTCGCTATTAATCCCTATCTCGTCCCCCTTTCGTCCCCGACGAACCGGACTGGGGTCACTGCTGGCCCGGGAAGTGATCGGCGTGATCGACGCAGACGGTGAACGTGCCGAATGGGCCTTCCCCGCCGAACCCGGTGCCGTCCGCACCGCCCGCCACGCCGTCCGCGGCACCCTGCGCTCCTGGGGTCTGGACTCCGTCGGCGACGTGACCGTCCTGCTGGTCAGTGAGCTGGTGACGAACTCCCTGCGCTACGCCTCCGGCCCCATCGGGGTCCGTCTGGTACGGCGCAAACCGGCCGCCGGGGACATGGTGGGCGGCGACGCGCTGCTCGTGGAAGTTTCCGATCCGCTTCCGGATCCGCCCCGCGCGAAGGTTGCCCAGCCGGACGACGAAGGGGGCCGGGGACTCCACCTCGTGGCCGTCTCGGCGCAGCGTTGGGGAACCCGCCACGGGAAATCGGGCAAGACTGTGTGGTTCGAGTTGGCTCTTCCTGGTGAGTAACAAGGTGAAGGGTGGCCAACGATCACCGGACGTGGCTCGAAAACAACGGGACCTTTTTGTGATCGTGAACGCCGTGCCGTCCGGGGCCGTGGTGCTGAATACTTCGGTCATGGCCGGTCCGGTTGCGGTGAGCTGGAGGGGACGGTCGCGTGAGCGAGATACCTGCGCAGGCACATCAGGGCCGAGTGCCCAGGGAGACATGGCACGACTCCTTGTGGCACAGCAGTCCGCCTGGCTCGATATATGACTACATAAAGGTCGCTTCCTTCTCGATCGGTCCGGACGGGCTCGTCGACCAATGGAGCCTGCGCGCCGAGGAGCTGTTCGGGCTCACCGCCGCCCAGGCGGTCGGGCGCGATCCGGTCGAGGCCTTCATGCCCCCGGAGCTGCGGGCCGGCGGGCACCGCAAGGTCGCGGAGATCCTCGACGGCAAGGAGTGGACGGGCCTGATCCCCTTCCGGATCCCCGACGGGGCCGGGGCGCACGGGGTGGCCGAGATCTATGTGATGCCGACGCTGACCGAGACCGCCGAGCGGGCGGCGCTGTGCGTCGTCGTGGACGTCCGCGCGCTGCGGCGGATTGAATCCGATCTTGCGGCTTCGCAGGCGATATTCGGCCAATCTCCTTTCGGCTTCCTGCTCTTCGGTACGGACCTGACCGTGCAGCGCGCCAACCGCCGCTTCGCGACCGTTTTCGGCGGAGCCGTGGAGGAGCACCGCGGCCGGACCGTGCACGACTACCTGCCCGCCCACGAGGCCGACCGGATGGCCGAAGCCCTGCGCCGGGTCCTGGAGACCGGCGAATCCGTCACCGACCTGAGGATCACCGGCGCGGCCCCGGGCAGCCGCGAGAAGCGCCACTGGTCCATCAACCTCTACCGGGTCCACGGCGGCACCGGACTGCCGATCGGCATCGCCGGCATCGGCACCGACGTCACCCGCCGTCACCTCGCGGCCCGCGAGGCCGCCGGGGTGCGCCGCAACCTCGCCCTCCTCAACGAGGCCGGGCACCGGATCGGGAACTCCCTCGACCTGGAGACCACCGCCCGGGAACTCCTCGACGTCACCGTCCCCGGATTCTGCGACCTGGCCGCCGTCGACCTCTACCAGGGGCTGCTGCTCGGCGACGACGACCGCCCCGCCCGCCCGCAGGGCCCCGGGGTGCCCTCGCTGCCCGGGCAGGGCGCCGGGCGCGCCCCGTCCGCGCCGCTGCGGCGGGTCGCCTTCGCCTCCGCCGTGTCGGACGCCCCGCTGTCGGGGCCCGGCGCACTGGTCGCCGTGGGGGAGATCCACCGCTATCCCGCCGCCTCGCCCGGGGCGCTGGCCCTGCGCACGGCACGGCCCCGGCTCGCTCCCGCCGGCGGATCGGACGACCTCGTGCAGTCCACGCTGCTCGTGCCGATGGTGGCCCACGACACGGTGGTCGGCCTCGCCCAGTTCTCCCGTACGAAGGGCAGCGAGCCCTTCGGCGAGCGGGACCGGGCCGTCGCCGTCGAACTGGCCGCGCGGGCGGCCGTCTGCATCGACAACGCCCGCCTCTACCGGCGGGAACACGAAAGGGCCCTGATACTGCAACGCAGCCTGCTGCCCCCCGGAGACCCGGAGGCCGCCGGACTCGACATCGCCTGTCGGTACCTGCCGGGGAACGCGGCGACCGAGGTCGGCGGCGACTGGTTCGACGTCATCGAACTGCCCGGACACCGCACCGCGCTCGTCGTCGGCGACGTG
Source organism: Streptomyces sp. NPDC057939 (assembly GCF_042887545.1). Taxonomy (NCBI): domain Bacteria; kingdom Bacillati; phylum Actinomycetota; class Actinomycetes; order Kitasatosporales; family Streptomycetaceae; genus Streptomyces; species Streptomyces sp. NPDC057939. The sequence goes on from NZ_JBHVPG010000073.1 coordinate 26,903, forward strand.
ATGGGCCGCGGCCTGCGGGCCGCCGTCGCCATGGGAGAGCTGCGGACCGCCGTACGCACCCTGGCCCTGCTGGACCTCGAACCGGCGGAGGTGCTCACCGCGCTCGACGAGGTCGCGCGCGGCCTCGGCGCCCCCGGCGGATCGCAGCAGGCCTCCCGCGCCGCCCTGCACTCGCGGGACGCCGACCGGTCGGAGGTGTACCTCGCCACCTGCGTGTACGCCGTCTACGACCCGGTGACCAGGCGCTGCACCATCGCCAACGCGGGCCACATGCCGCCCGTACTGGTCGAGCCCGCCGAGGAGGGCGCCGTCCCCCGCCCCGGCCTGCTCCTGGAGATCCCCACCGGGATGCCGCTCGGCGTGGGCGGCGAGCCGTTCGAGGAGGTCGAGGTGGAACTTCCCGAGGGCGCCCTGCTGGCCCTCTACACCGACGGACTCGTCGAGTCCCGCGACCACCCCCTGGAGGAGGGGCTGCGGGGACTGCGCGAGGCCCTCGCGGACCCGGTGCGCCCGCTGGAGGACGTCTGCGACCACGTGCTGAACACCCTCGACACGCGCCACGGGGAGGACGACATCGCCCTGCTCATGGCCCGCGTCCAGGGACTGCCCCTGGACGCCGTCGGGGACTGGCAGCTGCCGCGCGAGGCCCGCTCGGTCGGCCGCGCCCGTGAACTGGCCCGGGGCAAACTGCCCGCATGGGGGCTGGAGGGCCTGCTCGACACCACGGAACTGCTGGTCAGCGAACTGGTGACGAACGCCCTGCGGTACGGCGAGGGCGAGATCCGGCTACGACTGCTGCTGGACCGGACCCTCGTGTGCGAGGTGTGGGACGCGAACCTGGCCCAGCCCCGACGCCGTCGCGCCCGGGACACCGACGAGGGCGGGCGGGGACTCCAACTGGTCGGCCTGCTCTCCGCGGGCTGGGGCACCCGCCGCACCCACCGCGGCAAGACCGTCTGGTTCGAACTCCCCCTGCCCATGCCGGGCGGCCCGGGCGAGTCCGTCACCGAACTGACGGCCGAACAGCTCCTCGGCATGTACGGATAGCCGGACGTGGGGGGGGGGCCCCCCGCCCCCCCCCCCGTCCCGGCCGGGCCCGGGGCGGCCGCCCCGCCCCCCCCCCCCCCCCAGAGCTGTGGCATATAAAAAAAAAACAACCCCCCAC
>NZ_JBHVPG010000073.1:28077-32410 GCF_042887545.1 Streptomyces sp. NPDC057939
CGGCGGCTGCGTCTGTTGTTTATACGACACCGCGGCCTAACAGCCCCTCGCCATGTCCGTATCGCCGGCGGGGGGGGGGCGCCACCGCCCCCCCCCACGGGTCCGGGCCGGGCAGGGTCAGGCCGCCCTGCCCGCGCCGCCCGCCTTGAGGGCGGCGAGGCGGGCCTCGATCTCCGAGGTCCTGCCGAGGTCCTCCAGGGACTCGAACTGCGCGTCCAGGGAGGACGCCGCCAGTTCCTGCTTGCCCGTCGCCATGGCCTCCTCCCGCCGGACCTTCTCCTCGAAGCGGTTCAGGTCGCTGGTCGGATCCATGACGTCGATGTTCTTCACCGCGTCCATCATCGTGTTCTGCGCCTGCGCGGTCCTGGCCCGGGCGACCAGCTCGTCCCGCTTCGCCTGGAGCTCCGTCAGCTTGTCCTTCATCGATGTCAGGCCCGCCTTCAGCTTGTCGACGACCTCCGTCTGGGCGGCGATCGTCGGCTCCGCCGTCTTCGCCTCCCGCTCCGACTGCATCTGCCGGCCGAGGGCCACCTTCGCGAGGTTGTCGAACTTGTCGGCGTCCGCGGCGCCCCCCGCCGTCCGCAGCTCGTCGGCCTTGCGGCTGGCCGCCAGCGCCTTCTCGCCCCACTCGGCGGCCGCCTCCACGTCCTCCTTGTGGTCCGCCTCCAGCATCCGCAGGTTGCCGATGGTCGTCGCCACCGCCTGCTCGGCCTCCGAGATGTTGTTCGTGTAGTCACGGATCAGCTGGTCGAGCATCTTCTGCGGATCCTCCGCCTGGTCCAGCAGCGCGTTGATGTTGGCCTTCGCGAGCTGGGTGACGCGGCCGAGGATGGTCTGCTTGCTCATGGGTCTCTCCTGGTGAGGGAACGTCAACGTCCGGTGCACGACGCGCCGCGGGGCGCGGGGCGCGGGCCGCGGCTCGCGCAGGTCGGTCAGAAGCGGCCGCCACCGCCCATCCGGCCGCGCGTCCCCCCGCCGCCGAAGGAACCGGGACCGCGGCTCCCGCCGCCACCCCCGCCGCCGAATCCGCCGCGCCCGCCGTACCCGCCCCCGCCGAAGCCCCCGCCACCGCGCAGGATCTCGCCGAGGATGATGCCGCCGAGCACGGCTCCGCCGCGGCCGCCGCCGGCGCGGGAGCCCGCGTACGGGTTCTGGTAGGCCCGTACGTCCTGCTCCGCCAACTGCTGCGCCTGCCGGGCCAGGGAGTCCGCCTGCTGCGCCTCCGTCAGGGCGCCCGCCGGATCCGACCCGGCCAGCGACACCGAGCGCTCCAGGTGCCGCTGGGCCTCCGCCAGCCGGGTACGGGCCTGGCTGGCGACCGCGCCCCGGCTGGTGGTGATGTAGTCCGTCGCCGCGCCGATCGCGCTGCGGGCCGACAGCAGCGCCTGGTCCAGCAGGCCCGCCGCGCGGCGCCGGCCCGTCTCCTGCTCCCGCGCCCCGGCGAGCGACTCGTCCAGCGCCGCGTCGGCCTCCTCCACGCGCCGCAGGGCGTCGATCGGGTCGTACCGTCCGGCCTCCTGCTCCCGGCGCACGTCCGCCAGTACGGCCTGCGCCCGGCCGATCCGACCGCGCAGGTCCGCCGTCGAGGTGCCCTCCGTGGTGCCCGTCAGCAGTCCGGCGGCGTCGGCGAGGTCGGACTCCGTCTCCGTCAGCGCGCCCGGCAGCTTCCCGGCCGCCTCCGCGAGCTCCTGGGCCCGCCGCTCCACCGCGTCCACCAGGGTCGCCGCCTGGTCCACCGCGCCCTCGGCGGCCCGTACGTGCACGGCCGCCCGGCCGTTCTCCCCGTCGTTCAGCGCGGCCCGGGCCTCACCGAGGTGGGTCGTCGCGAACAGCAGCCGGTCCTTGGCCTGCTCCGGGTTGGAGGCCACCGGAGCCGACGCCGAGTCCGCGTACCGACCGGCCAGCGCCGTCAGCGTCGCCACCGCCGTCGTCGTCCGCCCGGTCAGCTCCCTGAAGTGCGCCTCCACCGTCTCCACCGCCCGCGGGGCGTTCTTCTCCAGGTCCCGGAGCCGGTCGAAGGCCTCCGACTCGGCGTCCAGCCGACGGTTCGCCTCCGTGCACCGGGCCACGATCTCGTCCAGCATCCGACGGCGGGTCGCGTCGTCCTCCGGATAGGCGTCGTCGAGTTGCTGGCGCAGCCGGAAGGCGTGCGTCAGCTCGTCCTTCGCGTGCGCCACGGCCTCGGTGAAGCCGGCGACGGCCTCGTCACCGAACTGCGCCGAGGCGAAGCCGAGTTCCTCCGTGCTCGTGCGGACCGCGTCGTCCGTCGCGACCAGCAGCGCCTTCGCCCGGGCGTCGAGTTCCGGCAGCGGCGTCTCGGCCCGCTGCCCGTCCCAGCCCTGGTGCGAGGTCGCCGCACCGCGCCCGCCGCCACCCTTGCCGCGCTTGCGGCGGCTGTACGCGTACACCCCCAGCGCCCCGGCCGCGCCGACCGCGACGACCGGCAGCACGAAGTCGCCCGCGCCGCTCTCGCCGCCCGCGCCGCCGCCCGGATCGGCCTCGCCCGGGGTGATGGTCGGGACCGGGACGGGCGCTCCGCCGAGCACCGCGGCGTAGCCGTTCGCCGCGCCGATCGCGGCGCCCGCCCAGTCGTTCTCCTTCAGGGCGGGTTCGATGGCGGTCCGGGCGACGTCGGCCAGCTGCTGTTCCGTGAAACCGGACTCGGTGTCGGCCGAATAGGCGTACTGCCGTGCCCCGGTCGCCACCGCCAGCAGGACGTCGTTCTGCCCGAGGCCGTTCTTCTGCGCCGTGGCGTCCGCCCAGCTCTGCGCGGAGCGCCCGGAGAAGTCGTCGACGTACGTGACGAAGAGCTGGATCCGGCGGTCGGCGTACAGCTTGTCCAGCGCCGCCGTCACCGCGGGCAGCCGGTCGCCCAGGGCGCCCACGCGGTCGGTGACCTGCCCCTGTCGCGACAGGGTGACGGGATCCTCGGCGCGGGCCGTGGGCGCCCCGGCCACCCCCCACCCGCCGAACGCCAGCAGCGCGGCGGCCAGGGCCAGTCCGGTGCGCAGGGATATCCGGGCGGCGGAGCGCCTCTTCGTCCAGGGGGGCGGAGTCACATTTCGGAGATTATGGGCGGTTCGTCCCGCCCGCACCCGGAGTGGACCGCCTGCCGTGGTCCCGGACGGCCCGGCCCGGACCGTCCGCCCCCGCTACGGGACGGCGATGGCCGTCAGTTCCGGCAGGGCGAGCGCGATGCCGTGGCCGGTCCGCACCGTGCTCCCGATGCCCACGTGCTCCCACTGCCAGCGGAGTTCCCCGGTCAGCAGGTCCAGGGCGGCCAGGAACGGGGGCCGGGGCGTGCGGCCCAGCAGCCCGCCCCGCCCCCCGTCCCCGGCCTTCACGTACAGCAGGTCCCGGGCGTCGGGCGCGCCCCGCACGCCCCGCGGATCCTGCCCGGCGCCCAACAGCTCGACCGCGCAGTCCGGGCCCTGACGCCGGACCAGCGGTCGGCGCCAGCGCACCGCGCCGCTCTCCGCGTCCAGCGCGGACACCGTGTCCCAGCCCTCCTGCGCCCGGTGCGCGGCCACGTGGACGGTGTCGTCCAGGGACAGCATCCCGGTCGGCGCCGGGGTGCCCGCGTCGAAGTGCCAGACGACGTGCCCCTCCCGCCGGTGCAGCGCCCGTACCGTCTTCCCGTCCGTCACGTGCACCGGACCGCCGGGCAGTCGCGGCCCGCCGCGGTGCGTGTTGCGCGGCCAGTGCCACAGCGGCTTCCCCGTGGGCAGGTGCAGGGCGGTGAGCAGCAGACCGTCCGCCAGGACCAGGCAGTTCCCGGAGACGGTCGGCCGGCGGGAGACGGTCCCCCGGACCCCGTACCGCCACACGGTCTCCCCGCTCGACCCGTCCAGGGCTGTGAGTCCGCCGCCCGCCCCGTACAGGACCAGCCCGCCGGTCGCGGTCAGCACCGGAGTCCTGGCCGGCGGTTCCGGCAGGTCGCGCCACCAGCGGACCCGGCCGTCGCCCGCCTCCCGGGCCAGCACGCGTACGCCCTCGCCGTCCCGGCCCGACACGGCCACGTACACCGCCCCGGTGTCTGCCGCCGAGGACACGGCCGAGACCGCGGGCAGCTCCGTCGCGGGTACGCCCTCGTCGGCGCGGGCCGTCCACAGCGCCGCACCGGTGGCGGCCCACACCGAGCCCACGTCCGGCCCGGTCCGCCAGACCACGCTGTCCCCGGCGGCGTGCAGGGCCTGCGGCCGGACGCGGGAGCGCCACAGCACCTCCCCGGGCGGGGCCGCGTCCCGCGTCCGGGACGGGGCGGCGCCCGCCCGACCCCCGGCGCCGGGCCCCACGGACGGCCCCGCGCCGGCCGGCCGCGCCACCCCGGGCC
>NZ_JBHVPG010000074.1:0-28257 GCF_042887545.1 Streptomyces sp. NPDC057939
ACCTCGGAGGCGGAGAGCTTCTTGCCCGCGTCGGCGGCGACGTTGGAGGCCTTGTCCTTGGGCTCGTCCTTCGCCGCCTCGGAACCGTAGCCGCAGGCGGTGAGCAGCAGGGGGAGCGTCGCGGTGACGGCGATGGCGCGCAGGGTGGTGAGCGGTCTTGCGGCAGACACGGAGGTGTCCTTTCACGGGATGGTGTTCAAGGAGGTGCGGAGAAGGGCGACGAGAAGCCGTCGACACACACGGATCCGACGCCCGAGGCCTGGCGGCGAGTGGTGAGCGGTGGACGACGGGGATGCGGTCGAGGGCCCGAGGAACGGAGGCTGTCGGACACCTCGGAGTCGGAGGCCGGGCCCGTCATGCGGACGCCCGCGCTCGACTCCACGCGGTCGGCGTGGTCGGCAGAGGGGCGCGTCCGACGGTGCCCGGCGCCGACTACGCGGGGAACGGGGCCCGGAGCACGATCAGCCGGACTGACAGATGGCGCCGGCGGTGCGCAGCAGGTCGATGTGCCGGCGGGATGTCAGGGACGGCATCCGGCCCGCGTGATGCAGTGTTCGCACGGCCCGCCTTCCCGGATTCCTAGTTTTCCCACCTGGTTGGTAGGCATATTGGCAGAGCCGGACAGCCACCCCAAGGGGGTGACCGAATCGTGGACGCAGGTATCTCGTTATGTGAGAACGTGCAGGTGGGGCATGGGTCAGGGATTGGTCCAGGCGCCGGGAGGCTCGGCCAGTGCCGATACCTCCGCGGGCAAATCGGACGACGCGACGTCGGCGAGGCTCACGCCGTCGAGGATCTCGCGGACGTTGGCCCGCAGCGCGATCCACAGGGGGAGCAGTGCCTGGGCGGGGCCGGTGTAGGACAGGTCCGGAGGGCGTACCCCGCGCACCGACACGAGCGGTCCGTCCACGACGCGGATCACGTCCGCGATGCTGATGGAACCGGCGGGCTTCGCCAGCCGGTACCCGCCGTTGCCGCCGCGCTGGCTGAGCACGAGACCACCCCGGCGCATGTCGTTCAGGATGCCCTCGAGGAACTTGTGCGGGATGTCCTGGGCGTCGGCGATGGCTTCTGCCTTCACCGGCCCGTCATCCTGTGACGCGGCAAGCTGCAGTGCGGCACGTACCGCGTAGTCCGCCCTGGCTGAGATCCGCATACCGGCATTATCTTGCATCGATCCGGCCGCTGTCCCCTCGCGGGCCGCCGCCGCCCGCCGGGCGGGTGCTCGGGCCCGCGTCAGCGGAAGGCCGCCACCGCGAGGTGGGAGCCGTTGAGGTAGTGCTCGCCGATGGAGCGCAGGCGGTGGGCGACAGGGCGGTGGGCCGTCAGGACCCGGGCGTTGCGCCAGAACCGGTCCAGGCCGGGCGCGTCGGCGAGCTCCAGCACCCGGGCGGTGATGCGCAGGGCCGCCTTCGACGTCACGGTCTCGGCGGTGGCGACCAGGGCCGCGACGCCGGCGGCCCCTTCCGCGTCGAGGTGCGGACCCGTGTCGAGGGCCCGCGCCATCACATCCGTCGCCCGGTTGACCACGGCGGTGGCCGTCTGGGCGGCCGAGGCGAGCTCCCCGTACGTCAGGAAGAGGTCCGGGTCCTCGCCGGGCAGCCGGTGCGCCCGGCCGCCCCTGCTGAGGTCGCGCGCCTCGATGAGGGCGCCCTCGGCGATGCCGAGGCCGACCTGACAGAGGGCGAGCCGGAGCGCCGGCTCCGCGAGCGCCGTGAAGGGCGCCGTCGACTCCTCGTCGTGCGGCCGGCGGCCCAGCACCTGTTCGGGGGCGATGGCGACCCGGTCCAGGACGACCTCGCCCGCGCCGGCGACGCGCTGCCCGAGCCGGTCGTGGGCGGACTCGACGCTCACGCCCCGTGAGCCGGGAGGGATCCGTACCACCAGGACGTCACCGGTCGCCGCACACGCGGCGTCGACCACGATCTGGTCGGCCGCGGCCACCGCCGTGTCCACGAACCGGCGCCCGCTCAGTACGTAGCCGGGGGTGCGCCGCCGCAGCCTGAGTTCCGGCCCTTCGGCGTCCTCGTGCGGGGAGGCCGGAGCGCGCACCGCACCGGTCCACAGCCACTGCTCGCCCACCGACTCCTCCTCGAGGGCGGTCGCGTGGTGGTGATCCGCGTAGAAGCGTCCGCTCCAGGTGTGCACGTAGTGGCGGGCGAGCACGTCGCCGACGGAGCTGTCCGCGGCGGCGATCTCCCTCACGACGGCGCATCCGGTGCGCCAGTCCGCCCCGCGGTCGGGCCCGGGCGGGGTGAGGGCCGCGAGCAGGCCCGCCTCGCGCAGCCGGGCCGTCTCGTCGGCGGGCGGCTTGCCCGCCTGATCGCGGGCGATGGCGTCCGCGGCGAGGTCGTCCGCCACGTCGCGGGCGGTGCGCAGGAGCGTGCGGTGCTGCTCGTCGACGGATCGCCGGCCGTCGGTGTCATGGGGGAGGGTGGTGGTCATTTCGGCTACTCCGGAACGTTGTTGGGTGGCATCGGCCGGCCGCTTCACCGAATCCCCACCTTTCCCATCGGATTGATAGGGATACTCGCCCGAAGCCGCCTGCCCGGCAAGACCGTGACCGAATGGCGGACGAAGCGATCTCGATATGAGAGACCGTGCAGGTCGACGCCTTTCCTAGTGAATCAGTAGGGAAGTATTGACGTGTGCCCGCTGCGCACCCCACGATGTGACCATGTCCCCGTCGCAGCCGTTGCTCGTACGCCGCAGGCACGTCGACCTCCGTCGCGTCGCCAGCGCCGTCTGCCGACCCGTCTAGGGCTCCTTCGACAGGGCATTTCCCCGACGTGCACCGGCCTTCCGGCTGCCGCTCCGCTCCGTGCGCCCGCTGTTCCCGTTCCCCGGCCCTCCGAGTCGTACGGGTTCCGCCGCCGTGCGGCGCGCCGGCCCTCCCGCCGCATCCGTCACGGAAACCCCTGCCCCGTCGCAGCCCGACACCCGGCGTCCGTACCTCGTTCCGAGCAGCCGAAGGGGCTCATCGTGACCACCGCACTTCCCGCACCCGTACCCGCCACCGCCGTCCACCGTTCCCCGGCCCCGCGCCTCCACCTGGTGGGCGACCGTCCGCCCGCCGTTCCCGCGGGCGGGATCGAAGGTGCCCGCGTCGGATACCTCGTCTTCCTACCGGCGGACGTGGACCCGGTCGCGGTGATGACCGCGCACGGCATCCGCCCGGAGATCCGTCCCCTCGGGCCCGGGACGTTCCCGGCACCCGAGCCGGCCCCGCACGCCGACGCCGCCCGGGTCGACGAATCCGTCCGGCCCGACGATGCCGTCCGGGTCGACGGCGCACGCCGGCTGGCCGAGGTCGATGGACGCGAACTGGACCTCACCTACCTGGAGTTCGACCTCCTGGCACACCTGGTGAACCATCCGTACACGGTCCACAGTCGTGAGGCCCTCATCTCGAACATCTGGGGTTACGGACACATCGGCGACGGCCGTACGGTCGACGTCCACGTGGCCAGGCTGCGCCGCAAGCTCGGCCCCGCCCACCGGGGCCGCATCACCACCGTGCACCGCGTCGGATACAAGTACGTCCCCGCCCACCGGTAGCCCCGGAGACCGGGCCGGTCCGGCTGTCCGAACCCCAACCCCCGACGGCCCCCGGGGTCCGGAGGGGCCGGCCGACGACGTCAAGGCGCACTCATGAGGGCTCGTTGACGACGCCGAACGGTATGTGCACGCTCGGTGTGGCCGGTGCGGTGCCGTTCAGGTGGGCGACCTGGTCGTCGAAGAAGATGTGCGGATCCAGGGCGCCGATGACGGGAGCCTTGTCGACGCCGCCGAGGAAGAAGGCATCGTCGACCCGCAGTCCCCACTGCTTGAGGCTCCGCACGGCACGCTCATGCGCGGGGGCGTCCCGGGCGGTGACCAGGGACACGCGAAGGCGGGGCTGATAGCCGGGATCCTTGAGGCGCCGGTCCTCCTCGCGGCGCTGGACGTGGTTGATGCCGGCGAGGAACCCGCTCAGCGGTCCTGGAACGTGAGGTGTGGACGCGTTGCGGACCTCGTGCGCCCGGAACTCGTCGATGCCGGCGTTCTGGAAGATCCGCTCGGAGGCGTCACCCGCCAACACGCCGTCGAAGTCGAAGGCGATGCGCAGTTCGGGGTCGGCCTCGTCATCAACCCGCGCGGTATCGAGCACGTGTCCCGCCGGCATGCCATCCGCCACCGCGTCACGAACGTCGGCCCCGTTGGCCGACAGGAACAGCGACATGTTCAGCGCCGGCATGAACCTGTGCGACGAACGGCCCTGCCGAAAGACGGCTCGGCTGATGGGCAGGCCGTGCGCCTCGATCGAACGCATGACCCGCAGGCCGGTGTCCGGGTCGTTCCGCGACAGGACGATGACCTCGACCAGCGGATCGGAGGGATCCGCCAGGTCGTTCAACGACAGCAGGCGCCGGACGAAGGGGAAGGCCACGCCCTTGTCCAGCACGTCTTTCACGTGGACCTCCTGGTGGGCGCGGTAGGCGGCCTCTCCCTGCTCTCGAAACACCGCGTCGCAGTCGGTGAGGTCGAACAGGGCACTGGAGGCGATCCCCACCACCAGGCGACCTGACAGCTCGTACTTCATGACACCCCCTGCCGGCGTGCGCGCGGTATTGGGTTGGTTATCTCCCCGGCGCATATGTCGAAAACATGTGCGACATCATGGTGTTGCGGGCGGGAAGGCGGTGGGGCCATCGCCGCACAGGTGGGCTCCCGAGGCTCGGTCGGCCGCGTGCCAGGCGGTGGCGAGCGAGAGCACCGAGTGGAAGCGGCGCACCGGATCCGGGTCCGTTGCCGTCTTGACGGTGGCCAGTTGGTCGGGGGTGCCGCGCCATTGCCCCTCCTCGTCGCCGGTGTCGAGGAGGAGCCGGAGGGCCCGGCCCAGGTTGAACACGGTTGTCCGGATGTCGATGATCGAACCCCGTACGAATTCTTCCGGGGCCATGTAGCGGGAGGATCCGGGGAGCCGGTCCGCCCGTAGGGTGAACGGCCCGGGTCGGTACTCGTCCAGGTCGCAGAGCATCAGCCGGTGACACTCGAAGTCGTAGAGCATGCAGCCGTCGTAGAGGTCGACGGCGACGAATCCGGCCCGCTCCACGGCAAGGTGGGCACTGAGGAGCGAGTCGAGGGCTGCGTGCACCCGGGGAAGGGGGAGCTTCCGGAAGTTGGACAGGGGACTGCCGGGCGCGGCCCTCCCTCCGTGGCGCGCACGAGTCGGGTGGTAGAGGACCTCGCCGGCCGTCCACGGGTACACGAGCGCCAGGCCCTCGTCGGTGCTGAACGAGTGGGACAGGGGCACGATGGCCGGGTGCGAGACGGCCCCGTGCAGCGAGACGGCCCGTCGCAGGGACGCGACGCCGTCGGGTGTGGAGGCTCCCTTGACGAACCAGCGTCGCCCCGCCGCCATGAATCCGTAGGAGACGCAGCCGGAGTCCTGATCGGCGAACGTCCGAAAGATGGTGCCCGTTCGTGAGAGGTGGGGCTCAAGCGTCGGGACGTGGATGGTGTGGAGGATCGGGTGCGCCGTCATGTCCTGGATGCTGCCACTGCCGTACCGGCACCGCCGGCGCCGGTCGACGGCTCGCCCACCCGGCTCCGGGCGCGCCCCGGCGGCCCCGAGGGGGAAACGGTGTCCGGTATTCCGCACCTTGGCGACGTTATGTACGCGCCAAACCCGCGCCCGGGGCGCTTCGGCGCGACCGGTCGTCGTCCGCTCCGGGGGGAACCGTGTGTGGGCTGCTCGTATACGGTGCGTGGTCATCGCGCACACGTTCCCCCGAACGCCTTCACGGGGCGCACACTTCCGGCCGTTCCGCGCCCGCGTGCGCCTGCCGGGGGCAGACGGGGCGCGAGCCGTCGTCCTAGCCTCCCGGGCCATGCGATCACCTCTGAAGAGCCGCCTCGGCCTCGCCGGCGTCCTCGCCTTCGTCCTGGCCCTGTTCGGACTCGCCCCCGCGGCGAGCGCCGACCCGGCGCCGGCCGCCCTGACGTTCACCACGAACGCCGCCACCGTCACCCCCGGCGGCACGGTGAACCTCTCGATGACGCTCACCAACAACAAGACCTACGACATCTGGTTCGTCTACCAGTCGATCGCGCCGACCTGGCTCACCACCCAGCGCGCCGATCTGAAGTACAGCTTCACCGGATGCAGCGTGGCGACCCCGACCGGCGCCGCCTCCTGTTCGGGCGTCGGCCCGTCCGACCTCGGCGGCAACTACGGCGCGACGATCGCACCCGGTCAGAGTCGCACGGTGACGCTGACCCTCCAGGTGGCCGCCGACTCCGGTTGCAACGGCAACATAGGTTTCTACTCCTACTACTACGCCGAGTTCAGTGACAGTTCGAGCACCAGTGCCGGCCCCGTGTACACGCCCGAGACCCGGGTGCTCTGCGCCTGACGGTCGGTTCCGTTTCCCTGTCCGGGCGGTGGCTTGAAACCGCTGGACCCCCATCGGCGACGTGGTCCGAACCATGAGGGCGGGGTGTCGGTGGGCCGACTCGGTCCGCCGGCGCCCCACCCGGCTCCGGACCGGCACTCAAGGCCGGCCGGAGCCCTGGCGCGCGGAGGCGGAGAGTGCCGCGGAAGGCCAACTCAAGCTCGATCAAGTCCAGTTGGTTACCTGTGTTTTTCCGTCGGTTTTCGCAACATCCCCACGAAAGCTACACAGGTGCATCACTATGTGACGCGACGGATGCGTCGACGACTGGTTTCTGAGGGGGACACCGGCGTCGCGCACTTGGGGGGCGTCCGCTTCGTGCGAGCCGCGCTGCCCCCTGCCCGGGGAGGGGACAACACCGCATGAAGCGAAGCATACGCACCACCGCGTTATCGGTGGGCGCGCTCATCGCAGCCTTCGGCCTGCCGGCCGGCACGGCACAGGCAGACACGGCAACACCGCGCGTGGACTTGCGCGTTCTGGTCGTGACCGACGGCGGTCCGGCCGTCCAGGCCATCACGGCCGAGCTGGAATCGGCGGGCACGCCGTACACGCAGGTCGACCTCACTCGGTCGGACCGGCCCACCATCGACCCGGCCTTCCTGGCCGACACCGTGGACGGCCGGCCGCGCGCCAAGTACCAGGCGGTCGTCCTGCCCAACGACAACCCCTTCGCGGCGGGGTCCACCGAGATGACGGCCCTGGCCGCCTACGAGCAGGCCTACGCGATCCCGCAGGTCGACGCCTACACCTACGCCCGACCGCAGGTCGGCCTGCAGTACTTCGTCCCCGGCGGGTACGCGGGCAGCGTCGACGGCGTCCAGGCCGGGGTCACCGCCGCCGGCCAGGCGGGCCCGTTCGGCTACCTCGACGGGGCAGTGCCCTTCGAGGACAACTCGCCCACCGTCGGCGAGAGCTACGCCTATCTCGCGCAGCCCGCCGCCGGAGCGGACTTCACCACGTACGTCGACGCGCCCATCCCGGGCACGACCCGGCGCGGCTCGCTCGTCGGCGAGTACCGGCACGACGGGCGACGCGAACTCGTCGTGACCTTCGTCTACAACCGCTACCAGCAGCAGTACCGACTGCTGGCCCGCGGCATCGTCGAGTGGATGACCGGCGGAGTGCACCTGGGTGCCTCCCGCAACTACTTCTCCGTCCACGTCGACGACGTGTTCGCGGCCGACGACCGCTGGGACACCCAGCTCAACTGCACCCCGGGTGACGTGGACTGCGCGGCCGGCACCGGTACGCCCAACCCGATCCGGATGACCGCCGCCGACGCCGAGTACGCCAGGACCTGGCAGGCCGAACGGGGCATCACCCTCGACATGGTCTACAACGGGGCCGGCAGCCTCGACCAGCGCGAGGACAACAACGGCGTCGACGCGCTGGCCGACAAACTCCAGGCCGACCGCGCCCAGTTCCGCTGGATCAACCACACCTACACGCACGCCTTCCTCGGCTGCGAGCAGGACACCGGCGTGGTGCCCTGGCGGTGCGCGACCAACACCAACGGCTCCACCAAGTGGATCAGTCGCAACGCCATCGACGACGAGATAGCCCTCAACCGGGTCTGGGGCCAGAACTTCGGACTGCCCCTGCAGAACGACGAACTGGTCACCGGCGAACACTCGGGCATGGCCGTCCTGCCCCAACAGCCGCAGGACAACCCGAACCTGGCGCCCTCCCTCACCGGCAACGGCGTCAAATGGCTCGCCTCGGACAACTCCCGGGACCCCGAGCAGCGGCAGATCGGTTCGGCCTCCACCGTCGCCCGATACCCGATGAACGTCTACTACAACGTCGGCACGGCCGCCGAAGCGGTGGACGAGTACAACTGGATCTACACCTCCCGGGCCCAGGGCGGCAGCGGCATCTGCGAGGACCACGCGGACACCACCACCTGCCTGTCCGCACCCCTGGACACCACCACCGGCTACGCCACCCGGATCGTGCCGACCGAGATCGGCACCGCGCTCGGGCACGTGCTCGCCAACGACCCGAAGCCGCACTTCATCCACCAGTCCAACCTGGCCGAGGAACGCCTCGCCTACCCGGTGCTGAGCGGGGTCGTCGACGGCTACAACGCGCTGTTCGCGGCCAACACCCCGCTGGTGAACGAGCGGATGCGGGACATCGGCGTCGAACTGAAGCGCCGCGGCACCTGGAAGAGCGCCGTCCAGGCGGGCCAGGTCACCGCCTACCGGGTGGGTGACACCGTCACCGTGCTGGCACCGAACGGCCTCGACGTCACCGCGAGCCTGCCCACCGGCACGCAGCGGGGCGGCGCCGCCTACGGCAGCCCCTACGCGGGCCGGGTCTCCGGCTGGACCACCTCGACCGGTGCGCCGCTGACCCTCACCCTGCCGTCGTCGGCGCCCGCGGCCCCGTCCGCGGTGGCCGCCGCCCGTCCGGCACCCGCGACCGCCCCCGCACCCGGCACGCCCGTTCCGCCGGCCGTGCGCGAGGGCGCCGAGGACACCGACCGGCGCTGAACCCGCGTCCGCCGGTCCGGGCCGCCAGCGGCCCGGACCGGTCCGACCACCCCCACCACACCGGCCGTGGAGCCCACCCATGCACGTTCACCACGGCGCGCGCCGAAGGCACGCGACGCACGTCACCCTGCTCACCGAAGGCACCTATCCCCACAGTCACGGCGGCGTCAGCGTATGGTGCGATCAACTCGTCCAAGGCATGCCTGACGTCGACTTCGAGGTCATAGCCGTCACCGGCACCGGCCGCGAACCCATGGTCTGGGACCTGCCCGGGCACGTCCTGGGCGTCAGCACCGTCCCCATGTGGGGCCCCGCCCCGGAAGGCCGCGCCCCCCGCGGGCGCGCCCACCGCCGACTGTCCGGCGCCTACGAACAGTTCCTGACCGCCCTCCTCGACCCCTGCGCCGAAGCCGGGTTCGCCCCCGCGCTGTACACGATGGCGCGGGCCGCCGCCGACGGCGTACTGAGCCCGTTCCTGCGGGGCGACCACGCCATCGCCGTCCTCGCGGCGGTCTGGAACCGCCCCGGGTACGCCGTGCGCGAGGCCCGACCGACCCTGCACGACGCGCTCACCGCGACCTCCCTGCTGGAACACGCCCTACGGCCCCTGGCCGCCCCGCTCCCGGAGCACGGCGTGGCCCACGCGGTCAGCGGCGGCGTCGCCGCGCTCCCGGGGCTCGCCGCGCTGGAGCGGCACGGGGTCCCGCTGCTGCTGACCGAACACGGCGTCTACCTGCGCGAGCGCTACCTCGGATACCGCACCGCGCCCTACCGCTGGCCGGTGAAGGCCGTCGTCCTCGGCTTCTTCCGGCTGCTCGCCGAGGAGAGCTACCGGCGGGCCGCCCTCGTCACCCCCGGCAACCGCTACAACCGGTTGTGGGAGGAGGAGGGCGGTGCCGACCCGCAGGCCATCCGTACGGTCTACAACGGCGTCGACCCCGCGGCCTTCCCGCCCGCCGGGCCGGAACCGCAGGCGCCGACCCTCAGCTGGGCCGGCCGGGTCGACCCGATCAAGGACCTGGAGACCCTGATCCGGGCCTTCGCCCTGGTCCGCGCCCGGGTGCCCGATGCCCGACTGCGCCTGTTCGGCGGGACCCCGCGCGGCGGCGAGGCCTACCGGGAGCGGTGCGAGACCCTCGCCCGTGAACTCGGACACGCCGACGCCGTCACCTTCGAGGGCCGGGTCGACGACATCAAGGACGCCTACGCGGCCGGGAACGTCGTGATGCTGTCCAGCATCAGCGAGGGCTTCCCGTTCACCCTCATCGAGGCCATGTCCTGCGGCAGGGCGACGGTGTCCACCGACGTGGGCGGCGTACGCGAAGCGGTCGGCGAGGCGGGCCTGGTGGTCCCGCCGCGCGATCCGCAGGCCATGGCCGACGCCGCCCTGGAACTGCTGGGCGACCCCCGGCGCCGCGCCGACATGGGCGAGGCGGCCCGACTGCGGGTCATCGAACAGTTCACCCTGCGCCAGACCATCGACACCTTCCGCTCCATCTACCTGGAACTCCCCGAACTCGACCGCACCCCGCGCACCCGACGTCTCACCCGGGTCCCGCGCGTCCCGGCGACCGCCGCCGTACGCACACCCGAGCCCGCGACCGCGCCGCCGGCGCCCGTGGTCCTCACCGCCGTGTCCGTCGCCGACGGACGCTCGCGCCGGTACGAACGGGCCCGCCCCTTCGTACCGCCCTCGTGGGCCCAGGACCCGGGCGCGCAACCCGCACACGAGGCCGGCACGTCCGCGGCCACCGGCACGGGGAGCCGCGCCGGATGAGCGGGCCCATGTCACTCGAACCAGGCGGAACCAACCAGGACACGCTGGCCCTGAGGCTGGCGGACACCGCCGCGCGTCCGCCCCGCAGGCTGTGGGCGGAAACCACCCTGACGCTGAGGCTGCCCGGCCCCGACGAGGAAGCGGTCAACCGGCTCGCCGCCGAACTGGCCGACCGCGTCGGCCCGGCCGTCCACCCGTACGAGGTGGCCGCCCTGTTGGAGGCCGAAGGCCTCTCCGCCGAGGTGATCCGGGAACGCTACGGACACCCCAACATCTTCTCCCTGGCCGCAGCCCTGTACGAGCGGGTGCCCCGGGTATTCCCGGAGCCCGCCCGGACCCCGGACCCGTGGCGGCCGGACACCGTACGGTGCCTGCTGCGCGGCCTGCTGTTCGCCCTGCCGGGGCTGGCGTACCTGCTCACCGCCCCGCTCTGGAACCCGGGCCGGCACACCACCGGGCTCGTCGTCGCGGGCATCGTCTCCTGGGCCTGGGGCCAGGCCCTCGGGCACCGGGCCTACCTGAGGATGGTGGCCGGACAGCGCGAGGCCGCCCGCACGCTGCTGATCGGCACGCCCGTCGGAGCCGCCCTCGCCACGGGCGCGGCGGCCGCGGCGGCCGGCGGCGGCGGGGCCGCCACCGGAGCCGCCGCCGCCCAGTCGCTCTACCTGGGCGCCGCCGGCATCCTGCTGGTCCTGGGACGCGAGCGACTCCTGCTGCTCGCCCTCACCCCGCTCATCGTCGGCGGCGCCGTACTGCCCTGGTGGGAACCGGGAACCCCGCTGCGGGTCGGGCTCCCGGCCGCCGCGCTCCTCGCGACGGGAGCCGCCGTTTTCCGAGCACTGCGCGCCGCGTACGCCGCCCCGGTCGCCGCCGACGGGGGCGACCGGCCGCCGCTGCGAAGGTCGTTGCCGTACGGGCTCTTCGGTCTGGGGGCGGCACTCCTCGTGCTGTTGGAGGGGCGGGCCGAACCGTACGCCGTCATCGCGCTGACCGTGAGCATGGGCCCCGCCGAATGGCTGCTGTACCGCTTCCGCGGTCTGTCCGTCACCGCCCTCGGCGCGGCCGCGACCCCCGTCGGGTTCCTGCTGCGGTCGGCCGGGGTCCTCGGCCTCTGCCTGACCGGCTACCTGCTGCTCCTGCTGCCCGTCGCCCTGCTCACCGGGGCCGACCCGGCCGCACTGCTGCTGCTCGCCGCCACCCTGTGGACCGCGCTGCTGCTCCAGGCCTTCGGGGTGGCCTGGCCGCCGGCACTCATCTGTCTGGGGGCCGCCGGAGCCGCCGGAGCCGTCGCCCTGCTGGAGCCCACGTCCGGAGCGCGGGTCCTCACCCTGTCCTGCGGCCTCGCCGCGGCAGCCCTGGCCGGATGCACCGTGTGGATCCTCGGACGCCCGGCCCGGCACGCCTGACGGCCCGGCGGGACGCCGTAGCCGCCCACCGGCCGACCACGCATGCCCGTACGACCTACCAACGAATCCGAAAGGCAGATCAGTTGACCTCCGCACCGCTCGCCGCCGTCACCGGGGCCGAGGGCTTCATCGGCTCTCACCTCACGGAAGCCCTGGTCGCCCGGGGCTACCGGGTCCGCGCCATGGCCCAGTACAACTCCTTCTCCTCGTACGGGTGGCTGGAGACACTGGCCCCGGACGTCCTCGACCAGGTGGAGATCGTCCTCGGTGACGTCCGGGACCCCGGCTCCGTCCGAGGACTCCTCGAAGGAGCCGACGCCGCCTACCACTTGGCCGCGCTCATCGCGATCCCGTACTCCTACCGGGCGCCGCACAGCTACGTCGACACCAACGTCACCGGAACCCTCAACGTCCTGGAGGCCGTCCGCGCGCTCGGTACGCCCCGCCTGGTGCACACCTCGACCAGCGAGACGTACGGCACCGCGCAGACCGTCCCCATCACCGAGGACCACCCCATCAACACCCAGTCCCCGTACGCCGCTTCGAAGGCCGGAGGCGACCGGCTGGCCGACAGCTACCACGCCAGCTTCGAAACCCCCGTGGTCACCCTCAGGCCGTTCAACACCTACGGCCCGCGCCAGTCGATGCGCGCGGTGATCCCCACCGTCATCGGACAGGTCGCCGCCGGGGAACGCGTCATCACCCTCGGAGACCTGCGCCCCACCCGCGACTTCAGCTTCGTCAAGGACACCGCGCAGGCCTTCCTCGCCGCGGGCACCGCACCCGCCGACCGCGTCGTGGGCCGCACCTTCAACTCCGGTACCGGCGGCGAGATCTCGGTGGCCGACCTGGTCACGCTGATCGGCAAGGTCATGGACGTCCCGATCGAGGTGCGCGAGGACGGCGAACGGATCCGGCCGGCCGCCTCAGAGGTCATGCGCCTGGTCGCCGACGCGAGCCGACTCACCGCCGCCACCGGCTGGCAACCCGAACACACCCTGGAGGAAGGACTCGCACACACCGTCGAATTCTTCCGCGACCCGGCCAACCTGGCCCGCTACAAGACCGGCATCTACAACATCTGACCCGAACGCGTTCCGCCGACGATCCACACATCCCCACGTCACTCAACTCATCGTCCCCCCACGCAACCCAAGGAGGAGACCCATGTACGCAGTGATCCTGGCGGGCGGCAAGGGCGTCCGGCTGCGGCCCTACACCACGGCCCTGCCCAAGCCCCTCGTGCCCATCGGCGACCAGCACGCGATCCTGGAGATCGTGCTGCGTCAGCTCTCGACGGCCGGATTCACCCGCTGCACCATAGCCATCGGGCACCTGGGCGAGATCATCCGGGCCTACGTCGGCGACGGCTCCCAGTGGGGCATGAGCATCGACTACGCCACGGAGGAGAGCCCCCTCGGCACCATGGGTCCCCTGCTCAACCTGCGCGACCGGCTCCCCGAGCACTTCCTCGTCATGAACGGCGACGTGCTCACCGACCTCGACTACGCCGACGTGCTGCACCGGCACGAGGAATCGGGGGCACCGCTGACCATCGCGACGTACCCGAGAAAGGTCCACATCGACTTCGGAGTGCTCACCACCGACGCGAGCCGTGTGGTGGCCTTCACCGAGAAGCCCAGCATGGACTACCACGTCTCCATGGGCGTCTACGGCCTCAGCCGCTCCACCCTCGACAACTACACCCCCGGCCTGCCGCTCGGATTCGACGAACTCGTACTGGACCTGCTGGCAAGCCAGAACCTTCCGCAGTCCTACGCGTTCGACGGGTACTGGCTCGACATCGGTCGTCCCGACGACTACGACCGGGCCAACGCCGAGTTCACCAGCCGCAAGTCCTTGCTGCTCAAGGGAGCCTGACCACCTCATGCGCATTCTCGTCCTGGGCCGAACCGGCTACCTGGGCGCCCATGTCGTCGACCGCCTGCGCGCCCTCCCGGGCGCGCGGGTGTTCGACGGCGGCCGCTCACCCGACGCCGACTTCGGCGTCGACCTCGCCGCCGATCGGCCCGAACGGCTCGCGGACGTCCTCGCCGCGGCCGCACCCGACGCGGTCGTCAACTGCGCGGGCGCGACCGGCGGGGACGCCGTGACGCTGGCCGAGGTCAACGCCCGCGGCCCCGCCGTACTGTGCGCCGCGCTCCGGGTGGCGGCGCCTCGGGCCCGCCTGGTCCACCTCGGCTCGGCCGCCGAGTACGGGCCCGGGGAACCCGACACCCGGGTGGCGGAATCGGCGGCCACCCGTCCGGTCACCCCGTACGGCGCCACCAAACTGGCCGGCACCGTCGCCATCGCCTCCTCCGGACTCGACGGCGTCGTCCTGCGGGTGGGCAACCCCGTCGGGCCCGGCGCACCGCCCAGCGGACTGCCCGGACGGATCGCCGCCCTGCTGCGCGACGCCGGAACGGACCCCGAGGCGGTGCTACGGCTCGGCGACCTCTCCGCACACCGGGACTTCGTGGACGTGCGCGACGTCGCGCACGCGGTGGCCCTCGCGGTCACCGCGCCCGGGTCGCTGCCCTCCGTACTGAACATCGGCGCCGGCCGGGCCGTCCCGGTCCGCGAACTGGTGCGGGGACTGGCCGCGAGAGCGGGCTTCCGGGGCCGGATCGAGGAGGACGCGGGCGGATCGGCCCGATCGGCCCAGGTGTCCTGGCAGTGCTCCGACATCACCGCCGCGGACGAGGCCCTCGGCTGGCGCCCCGTCCACGAGCTCGGCGACACGCTCGCCACACTGTGGGCCGCGACCGGGGTGGGATCCCGAACATCATGACGCTCCTCGTCCCGCTGTACGTCCACCCCGCCGAGGACCCGGGCGCCTGGCACCGGCTCATCACCGGTGCCTCCGCGACCTACGGTGTGGTGATCAACCCGGGCGACGGGCCCGGTGAGCGCCCCGACCCGGCGTTCACCGCGGCAGCCGCCGCCCTGCGCACCGCGGGCGCCCGCCTCCTCGGCTACGTGGACACCGCGTACGGGGAGCGAGGCCCGGCCGAGGTCGTCCACGAGATGATCCGCCACCAGAAGTGGTACGGCGCCGACGGCGCCTTCCTGGACCGGGTGGCCGCGACACCGAGGGAACTTCCCGCCACCCGCCGCCTGGTCCGCTCGCTGCGCCGGCTCGGCGCGACGCCCGTCGTCCTGAACCCGGGTGTCCACCCGGTGGCCGGCTACGTGCGCCTCGCCGACCTGACCGTCACCTTCGAGGGTCACTGGTCGACGTACGTCTCGGCGTTCACCAAGCCCGCGTGGACGGCCCGCCACGCCCCCGAGCGGTTCTGTCACCTCGTCTACGGGGTGCCCGAGGCACTGGTCCCGCTCGCCGTCCGCACCGCGCGCGAGCGGGGAGCGGCCGTATCGGGACCCGTCACGGGCGAACTTCCCAACCCATGGAAACAGTTGACCCCCGCACTCACCGGGATGGAACGATGAGCCGCACCCTGTCGACCCGCCTCGGCCTCCTGGCCCTCGTGACGGCCCTGGCCCTTGCGGGCTGCTCCGGCGCGAACGACGACGATGACGACGACGGCGCACCGGACCCGTCCGGGCCCACGGCGACCCGTGACCCGGCGCCCGACCCGTCCACCAGCGCTTCCGGATCCCCGTCGGCGTCCGCGTCCGCGCCACAGCCGTCGGCGTCGGGGAGCGCGACGCCCCCGCCCGGCACGCCGTCCGGCTCCGCGGCCCCGGGGACGACACCGGCTCCGGGGGACCGGGCCGCGACCCGTTGGAAACCACAACCCGGTCTGGCCTGGCAGTGGCAGCTCGACGGCCGCTCCGACCCCTCCGTCGACGTCCCCGTGTACGACATCGACGGCTTCGAGAACACGGCGGCCGACGTGGCCCGGCTGCACCGGGACGGCCGCAAGGTGATCTGCTACATCAACGTCGGGGCCTGGGAGGACTTCCGCTCCGACCACGCGGCCTTCCCGACCGCCCTCCTCGGCGAGCCCAACGGGTGGAAGGGCGAGAAGTGGTTGGACATCCGACGGATCGACCTGCTCCGTCCGATCATGGAACGGCGCTTCGACATGTGCCGCGACAAGGGCTTCGACGCGGTCGAACCCGACCTGATGGAGGGCTACGGCAACAAGACCGGGTTCCCGCTGACCGCCGACCACCAACTCGCCTACAACCGCATGATCGCGGAGATCGCCCACGCCCGCGGACTGTCCGTCGGACTCAAGAACGACCTGCCACAGATCCCGCAGCTGGTGAACGACTTCGACTTCGCGGTCAACGAGGAGTGCGCCCAGTTCGACGAGTGCGACCGGCTCACCCCGTTCATCGCGGCGGGCAAGGCCGTGTTCCACGTCGAATACGAGGGATCCACCTCGGGATTCTGCGGCGAGTCCCGCCGCCTCAAACTGTCGTCGATGCTGAAGAACTTGGAGCTGGACACCTGGCGCAAACCCTGCTGAACGAGGGAGGGCCGCTCACCGCGGAGGACCTCCCGAAGGGGGTCGGGCCCGACCGGTCGGGACGCGGGGCCGTTCGATGTCCTCCGGGTGCGCGGTGTGCGACACGGCCTCCTCGTAGGCGATCAGGCCCGACGAGACGAGGGAGTTGATGTCGGCTTCCAGGGTCCGCATGCCGTCGCGGTGGCCGGTCGAGACCATGTTGCGGATCTGGCGCGTCTTGCCCTCGCGGATCAGGTTGCGGATCGCCGACGTCCCCACCAGCACCTCGAAGGCGGCCACCCGGCCACCTCCGATCCGGGGGATCAGCGTCTGGTTCAGGATGCCGACCAGGGTGTGCGCCAACTGGAGCCTGATCTGAGGCTGTTGCTCGGCCGGGAACACGTCGACGATGCGGTCCAGGGTCTGTGACGCGTCGTTGGTGTGCAGGGTGGCGAACACGAGATGTCCGGTCTCGGCGATGGTCAGGGCCGCGGAGATGCTCTCCGGGTCGCGCATCTCGCCGAGCAGCAGGACGTCGGGGTCCTCGCGCAGGGCCGCGCGCAGCGCGGCGGGGAACGACTCGGTGTCGGTGCCGACCTCGCGCTGGTTGACCGCAGAACGCTTGTGCCGGTGCAGGTACTCGATCGGGTCCTCGATGGTGAGGATGTGCACGGACCGGTACGTGTTGACGTGGTCGAGCAACGCCGCCAGGCTCGTCGACTTCCCGGACCCGGTCGGCCCGGTGACCAGTACGAACCCGCGCGGCATCCCCGCCCAGCCCAGGACGACCGGCGGAAGCCCCAGCTGCTCGGCCGACGGCACCGTGAACGGGATGATCCGCAGCGCCAACGCCGACGCGCCGCGCTGCACGAAGGCGTTTCCGCGCAACCGGGCCTTCGATCCCCAGCTGAAGGCGAAATCGACCTGCTTCTCCCGGCGGAAGCGTTCGGTGAGTTCCTCGCCCAGCACCCCGGTCACCAGCCGATCGATCTCGGGCTCGGTCAGCGGGTCCCCCTCGATCGCTCGCAGGGCGCCGTCGACACGGAGGAACGGCGCCGATCCGGTGGTGAGGAGGATGTCGCTGCCGCCCCGCTCCCACAGTTCGCCGAGCAGGTGGTCGATGATCGCGGAACTCGGCCCGGACATGGTGGTCTCCAAGGTGATGTGCGTGCTCATGGCAGGACCGTCCACTGCTCGACGGTGCCGGCGTGGCCGTCGAAGGACACGGAGGCCTTGACGAGGGGTCCGGACAGCAGGTCGATCCGGGTGCCGCCGAGGTGCTCGGTCGCGCCGCCGCTCCCGGCGGTCACGGTGTGGGTCACGGTCAGCCCGGCCAACTGGGAGGCGCGGGTCAAGCCGCACGGTGCCAGGTCGATCCGGTCGGTCACCGGGCCGGTCGCGCCGGTACGGACCGGTACGTCCAGCGCGCCGCCGGCGCCGGTGCAGGTGCTGCCGGGGAAGTCCACCGACACCCTCACCGATGCCACGTCGCCTTCCTCGTGGTGCGCGACCTGTAGGACGACGTGATCGAGAGGGTCGGTCGTGGCCGGTCCCGGCGGGGAGTAGCCGCCCAGCGTGAGGGACGCCCGGCCACCGGCGGGGACGGTGGCGTCCGTGACGTCGACGGGCGCCCCGGGAGCGGGGGGCGTGAACCCGGTGAGCGCCGGGACCGAGGCGGGTTTCGCGATCACCGCCGGGTAGGTCGTGAACAGCACCGGCTCCGGGGGGATGCCGATGACCGGACGGAGGTACCTGGCGGTCGGGCTGATGCCGAGGTCGATGGTGCGGGCGATGACGCCGCGGGTGACGACCTGCCAGTCGACCTGGCTCATGGACAGGTCGACGGCAGCGGTCGGCGAGTAGACGGTGCCGTTGATCACCAGGCGGCTGTGCTCGGTGGCGGTGTCGGCGTCGGCGGTCGACTTCAGCACCGGGCAACGGTTGCCCGCCGTGAGGCAGCCGGACAGCGGCCGGATGGACGGGGCGCGGAAGACGATGTCCAGCTCGACGCCGTCGAGTTGGACGGTGGCGTCGGCGCTGCCCGTGCCCAGGGCCACCGCGTGGTCGACGGCGAGCCCGGACAACTGGTCGTCGTTCGTGACCCCGCAGGCGCCGAGGTCGACCACGTCGACACCGGGTGCGCCCTTGCGGCTGGTCAGGGCATGGTTCGCGTCACAGGCGGTACCGGTGCCCGAGACGGACAGCGTGGCCGTGGGTGGCTCGGCCGGCGCCGGCGCGGGTGGCTCCGTCGGCGCGGGTGGTGCCGGGGTGGCGTCGTCCTCCTGGTGGGACACGCGCAGCACCACCTTGTCGATCACCGCCCCCGCCGGTAGGGGCGGCATCGCGAACGCGCCCAGCCGGATCGCCGCGGAAGGGGTTGCCGTGGACAGCCTCGCGGTCGTGGTGCGCGTATCGATCGATTGCGCGTTCCTCGGGTCGAGGAACGCCGCAGCGGTGGGTGTCGCGGTGCTGATCGCCTGGGTGGGCCGTACCGCGATCGCGGGTCGGTGGGACAGTTCCAGGCTGATCCCGTCGAGCTGGGCGGTGGCGGCGGGGCTACCGGCGCCGAGGGTGGCGGTGTGGGTGACGACCAGCCCGGTCAGCTGGTCCGGGTCGGTGAGCCCGCAGACGGCGACCAGGTCCAGGGTGTCGGTGGCCAGGGCGCCCTGGCGCGTGGCGAGCTTGCGCGGTGCGGTGCAGGATCCGGGCATGCCGGGCCCGGTCAGGGTGACCGTCACCGTCGGCGGCGGCCCTCCGGACGCCCCGGGATCCTCGCGGTGCGCGACGTGCAACAGGGCCCCTTCCAGGATCGAGCCGGGCGCGACCGCGGGGGTGTCGTAGCCCCCGAGGTCGATGCCGGCGGTCGGCGTGGTGACCCGGTCGAGCGCGGCGTCGGCCGTGTCGGTGCCGTCGATGGCCTGGGCGTTGGTGGCGCGGCCGAACGTGGTCGACGACGCGGTCGTCGCCGGTCGGGGGCGCGGCGGGTCGTGGACGACTTCGAGCCACATGCCGTCCAGGGCGTGGGCGCCCGCGCCGCCGTCCGCCTTCAGCGCGGCGGTGTAGGTCGCGGTCAGGCCGGTCAGCTGTGCGGGGTTGGTGATGCCGCACGCCTTCAGATCGACGCGGTCGTCGCCCAGGTCGGCGCGTGCGGGGAGCGGCAGGTTGCTGCAACCGCCGCCGCCCGCGGGGGTGACGCTGATCCTGGGCACCGCCGCGTCACCGGTCTCCCGATGGGCGACCCGCAGGACGGCGGAGTGGATCGTCGACCCCGGCGGCAAGGGCGGCCGGCCGA
Source organism: Streptomyces sp. NPDC057939 (assembly GCF_042887545.1). Lineage (NCBI taxonomy): Bacteria > Bacillati > Actinomycetota > Actinomycetes > Kitasatosporales > Streptomycetaceae > Streptomyces > Streptomyces sp. NPDC057939. The sequence continues at coordinate 19,832 of NZ_JBHVPG010000074.1, forward strand.
ACCCGGCCAGGGTGATCGAGGCGGACGGCGCCTCCTCGGTCAGGTCGGCGCCGGCCACCGAGGGAGTCGGTTGTTCCCCGATCTCCAGGGCGTTGTCCGGATCGGTGCCGGCAGCGGTGAAGCCGGTCGACGCGGTCACGGCGGTCGGCTTGAACGTGGTCGGGGTGCGGTGGGTGACCTCCAGCCGGATGCCGTCCAGGCGTGCCGTGGCGGTGGAGCCGCCGGGGTCGAGGGTGGCGGTGTACGTCACGGACAGGTCGGCAAGCCGGGCCGGATCGGTGAGCCCGCACGCGCCCAGCAGGTCGATCGGGGGATCGGTGTCGAGCGCCGTGTGCGGGGACGGGTCGTCGGTGCGGCAGGTGTCCGCGCCGACGGCGGCGCTCACCTTCACCGCGCCGGGGGCGGTCAGGTCGCCGTCGTCCTGGTGTCTGACACGCAGCGTCGCGCCGGTGATGACCGAGCCGGGCGGCACCCGAGGGGTGAAGCCGGCGAGACGCAGCGAGGCCGTTCGGCGTTTCGTCGGGTCGAGGGCGGCGTCCGACGTGCAGCCCGCGACGCCCGGCTGAGCGGTCCGCGAGCAACCGGGCAGGGTCGCCCGTTCGCCGCTGGTCAGGGCGTGGCCCGGGTCGGCGAAGCCGGTGTTCGCGATCACCGCTGTCGGCGTCAGCGTCTGTGACGGCTTCGGCGGCTGGACCCCGTACACCGCGATCCGCTGCGCGCCCGGGGTCACCGGGGCGCACAGTTCGACGTGTCCGCGGTCGACCCGGAACTGGCTGGCGCCGCCCATCATGACCTCGACGCCTTCGGGCCGCGTCCTGTCGCAACCGCCCGGGTTGGGGACGGTCGGGCGGGTGGGGGAACCGGGGTCCCAGCCCGCCGGCGTTCCGCCGACCACGCTGACCGTGGGGTCGGTGACCGTCCAGACCGCGGCGCCGCCGGTGAAGCCGAGGTCGAAGTAGTGGACACCGGGCTGCAGCCACACGACGACGTCGGGGCAACCGCCACCGGTGAGGCGGGTGAGGGCCTCGGCGTCGTCGTAGTGGCCGGGCTGAAGGCGCACCAGCCAGGAACCGGGGCCGGGGCACGCGGGCACGGTCCGCCGGACCGGAACGGCCGTGACCGGCGGGGCGTGGTCCGGGTCGGCGCCCACGACCTCGTCGGCGGGAGCCGACGGGGTGTCGTTGGCGCAGCCGTGTGCGTACGGCGCCTGGTTCGAAGGCAGCCGGGACTGTGACACGGCGGGGGAGCAGTCGCCGACGGCGGACACGTCGCCCGACACGACCATGGAGCCGCCGGCCCCGGTGGTGATGTTCGAGCGGGAGAACACGCTGCCCTGCACGCGCAGACCGGGCGTGGTCACGTTGATGCCGTCGCCCGCAGTCTTGCCCAGGCTGCGCAGCGCGTCCTGCGGTTGGGTCGCGCGCGCGGCCGCGGCAGACGTGTTGAGGGGGTCGCAGTGGACGATCATCTGCTGGCCGTTGAGCGGCGGGGCGGTGTAGTCGGCGCACGGGTTGCCCTGCGAGAAGTTCTTGATCGCGAGCTGGGTGGCGCCGTCCGCGCTGTAGACCCGCCTGCTCTGGTCGACGTACACGCCTGCGGTTTTCAGTCCCGTCGCGGCGAAGGACAGGACCGAGACGGTGACCAGGCCGAAGACGACGATGAAGGCCAGCGCGAGGATCAGGGCCGCGCCTTGTTCGTCGTCGCGCGGGCGGGGCGGGAGCGGGCGAGGCGGATGCGGGCGGCGCGGACGGGGGCGGCCGGTCATGACGCGCTCGATCGTCGGACGGCGGTGAGGACCGTCGCAGGTGCGGCGGGGTCGCTCTGCACGGTCAGCGTTACCTCCATGGGCGAGGTGCACGAGGTCTCGGCACCGCAGCTCAGAGTCACCGGACGGGTCGTCGTGGTGTGGTCGAACCGGCCCAGCAACGTGGTGACGACGCCCGCGTCGGTGCACGTCACCCGGTTGAGGGTGCCGGTCGGTCGGTCGTAGGCGTAGACGACGTCGGTGCCCGGTCGGTTCAGGCGGACGATCACGGTGGCAACGCCGCACGCGGCGTCGGTCGTGACGTCGGCCGCACTGTGCACATCGCCGTAGAAGTAGCGGCCGAGCGTGCCCACCGCGCTGGTGGTGGACACCCGGTTCCCGGTGTCCGACGTGAACCGCAGTCCGAGGACGACCGCTTTGGGCAGCAGGAGCCCGATGATGCCCAGGATGACGAGCGTGACGAGCAACTCGGTCAGGGTGAACCCCGACTCCCGGTCATCAGTGGGTTGTTGGGCCTTCATGACGGCATCGACTCCCGTTTGACCACTTCGAGCGTCACGTCCCTGACGGGGCGCGGGCCGGTCGAGCGCACGGTGAGCGTCACCTTCTGCACCCCGGTGTCGGCCGTCGGGCAGGACCGGCCGAACGTGCCCGCTCCGTCCCAGTACTCGACCTGGACGCTCACGGTGTACCCGACCGGCGGTGTCGGAGTCCCGTAGCCGCCGGCGCAGGGCACGTACGGCGCGCCGACGACCTTCTCGGCGGCGCTGCGGACGAGCGAGTCGGCGTCGGTCACCCTCTGCTGCGTGACCGAGCTGATGATCGCGGTGCCCATGCCACCGAAGACGGTCACGAAGGCGAGGCCCATGAGGACCACGGCGACGAGGACCTCGACCAGGGTCTCGCCCTCTTCGCCGCGGGGGCGCCGCGGGCGGCGGGCCGGGCGGCGGGCCGGGCGGCGTGCAGGGCGGTGGGCCGGGCCGGTCACTGGACCTCGACCTGGCTGTAGACGCCGTAGATCGCGGAGAGCAGGGCGACGGCCACGAACCCCACGACGACCCCGACCACGATCACGATGGCCGGCTCGAACAGGCTGGTCAGCCGCTTGAGTTTGTGCCGTAGCTCCTTCTCGTAGAAGTCGGACACGTTTTCGAGCTGGTCGTCGAGGGTCCCGGTCTCCTCGCCGACGCGCATCATCTGGGTGACGGCCCCGGGGAACAGCTTGGTGCGGGCGATCGGCCGGGAGATGCCGCCGCCTTCGAGCATCTCGACCCGGGCCGTTCCGAGGGACCGTTCGTATACCAGGTTGTTGGCTCCGGCTCCGGCCAGGCCGAGCGCCTCCGGAATGGGCACCCCGGCCTTGATCATCGAGGTCAGGATGCGGCAGAACCGTTCGATGACCATGTAGCGGACCACATCGCCCACCACCGGCATCGCCAGCAGGCATCGGTCGCGCAGCATCCGTCCGCGCTGGGTCCGCAGACCGGCGATCAGTGCCGTGACGAGCGCGACGGCCACAGCGATGATCACCGGATACCAGGCGGTGACGAAGTCGGTGAAGCCCAGCAGGATCCTTGTCGGCAGGGGCAGTTCCGCGTTGAAGGACTCGAAGAACAACTTGAAACGGGGCAGCACGAAGACGACGAGGACGAGGACGACCGCGAGAGCCAGGCCCATCACCAGGATCGGGTAGGTCAGGGCGGAGCGAATGGTGCGCCGGCCTTCGACGTCGCGTTCGATGTAGCGACCCAACTGGGCCATCACCACGTCGAGTTCACCTGTCGCTTCCGCCGAGCGGAGGACGGACATGTAGAACGGCGGGAGCGCCGCGCTGTGGGCGGCCATCGCGCCGGAGAAGCTTTCGCCGAATCTCAGGGAGTCCATGACGTCGACGAGGACCTTGCCCAGCTTCTTGTCCTTGGTCTCGGCCCGGATGATTTCCAGGGCGTCCAGCAGGGGCACACCGGCCTTGATGAAGGCGGCCATCTGCCGTGAGAAGTTGCTGAGTTCGACCAGGTCGACCTTTTGCGTGGTGAGTTCGAACTGCAGCAGGTTGCGGCCCTCGGCCTTGACCGACCGCACGTCGTAGCCCTGCCGGGTCAGGCTTTCGGTCACGCCGTCGACGCTGGAGCCCTTGAGGACGCCTGTGACGCTCTTCCCGTCCCGGCCGACCGCGACGTACTTGAAGCCGGCCATGCCGGTGCCCTCCTGGTTTCCGCTGTGCGGGGTTCGCGTCGTCGATGTGTGTGGGGGTGCGCCGTCCGGCGGGGGCCGAACGGGGACGACAGGCCCTAGACCACGTACACGCTGGACATGATCTCGGCGATGGTCGTGGTCCCCTCCTCCACCAGACGGACGCCTCCGTCCAGGAGGCTGTCCATGTGTTCCTCGCGGGCGGTCCTGCGCAGGCTGTGGAGCGGGGCGTTCTCGACGAGCAGCCGCTTGACCGCGTCACTCATCACGAGGAGTTCGAAGACGCCGATCCGCTCCTGGTAGCCGGTCCGGGAACAGAAGTTGCAGCCCCGGCCCTGCCAGAACCCGTGGTCGGCCGACCCGCCGGCCTTGGTGAAGAAGGCCAGTTCGTCCACGCCGGGCCGGTAGGGCTCGCGGCACTGATCGCAGATCCGCCGCACCAGGCGCTGGCTGACCACCCCGGCGACCGTGGAGGTGATCAGGAACGGCTCGATGCCCATGTCGGCGAACCGGTGGAGCGCGGAGCAGGCGTCGCCGGCATGGATGGACGACAGCACGAAGTGGCCGGTGAGGGCGGACTCGACCGCGATCCGCGCCGTCTCGGAGTCCCGGATCTCGCCGACCAGGATCACGTCGGGGTCCTGGCGCAGGATCGAGCGCAGCCCGGTCGCGAAGGAGATGCCCGCCTGGTCGTTGATCTGAATCTGGTTGATCGACGGGAACACGTACTCCACCGGGTCCTCGATGGTGGTGATGTTGCGTTCGCTCTGGTTCAGCTCGCCGAGCGTGGCGTACAGGGTGGTCGTCTTGCCGCTGCCGGTCGGTCCGCCGCAGGCGACCATGCCGTACGGGGAGCGCAGCAGCGACGAGAACCGCTCGTAGGTCGCGGGGGGCATGCCGAGCTCCGCCAACCGGATCAGTGTGCGGTTGCTGTCGAGCAGCCGCAGCACCGCCTTCTCGCCCCAGATGGTCGGGGTGGTCGCGACCCGGATGTCGACCGACCTGCCGTCGATCGCGGTGGCCATCTGCCCGTCCTGCGGCCGCCGCCGGTCGACGATGTTCATGTTGGCCATGATCTTGATCCGGCTGACGACGGACGGCCCCATGTTCTCCGGCAGGCTCAGCACGTCGTGCAGCGCGCCGTCGATGCGGTACCGGACCCGGACCCGGTCGCCGTGCGGTTCGACGTGGATGTCCGAGGCCCGGTCGCGCAGGCCCTGGGTCAGCATCAGGTTGACCAGGTGAACGACCGGGGCGTCCTCACTCACCGCCCTGGCCCCGGCGTTGGCGTCGCGGCCGGTCTCGGTCGCCTCGAACGCCTCGACCAGGCTGCTGACACCGGTCAACGCCCGGTAGGTGCTGTCGATCGAGCGACGGATGTCCGAGGGCGCCGCGATGGCCAGCTCCACCCGGTCCGGGGCGACGGCCCGGCCGACCTCGGCGAGTACGCGCGGGTCACCCGGGTCGCCCGCCGCGATCAGCAGGGTGCCCTCGGAGCGCCGCACCGCGACGACTCCCAGCGAGCGGGCCAGCGCCTCCGGCACCCGTGCCGCGGCCTCGGCATCGGGTTCGCTCTGGCGCAAGTCGGCGATGGGCAAGTCGAGTTGTACGGACAGGGCTTCGACCAGGGAGCGCTCGTCGACCATGCCGAGTTCGAGGAGCAGGGTGCCGAGCCGCTTGCCCGAGGTCGCCTGCTGGAGGAGGGCCTCGTCCACCTGCGCCGGGGTGAGCAGCCCGCGCCGCACCAGCAGTTCCCCGATGCGCGGCCGGTTCTGCTCCGGTGGCGCGTGCCGCGTCGCGTGGGACGCCGCGTCCCGGTCCGGTTCGCCCGCCGGGGCCGGGTCCCGCGCCCCCTCGGGCAGGGTGACCTCCCCGGCCGCCGGGTCACTCGCCGCCGCGCGGCCCCGGAACAGACGGCGGTTCGCCAAGGAACCCACCCCTTTCGAGCATCCGGAACGGCGGGCGATCACCCGCCGCACTCTCACCATGTCGTCACCTACTGACTAGTCAGCGGGATACTACATGACGAGCCGTGTCGCGATTCGGCTTGCCGGCGCGGTGAGCGTCCAGGTCATCCCTTGTAGGACCGTCGTTCGACTGCGTAGTCTACCGCTGATTAATCAGGCGGCTGCTAGTGCTTGATCTCAACGTTCGTCGTAGATGGAGAGAGATGTTCACGTACCTGCAAGGTAAGTTGCGTCAGCGAATGCGCGCACAGGACGGGGCGGCGGAAGCCGGCTTCACGCTGATCGAGCTGCTCGTGGTCATCGTGATCCTCGGCATCCTGTCCGCCATCGTCGTCTTCTCCGTCCGAGGCATCAACGACAAGGGCCAGGGGTCGGCGTGCCGGACCGACAAGTCCACGATCGAGACCGCTGAGGAGGCGTACTTCGCCGTCAACAAGAAGTACGGCGACATGGCCGAGCTCTCGAAGGGGTTCCTGTCCTCCGCGTCCACTCTGCACACGGTCGAAGTGGATGCCCCGCCGGCCCAGGGGTACAAGGTCGTGCCGTTGAGCGGCCCCTGCGCCACCACCCCCTGATACGGATTCCACATCGAACGTCGCCGTCCGGCGGTTGCCGGCCGGTCGAGTGCCGCCAGGTGGCCGGAGGCGCCACCTGGCGCGGTGCCCGGTGGCAACACTCTTCGGCAACCGTTCGAAACTCGTGCATTGCCCCGGTATCTGCCGTTTCGCCCGATGCAGGAACATGGCCCGCATGTCACCCATATCCATCCTGATGGTCGGTCTGCTGGGGCTCGCCGTGGGCTCGTTCCTCAACGTCGCCGCCTCCCGGGTACCGGCCGGCCGCTCCGTCGTGCGACCCCGTTCCGCCTGCCCGGAATGCGCCACGCCGATCACGGCCCGGGACAACGTCCCCCTCGTGTCCTGGTTCCTGTTGGGCGGGCGCTGCCGCGCCTGTCGGCTTCCGATCCCCGCGCGCTACCCGCTCCTCGAAGCGCTCACCGCGGCCCTCTTCGCCGCCGAGGCATCGCGCTTCGGCTGGTCGGCAGCCCTGCCGGCCCACCTGGTCTTCACCGCGGGGCTGCTGGCGCTGGCCGCCTGCGACGCCGAACACTTCCTGCTCCCGAAGCGGCTGGTCCACCCGACTCTCGTCCTCACCGCCGCTTGCCTGCTCGTTGCCGCGGCGGCCACCGATCAGTGGCACCGGCTCGCCGTGACCGCGGCATGCGCAGCGGGCGGGTACGCCGTCTTCTTCGCCCTGCATTGGGTACGCCCGGCCTGGCTCGGATTCGGCGACGTGCGCCTGGCCGGCCTGCTCGGCACCGGTCTGGGCTGGCTCGGCCCCTCGCACCTCGTCCTCGCGATGCTGGCCGGGAGCCTCGCCGGGTTGCTGGTGGGTGTCGCGCTCATCCTGGCGGGCCGCGCGACCCGCCGAACCCGCCTCCCCTTCGGCGTGTTCCTCGCCGCCGGCGCCATCGCCGCCCTCCTCGTCGGCGCTCCCGTCATCCACTGGTACGAGCACCTGAGCGACCCGTACGCGACGGGCGCGCCGCTCACGATCGTCGGCCACTGACCCTCGCCACGCCGGCCGTCCGTCCCCTGTGGGCGGGTCGCCGGCGACCAGCGGACCCCGGGCGGCCCCGCCTACGGCCCAGCCCGCTGTGAAGGCTCGATGAACGGGTCCATCGCACGGCCGTCTGCCGGACCGATTGGTACGCTGGCCTGCATGGGAAAACCTGATCGGCCCGATCTGCCGCTGGCCGAGTGGATCGTGCTCGCACTCGTGGCCGAACGTCCGAGCCACGGCTTCGCCATCGCGGCCCTCACCGCGGAGGGCGCGGAGATCGGGGAGTTCTGGTACATCTCGCGCCCCATGGTCTACCGGTCGATCACGCGGCTCGTCGAGCGGGAGCTCATCACGCCGGTCGGTGCCGAGGAGAGCGACCGCGGACCGCAGCGCATGATCCACGCCGCCACCCGCTCGGCGAAGACGACGGTCGGCCGGTGGCTCGCCGAACCCGTGACGGAACTGTTCGACGTCCGCGCCGAGCTCACCTGCAAGCTTCTGCTGCTCCAGCGCCGGGGCACCAGCCCGGCCCGCCTGGTCGAGCGGCAACGCGTCGTCATCGACGAGATCGAGGAGTCGCTCCGCGTCAAGGAGGACGCCGCCGGCGATCACATCGCCCGCGCGAGCTACGCCCTGCGGCTGGAACAGCTCAGCGCCGCGCGCCGGTTCCTCGACGCCGTCGACGTCGACGCGACGCAGCCGGCCGTCACGACCGGCTGACGTCCCGCCGCCGGGCGGATTGCCTCGGCATCCGCATCACCGCCGGGCTTGCCACTACTCGATCCGAGCGGCACCGGCCCGCCACCACCACGGCCGACGAGGCCCCGGCGGCGCCGGCTGCCGTCCCCCACGGGGCCGGCAACGCAGCAGGCGGCCGCGGGCCGTGCTCACCGACCCACGTGCCGCAACGGGACAGGCCCGGCGATCGCGTCATCGCG
>NZ_JBHVPG010000075.1:0-27253 GCF_042887545.1 Streptomyces sp. NPDC057939
GGGTCGGGGCAGATGCAGTTGCCGTTCGTGCTCCAGTCGGCCGAGGTCATGAAGACCGCGGTGGCGTATCTGGAACCGCACATGGAGAAGACCGATGCGGACGGCAAGGGCACGATCGTCCTGGCCACGGTGCGCGGTGACGTGCATGACATCGGTAAGAACCTGGTCGACATCATCCTGACCAACAACGGCTACAACGTCGTGAACATCGGCATCAAGCAGCCGGTCTCCGCGATCCTCGAAGCCGCCGAGGAACACCGCGCCGACGTCATCGGCATGTCAGGACTCCTCGTCAAGTCCACCGTGATCATGAAGGAGAACCTCCAGGAGCTCAACCAGCGCAAGCTGGCCGCCGACTACCCGGTCATCCTGGGAGGCGCCGCCCTCACCCGCGCCTACGTCGAACAGGACCTCCACGAGATCTACGAGGGCGAGGTCCGCTACGCCCGCGACGCCTTCGAGGGCCTGCGCCTCATGGACGCCCTGATCGCAGTCAAGCGCGGCGTCCCCGGCGCCACCCTCCCCGAACTCAAGCAACGCCGCGTCGCCAAGCGGGACACCCCCGCCCTCCAGGTCGACGAGCCGGAGGAGCCGGGCGGCCGGTCCGACGTCTCCGTCGACAACCCCGTTCCCACCCCGCCGTTCTGGGGCACCCGCGTCGTCAAGGGCATCCCGCTCAAGGACTACGCCACCTGGCTCGACGAGGGCGCCCTGTTCAAGGGCCAGTGGGGCCTCAAGCAGGCCCGCGCCGGCGGAGCGACGTACGAGGAGCTCGTCGAGAGCGAGGGCCGCCCCCGCCTGCGCGGCCTCCTGGAGAAGCTGCACACCGAGAACCTCCTCGAAGCCGCCGTCGTCTACGGCTACTTCCCCTGCGTCTCCAAGGGCGAGGACCTGATCATCCTCGACGAGCAGGGCAACGAGCGGACCCGCTTCACCTTCCCGCGCCAGCGCCGCGGCCGCCGCCTGTGCCTCGCCGACTTCTTCCGCCCCGAGGAATCGGGGGAGACCGACGTCGTCGGCCTCCAGGTCGTCACCGTCGGCTCCCGCATCGGCGAGGCCACGGCCAAGCTGTTCCAGGCCAACGCCTACCGCGAGTACATGGAACTGCACGGGCTCTCCGTCCAGCTCGCCGAGGCCATGGCCGAGTACTGGCACGCCCGCGTCCGCTCCGAACTCGGATTCGGCGGCGAGGACCCGGCCCAGGTCGAGGACATGTTCGACCTCAAGTACCGTGGCGCCCGCTTCTCCCTCGGCTACGGAGCCTGCCCCGACCTGGAGGACCGCGCGAAGATCGCCGACCTCCTCCAGCCGGAGCGGATCGGCGTCCACCTCTCGGAGGAGTTCCAGCTGCACCCCGAGCAGTCCACCGACGCCATCGTCATCCACCACCCCGAAGCGAAGTATTTCAACGCGCGCTGAGACGGACCGGCGTACACTGGACGGTCCCATACAGGCCGGTCACCTGATCCCCGGGGCACGTCCCCACGGGCCGAGGTGACCGGCCTTATCGTCCCCTGAGAGAGGTGTGCGCATTGACCAGCACCGTTCCCGCCCCCGTCACCCGTACGGCCGACGGGCACGCCCTGCAGGCGGTGCTGCTGGACATGGACGGCACCCTCGTGGACACCGAGGGCTTCTGGTGGGAGATCGAGGCCGAGATCTTCGGTGAGCTCGGGCACCGACTCGACGACGCCTGGCGCGACGTCGTCGTCGGCGGCCCCATGAGCCGCAGCGCCGCCTTCCTCATCGAATCCACCGGCGCCACCATCGACCTCGCCGAACTCAGCGTCCTCCTCAACGAGCGCTTCGAGGCACGGATCGCCGGCCAGGTCCCGCTGATGCCCGGAGCCGAACGCCTGCTGACCGAGCTCGCCCGCAACAACATCCCCACCGCCCTCGTCTCCGCCTCGCACCGCCGCGTCATCGACCAGGTCCTGCTCACCCTCGGCCGCGACCGGTTCACCATGACCGTCGCCGGGGACGAGGTGCCCCGGACCAAGCCGCACCCCGACCCGTACCTGTTCGCCGCGAACGCCCTCGGCGCGCACCCCTCGCGCTGCGCCGTCATCGAGGACACCGCCACCGGCGTCGCCGCCGCCGAGGCCGCGGGCTGCCGGGTCGTGGCCATCCCCTCCGTCGGCCGGATCGAACCGGCACCCGGCCGGACGGTCGTCCGCTCGCTGGAGGACGTCGACCTGAGCTTCCTGCGCTCCCTCATCACTCCGATGAACTGAGCACGCACACTCTGTACCGAACGGAATGAGGCATGCCGGAGGTCCTGGCGGAGGATCTTCCGTGCGCAGCCCCGGAGGCCGAAATTCCATCCTCCAGGGAAGCGTTGCGCAGGGTGAGCTTGGTCACCCGCGAGGTGCCCGAAGGCCCCCCGGACAGGCCCCGGCGCCTCCCCATGTGTCCGGATTGATCAGCTCCTGCCCCCATCTGCGAACTCTCCCGCATGAGCTGTCAGTCCGCACCCATCACCGTGCGATTACGCCCCAACTCCTGCCAGTTCCAGCCATCCCGTCCCAGGCCACTAATGTCGACGCGGGCACTACGCCGCACCTCAGCCATACCGAACACACACCCCTGTGACCGGTATGCGCGTGGACCGATCGTCAAACACCGGCCCGATCGTTCCGCCCTGAACGGGCGACCGCCGCGCAGTGCCCTCTACGCCGCTTTGAGCAAGTGCCGGGTGAGGGAGTACTTCCAGAATGAACCGCAAGACCATGGTGCTGACGGCCGCGGCCGGACTGCTCACCCCCACGCTGGCCGCCTGCGGCACAGCGACCGGAGGAGCAGGATCCGGAGCGATCGTCGTCGGCACCACCGACCGGTTCGAGGCTGCCGACTACGCCCCCGCCCCCTTCGACCCCGCATACGCCTACGACGCCGGCGCCTGGAACATCCTGCGCCAGACCGTCCAGACGCTCATGCACACCCCGCGCGGCGGCGGCGAGCCCGTCCCCGAAGCGGCCTCCGACTGCCGCTTCACCGACACCGGCAACGAGAGCTACCGCTGCACCCTGCGACCCGGCCTGAAGTTCGCGAGCGGCGACCCCCTCACCGCCAAGGACGTCAAGTACTCCATCGACCGCGTCCTCGCGATCAAGGACGAGAACGGCCCCTCCTCGCTGCTCTCCACCCTCGACGGCGTCGAGACCAAGGGCACCGACACCGTCGTCTTCCACCTGAAGACCCCCGACGCGACCTTCCCGTACAAGCTCTCCACCCCCGCCGCGGGCATCGTCAGCGCGAAGCAGTACGAGGCCGACAAGCTCCGCTCCGGCTTCGCCGTCGACGGCTCCGGCCCCTACACGATGAAGGCCGAGGTCAAGGACAACCACCTCGTCCGCGCCGTCTTCACCAAGAACCCGCACTACAAGGGCGACATCAAGCTCCAGAACGACAAGGTCGAACTGCGCACCTTCGCCGACTCCGCCGCCATGGGCAAGTCCCTCACCGGCGGATCCATCGACGTCGTCTCCCGCACCCTGTCGCCCGCCCAGATCACCGAGCTCTCCGCCAAGCCCCCCAAGGGCGTCAAGCTCGTCCCCATGCCCGGCCTGGAGATCCGCTACCTCGGCTTCAACACCGACGCCCCGGTCGTCAAGGACAAGGCCGTGCGCCAGGCGCTCGCCGCCGCCGTCGACCGCAACAACGTCATCTCCAAGGTCTACGGCAAGTCCGCGCAGCCCCTGTACTCGCTGGTCCCCACCACCGTCACCGGGCACGTCAACTCGTTCTTCAACAAGTACGGCGAGGCCAACACCCCCAAGGCCGCGGCCCTCCTCAAGGACGCCGGGATCAAGACCCCGGTCAAGCTGACCCTGAACTACACCTCCGACCACTACGGCGACGGCACCACCGCCGAGTTCGAGGCCCTCAAGACCCAGCTCAACTCCACCGGGCTGTTCGACATCACTGTCCAGGGCAACGAATGGGCCGACTTCCGGCCCGCCCAGAAGAAGGGCGACTACGCCGCCTACGGGCTCGGCTGGTTCCCCGACTACCCGGACGCCGACAACTTCCTCGCCCCGTTCCTGGAGCAGGACAACTTCCTGGGCACGCCGTACGCGAACACCGCGGTGCGCACCAGGCTCATCCCCGACGCCAGGCGCGCGATCGACCGTAACGTCGCCGTCCCCGCGATCACGGAGATGCAGGACATCGTGGCCGAGGACGTACCCGTCCTGCCCCTGTGGCAGGGCAAGCAGTACGTCGCCGCCCGCGATGGGATCACCGGAGTGGAGTGGTCGGTCAACGCCATCTCCGACCTCCAGCTGTGGGAACTCGGCCGAGGTGTCAGCGGCTGAGACCGGCAACAACCGGCAGCGGGAGTCGCAGGCCGGCGCAACGTTCAGACCAGACTGTGAAGGACTTTCGCGTGAACCGACGTAACCAGTGGTTGGCGGCCCCGCTCGGCGCAGCCACCGCCGCCGCGCTGCTCAGCGGTTGCGGTTCGACCGACGGCTCGAACGCCGGCAGCGGCAAGGGCGTCGTGATGGGCATATCCGACAAGGTGAAGTCCACCGACCCCGCCTCCGGCTACGACCCGGGCTCCTGGCTGCTCTTCAACAACGTCTTCCAGTCGCTGCTGAGCTTCCCCAAGGGCGGCACCACGCCCGAGCCCGACGCCGCCCAGGCCTGCAACTTCGAGGGCGGCGACAGCAAGGTGTTCAAGTGCACCCTGCGCAGCGGTCTGAAGTTCAGCAACGGCAACAGCCTCACCTCGAAGGACGTCAAGTTCTCCTTCGAGCGCACCCTGAAGATCAACGACGACAACGGCCCCGCCGTGATGCTCGCGTCGATCGGCTCCATCGAGGCCCCCGACGAGAAGACCATCGTCTTCCGCCTCAAGAACTCCGACGCGACCTTCCCCAGCAAGATCGCCTCCGGCGCCGGCGCCATCGTCGACAGCCGCGAGTACCCGGCCGACAAGCTCCGCGGCGACAACAAGGCCATCGGCTCCGGCGTCTACAAGCTCGACTCCTTCAGCGAGAAGAGCGCGAGCTTCTCCGTCAACGAGTCCTACAGCGGCAAGGCCAAGGCCAAGAACACCGGCGTCACGCTGAAGTTCTTCAACGGCGACCAGGCCGCCCTCAAGACCGTCCTGGAGAGCGGGGACGTCGACTTCGCCTTCCGCGGCCTCGCCGCCAAGGACATCGCCGGCCTCGCCGCCACCAAGACCGGCGATCAGAAGGTCGACGTCGTCCAGGGCACCGGTGCCGAGGTCGAGCACATGGTCTTCAACGTCAACGACCCCGTCGTCGGCAAGCTGCCCGTGCGCAAGGCCATCGCCTACCTCGTCGACCGCGAGGCGCTCGTCAAGGACGTGTACGCGGGCACCGCCGTCCCGCTCTACTCGATCGTCCCCGCCGGCATCGCCGGACACACCACCCCGTTCTTCGACCGCTACGGCGGCAGCCCGCAGCCCGAGAAGGCCAAGGCCGTCCTGAAGGCCGCCAACATCACCGGCAAGGTCAAGGTCACCCTCTACTCGACCCCCTCGCGCTACGGCCCCTCCACCGACCAGCAGTTCCAGGTCATCGCCAAGCAGCTGAACGACAGCGGCCTCTTCGACGCCGAGATGAAGTCCGTCGAGTACGAGCAGTACGAGAAGGACATCCAGGACGGCAAGTACGGCATCTACGTGAAGGGCTGGGTGCCGGACTACCCGGACGCCGACAACTTCACCCAGCCGTTCTTCGGCCCGGACAACGTCCTGCACAACAACTACGACAACAAGGAGATCAGCGGGACCATCATCCCGTCGACCTCCGCGAAGTCCGACCGCACCGCGGCCAACATGGACTACAACCGGCTCCAGGACATCGTCGCCGACGAGGTCCCGATCCTCCCGCTCTGGCAGGGCAAGCAGTACGCCGTCACCCGCCAGAACGTCACCGGCCTCCAGTGGTCCCTCGACGCCTCGACCGTCTTCCGCTTCTGGGAGATCAGCAAGGGCTGAGCCCCACCCACACGGCAACGGGCCGGCAGCCGCTCCACGCGGCCGCCGGCCCGTTGCCGTACCCCCCGAACCACCCCGGAAAACGAGGGGGGAGCGGGGAGCCGGGATCGGCTACGGAGTGGCGCCCGGCCGCACCAGACCCGACTCGTACGCGTACACCGCGGCCTGCACCCGGTCGCGCAGCCCCAGCTTCGTCAGCACATGACCCACATGCGTCTTCACCGTCGTCTCGCTCACGAACAGGTCCGCCGCGATCTCCGCGTTCGACAACCCCCGGGCCACCAACTTCAGCACCTCGACCTCGCGCTCCGTCAGCGTCCCCAGCGTGTCCGGCACACTGTCCTCACCCGACGGCAGGTGACCCGCGTACTTGTCCAACAAACGCCGCGTGATGCTCGGCGCCAGCATCGCCTCACCCGCCGCGACCACCCGGATCGCCTGCACCAACTCGGTCGCCGGCGCGTCCTTCAACAGGAACCCGCTCGCCCCCGCCCGCAGCGCCTCCACCACGTACTCGTCCAGGTCGAACGTGGTCAGCACCAAAACCTTCGCCGGCCCGTTCCGCTCCGGACCCGTGATCTGCCGCGTCGCCTCCACCCCGTCCATCCGCGGCATCCGGATGTCCATCAGCACCACATCGGGCTGCAGCGCCCGCACCTGGTCCAACGCCTGCAGACCGTCCCCGGCCTCGCCCACCACCACGAGTTCCTGCTCGGCCTCCAGGATCATCCGGAACCCGGTGCGCAGCAGTGGCTGGTCATCGACCAGCAGGACGCGGATGGCCACGGAGGTACCTCGTATTCGTCGGGCGGCTACGGCGGACGCCGCCCATTCTGCCCTGACGACAAGATCAGGATTCCGCCGGGCGATCCGCCGGGCGATCCACCACGACCTCCACCGGCGCCCCCGCCGGCCTCGGCACGACCGCCAACGGATACACCGGGGGAGTCCCCCCGAACTCCGGACACACCGACCGATGATCACACCAGCCGCACAGCTTCGTCGGCCGCGGCCGCCACTCACCCGTCTCCGTGGCCTCCCGGATCGCCTCCCACAACGCGTGCAGCTTGCGCTCCACCCGCTCCAGATCCGCGACCACCGGATCGTAGGTCAACACGTCCCCACTGCCCAGGTACACCAGCTGCAGCCGCCGCGGCACCACCTGCTTCAGCCGCCACACCACCAGCGCGTAGAACTTCATCTGGAACAACGCACCCTCGGCGTACTCCGGCCGAGGCGCCTTCCCCGTCTTGTAATCGACGATCCGCACCTCACCCGACGGCGCCACGTCCACCCGGTCGATGATCCCCCGCAACCGGAGCCCCGACTCCAGCTCCGTCTCCACGAAGAACTCCCGCTCCACCGGCTCCAGCCGCGTCGGGTCCTCCAACGTGAACCAGCGCTCCACCAACGCCTCGGCCTCCGTCAGCCAACGCGCCAGCCCGGCCCCCTCGTCCCCCTCCGGAAACAGCTCCGCCAGCTCCGGCTTCGACTCCAGCAACCGGTCCCACTGCCCCGGGATCAACGCCTTCGCCCGCGGCGCCGTCCGCTCCTGCGCCGGATGATCGAACAACCGCTCCAGCACCGCGTGCACCAGCGTCCCCCGCGTCGCCGCCGCACTCGGCTTCTCCGGCAGCTTGTCGATCACCCGGAACCGGTACAGCAGAGGACACTGCATGAAATCGCCGGCCCGCGAGGGCGACAGGGAACTGGGCGGCACGGCGACCGGCGCCACGCCGACCTCGGAAGCACCTGGCACGGCACCGGGACTCGTCGTCATGCTCCAAACCCTACGGTCCACCGCCGACAGCACGCGCATACCATCGACGCAAAGCCCCCTCGCACTGCATGATCGGAGCATCACACCCCGCTACACCAGCACCTGAACCACACTGGAAACCCAAGCACCGAACGAAGGAAAGCCGTGGCAGACACCGACGAAACCGGCGAGCGCGCAGCCAAGCGCTCCGACCCGGGCGGCGGCATCCTCATGGGCCGCCCCTTCGGAGTGCCCGTCTACGTCTCCCCCAGCTGGTTCCTCGTCGCCGCCCTCATCACCTGGGTCTTCGGCGACCAGCTCGACCAGATCCTCCCCGACCTCGGACCCGTCCGCTACCTCGTCTCCCTCTTCTTCGCCGTCGCCTTCTACGCCTCCGTCCTCGTCCACGAACTCGCCCACACCATCGCCGCGCTCCGCTACAAACTCCCCGTGCGCCGCATCCAGCTCCAGTTCTTCGGCGGAGTCTCCGAGATCGAGAAGGAATCCGAGACACCCGGCCGCGAATTCGTCCTCGCCTTCGTCGGCCCCCTCCTCTCCCTCGCCCTCGCCGGGATCTTCTACCTCGGCATGAAGGCCGTCGACCCCGCCACCGTCCCCGGCGTCCTCCTCGCCGGCCTGATGATCTCCAACCTCCTCGTCGCCGCCTTCAACCTCCTCCCCGGCCTCCCCCTCGACGGCGGACGCATGCTCCGCGCCGTCATCTGGGGCATCACCGGCAAACCCATGGCCGGCACCATCGCCGCCGCCTGGGTCGGACGCGGCCTCGCCGTCGCCGTCCTCCTCGGCCTCCCCCTCCTCACCCACACCGGCGTCCTCGGCAACCGCACCGACGAGATCGGCGGCATGAACACCGTCATGGACGCGCTCCTCGCCGCGATCCTGGCCGCCATCATCTGGACCGGCGCCGGCAACAGCCTCCGCATGGCCCGCCTGCGCCAACACCTCCCCGAACTCCGCGCCCGCGCCCTCACCCGACGCGCCATCCCCGTCGAGAACGCCACCCCCCTCTCCGAAGCCCTGCGCCGGGCCAACGAGGCCGGAGCCCGCGCCCTCGTCGTCGTCGACGGCCTCGGCGACCCCATCGCCATCGTCCGCGAAACCGCCATCGCCTCCGTCCCCGAACACCGCCGACCCTGGGTAGCCGTCAGCACCCTCGCCCAGGACCTCACCGACGGCATGAAGGTTTCCGCGGAACTCACCGGCGAAGAACTCCTCGACCACCTCCGCGCCACCCCCGCCACCGAATACCTCGTCCTCGAGGACGGCGGCACCATCTACGGCGTCCTGTCCACCCTCGACGTCGAGAAGGCCTTCGTGAAGGCCATGGCGCGGCCCCAGTCCTGAAGCCAATACACTGGTCACATGTCCGAACCGACCGGTGCCGCCCGCCGACGCGGGCCCTTCGAGGTCGGGGACCAGGTTCAGCTCACCGACCCCAAGGGCCGCCACTACACGTTCACGCTCGAAGCCGGGAAGAATTTCCACACCCACAAGGGTTCCTTCCCGCACGACGAGCTGATCGGCGCCCCCGAGGGCAGCGTTGTCCGTACCACGGGCAACGTCGCATACCTCGCGCTGCGTCCCCTGCTCCCCGACTATGTCCTGTCCATGCCCCGCGGCGCCGCCGTGGTCTACCCCAAGGACGCGGGCCAGATCCTGGCCTTCGCCGACATCTTCCCCGGCGCCCGCGTCGTGGAAGCAGGAGTGGGCTCCGGCTCCCTGAGCAGCTTCCTGCTGCGCGCCATCGGCGACCAGGGCATGCTCCACAGCTACGAGCGCCGCGCGGACTTCGCCGAGATCGCCACCGCCAACGTCGAACGCTACTTCGGCGGCCCCCACCCCGCGTGGCAGCTGACCGTCGGCGACCTCCAGGACAACCTGTCCGACACCGACGTCGACCGCGTCATCCTCGACATGCTCGCCCCCTGGGAATGCCTGGAGGCCGTCTCCAAGGCCCTCGTCCCCGGCGGCATCCTCTGCTGCTACGTGGCCACCACCACCCAGCTCTCGCGCACCGTCGAATCCATCCGCGAGTTCGGCTGCTACGCCGAACCGCAGCCCTGGGAATCGATGATCCGCAACTGGCACGTCGAAGGCCTCGCGGTCCGCCCCGACCACCGGATGATCGGCCACACCGGCTTCCTGGTCACCGCCCGCCGCCTCGCCGACGGCGTCGAACCCCCGCTGCGCCGCCGCCGCCCCTCCAAGGGCGCCTACGGCGAGGACTACGACGGACCCGGCAGCGACCGCTCCGCATAGCGGCCCCACCCGGACCGGCCCACCCACCGGGCCCGCCCAACACCAAGGCGCTGCGGCGCAGTTCCCCCGACAGACCGGGAACTGCGCCGCAGCGCCTTTTCGTTACCCACCCGCACACACCCCGCGCCCCGGCCCGAACCGCCCGGACCCGGCCGTTCCACCGCCGTGTGACATGTGGCACGATGCTGGCTCCCCGTCACCCTTCGCACAGGAGACACCCCGCGTGCCGCACCGCCCCACCACGCCGGCGCCCACCCCGCAATCCCCGGCCCACCACCGTGCCCGGCCCGCCCACTGGGCCGCCACGGCCACGGCCGTCGCCGCCGTCATAGCCGGCGCGGGCCTGCTCCAGCCCGAACCCGCCACCGGAGCCACCCCGCCGCCCGGCACCCGCAACGGCCCACGGGCCACCGCCCCCGACGCGCGGGCGGTCACCTATCCCCTCGACTGCAAGGGGCTGCCCCAGGCCGTCACCGACACCGCCCACGGCGACCTCGACGGCGACGGACGCCCCGAAACCGTGGCGGCCGTCCGCTGCCGGGCCGGCTCCGGAACCCCGCCCCACGCCCTCTACGTGCTCATCCAGGACCCCGCACCGGGCTCCACACCACGCGTCGTGGCCACCCTGCTCGACACCGACCGCCGACGCACCGCCACCGAGCTCGCCGTCCGTGACGGCTCCGTCACGGCACGTCTCCTCGGCTACTCCACGCCCGACGTACCGCGCTCCGACCCCGACGTCAGCCAGCTCGCCAAGTGGCGCTGGACCGACGGGAAATTCCGCCAGGAGCTGACGGACTCGTCCGCCGGAAGTGTTTGAACCGTCACTCCGCGTCCGGACCGAACACCTCGACCCTGTCCGAAACACGCCTCACGTGGATGCAGTCACCCGGACATTCCTTCGCCGAATCGACCACGTCCTGGAGCAACGTCAACGGAACCGGAGTCGTCGCCCCCGCCTCCTGCAGCAGCTCGTCCTCGGGGCTCTTCACGTACGCCAGACCATCGATGTCCAGCTCGAACACCTCAGGTGCGTACTGCACGCAGATCCCGTCACCGGTGCACAGATCCTGATCGATCCAGACCTCCAGCGGCTGCCCGGTCCCGCCGACACCCTCCGCCGGGGCCTCCTGCTGCACGCTCATATCTCCTGCCGTTCCCTGCTCCGAGTGATCCACCCCGGCCACAACTCGAAGCAAGTCGCACGAGCCCTGACGGGTGTTGAACAGTTCGACCTTACAACCGGCTGCTTTCCGATGTTGATGGGTGGGTATTTCCTTGGCGTGAGGGAGTACGCAAGGGTGAAGATCGGACACACCTCTACCGTCTTTGTGATCTAGGGGTTTCAATCACCACCAGCCCAGGTAGGGTCAGGAAGCGTCCAGCTCCCCTTGGAGGAGGTGAGGACCGTGGCAGCCCACGACGACGACATCAACCGCGGCATCCGGCCCGGGCGAGGGTCTGAGGACCCCGCCGGCCAGGTTGCCTATCTCGAGCAGGAAATCGCCGTCCTGCGACGTAAGCTCGCCGACTCTCCGCGTCACACGAGGATTCTCGAAGAGCGGATCGTCGAGCTCCAGACAAATCTGGCAGGCGTCTCCGCGCAGAACGAACGACTCGCGAATACCCTCCGCGAGGCCCGCGACCAGATCGTGGCCCTCAAGGAGGAAGTCGACCGGCTCGCACAGCCGCCGGCCGGCTTCGGTGTCTTCCTCCAGGCGAACGAGGACGGCACCGTCGACATCTTCACCGGCGGCCGCAAGCTCCGCGTGAACGTGAGCCCCAGCGTCGAACCGGAAGACCTCCGGCGCGGCCAGGAGGTCATGCTCAACGAAGCGCTCAACGTGGTCGAAGCCATGGAATACGAGCGGGCCGGGGACATCGTCACCCTCAAGGAGATCCTTGAGGACGGCGAGCGCGCCCTGGTGGTCGGGCACACCGACGAGGAAAGGGTGGTGAGGCTCGCCGAGCCGCTCCTGGACGTCACCATCCGCCCCGGCGACTCCCTGCTGCTCGAACCCCGCTCCGGCTACGTCTACGAGATCGTCCCCAAGAGCGAGGTCGAGGACCTCACGCTCGAAGAGGTCCCGGACATCGACTACGACAAGATCGGCGGCCTGGGCGACCAGATCGAGCTGATCCGCGACGCGGTCGAGCTCCCCTACCTCTACCCGGACCTCTTCAAGGAGCACGAACTCCGGCCCCCCAAGGGCATCCTGCTCTACGGCCCCCCCGGCTGCGGAAAGACCCTCATCGCCAAGGCAGTGGCCAACTCCCTTGCCAAGAAGGTCGCCGAGGTGACCGGCCAGCCCGCCGGGAAGTCCTACTTCCTGAACATCAAGGGCCCCGAACTCCTCAACAAGTACGTCGGCGAGACCGAGCGCCACATCCGCCTCGTCTTCCAACGCGCCAGGGAAAAGGCCAGCGAGGGCACCCCCGTCATCGTCTTCTTCGACGAGATGGAATCCCTCTTCCGCACCCGCGGATCCGGCGTCAGCTCGGACGTGGAGAACACCATCGTCCCCCAGCTGCTCGCCGAGATCGACGGCGTGGAAGGCCTGGAGAACGTCATCGTCATCGGCGCCTCCAACCGCGAGGACATGATCGACCCGGCCATCCTGCGCCCCGGCCGGCTCGACGTGAAGATCAAGATCGAGCGCCCCGGCGCCGAGGCGGCGAAGGACATCTTCGCCAAGTACCTCAAGGCCACGCTGCCCCTGCACACGGACGACCTGTCCGAGCACCAGGGCTCCACGGCCGAAACCGTCCACAGCATGATCCAGACGGTCGTCGAGCAGATGTACGCCGAAACCGAGGAGAACCGCTTCCTCGAGGTCACGTACGCCAACGGCGACAAGGAAGTCCTCTACTTCAAGGACTTCAACTCCGGCGCGATGATCCAGAACATCGTCGACCGTGCGAAGAAGATGGCCATCAAGGCCTTCCTCGAGCAGAACCAGAGGGGCCTGCGCGTCTCCCACCTCCTCCAGGCTTGCGTGGACGAGTTCAAGGAGAACGAGGACCTGCCCAACACCACCAACCCCGACGACTGGGCCCGAATCTCCGGAAAGAAGGGCGAGCGGATCGTATTCATCCGCACACTCGTCACCGGAAAGCAAGGCGCGGACACGGGACGCTCCATCGACACGGTGGCGAATACCGGTCAGTACCTCTGACAAAAAGGGGCGGCTGCGGATGCCCTCACCGGGCACCCGCAGCCGCCTGTTTTACCGCCCGCCCTTTTCGGCCGGTGACAGGGCGAACTCAATGACTGAAATGATCTCCCCACCAGCGCGCAGTGGTTCTAGGCTCTTCCGTACCGCCGGTCGCGCAGTGCGGGGACGGGCACCGCACACGACGCACCGGAGCACCAGCGGTACTTGAGCGCCGCTCCCGAACGGGAGCGCCGCCGGGCAAGGAGGGCCGCATGACCGTACGGCGAGTAATGGGGATCGAAACGGAGTACGGGATCTCCGTTCCGGGACACCCGAACGCCAATGCCATGCTCACCTCGTCCCAGATCGTCAACGCCTACGCGGCGGCGATGCACCGGGCGCGACGCGCCCGCTGGGACTTCGAGGAGGAGAATCCGCTGCGGGACGCCCGCGGCTTCGACCTCGCCCGCGAGGCCGCCGACAACAGCCAGCTGACCGACGAGGACATCGGCCTCGCCAACGTCATCCTCACCAACGGCGCACGGCTCTACGTCGACCACGCGCACCCCGAGTACAGCTCGCCGGAGATCACCAACCCGCTCGACGCCGTGCTCTGGGACAAGGCCGGCGAAAGGATCATGGCCGAAGCCGCCGAACGGGCCGCCCAGCTGCCCGGCGCCCAGCCGATCCACCTCTACAAGAACAACACCGACAACAAGGGCGCCTCCTACGGCACGCACGAGAACTACCTGATGAAGCGGGAAACCCCCTTCTCGGAGATCGTGCGCCACCTGACCCCCTTCTTCGTCTCCCGCCAGGTCGTCACCGGCGCCGGCCGCGTCGGCATCGGCCAGGACGGCCGCGAGCACGGCTTCCAGATCAGCCAGCGGGCCGACTACTTCGAGGTAGAGGTCGGACTGGAGACCACTCTCAAGCGCCCCATCATCAACACGCGCGACGAACCCCACTCGGACGCGGAGAAGTACCGCCGCCTCCACGTGATCATCGGGGACGCCAACCTCTCCGAGATCTCCACCTACCTCAAGCTCGGCACGACCGCGCTCGTCCTGTCCATGATCGAGGACGGGTTCATCAACGTCGACCTGGCCGTGGACCAGCCCGTGCGCACCCTGCACCACGTCTCCCACGACCCCGACCTGCAACACCTGATCACGCTGCGCAGCGGCCGCACGCTGACCGCCGTACAACTCCAGATGGAGTACTTCGAGCTGGCCAGGAAGTACGTGGAGGAGCGGTTCGGCTCCGACGCGGACGACCAGACCAAGGACGTCCTCGCTCGGTGGGAGGACGTCCTGGGCCGGCTGGAGACCGACCCGATGAGCCTGTCGGGCGAGCTGGACTGGATCGCGAAGCGAGAGATCCTGGAGGGCTACCGCAGGCGCGACGGGCTGGAGTGGGACGCGGCGCGACTGCACCTGGTCGACCTCCAGTACTCCGACGTACGGCCCGAGAAGGGCCTGTACAACCGCCTGGTCGCCCGCGGGAAGATGAAGCGGCTCCTGGAGGAGCCGGCCGTCGAGCGGGCCGAGAGCAAGCCCCCGGAGGACACCCGGGCCTACTTCCGGGGCCGGTGCCTGGAGCAGTACGCGGACGACGTGGCCGCCGCCTCCTGGGACTCCGTGATCTTCGACCTCCCGGGCCGCGACTCCCTCCAGCGCGTCCCGACCCTGGAACCCCTCCGGGGGACCCGCAATCACGTCAAGGAGCTCCTGGACCGGTGTCGTACGGCCGAGGACCTGGTGCGGGTGCTTTCGGGGCAGTGAGGAAGGCTGAAAGGCCTCCGGTCCGGGAATCATGAAGAAAGCCGGACGTTGATGGAAAGTGCGGGGACGAATGCCGGACCCTCCTTGTAGGGTCCGGCGTAGGGTCTGATCTTGAGAGATCCCGAATCCCGGGGTCTCTCCACGTGAGCGTGCGAACCGAGCGGGGTGAGGTAGACATGGCGACCAAGGACACCGGCGGCGGACAGCAGAAGGCGACGCGCTCGACCGAGGAGGTCGAGGAGGCCGCGGTCGAGGAATCGACCGACCTCAAGGAGCGCCAGGAAAAGCTCTCCGACGACGTCGACTCCGTGCTCGACGAAATCGATGATGTGCTCGAGGAGAATGCCGAGGACTTCGTTCGGAGTTTCGTACAAAAAGGCGGGGAGTAGCCTTCGAATCGAAGGTGGTTCCGCCACTCTCGGTACGTGTCGAACGGAACCAAATGGTGTCGCGGCTGTGACCGCGACGTGCCCCTGAACGGCTTCGCCGCAGACCGTAACCGCGGCGACGGGCTTCAGCCCAGATGTCGGGAGTGCGTGGCCGCTTACAGCGCCGCGCACTACCGTCGCCGGCAAGCGGCCTTGGGGAAGGTCGTGAAGGAGAGAGTGGAAGTGCCGCCTGGGTGGAAGCTCTGCCGTCAGTGCGGCGAGAGCAAGCCGCACAGTGAATGGCACAAGAACGGAACGGCCTCGGATGGCCTGTCGACGCGTTGCAAGGCGTGCAGGGCCATCCAAGGTCGAGCAGGCCACCTGAAGCGGTCCTACGGCATGGCCGAGGCGCAACGTGACGAAATGATCGCAGCTCAGGGCGGCCTCTGCCTCATCTGCCTCAAGGCCCCGGCCGTTCATGTGGATCATTGCCACTCGACGGGTAGGGTCCGAGGCGTACTGTGCTTCAACTGCAACACGGCCATCGGCAAGTTGGGTGACGATCCCGACGCTGCTCGTCGGGTCGTCTCATACTTGGAGGGACACGAGTGGAAGCCAACAATCGTGGCACAGGGCGTCTACCGGCAGCCTTCCTGACGCCGGGGTCGTCGTCCTTCATGGACTTCCTGGGCGCGCACTCGCCCGACATGCTGCCGGGGAACCGCAAGCTCCCCGAGGGTGTCGTCGAGGCGCCGCACGGGACGACCATCGTGGCCACCACGTTCCCCGGTGGGGTCGTCCTCGCCGGTGACCGGCGGGCGACCATGGGGAACATGATCGCGCAGCGGGACATCGAGAAGGTGTTCCCGGCCGACGAGTACTCCGCGGTGGGCATCGCCGGCACGGCCGGCCTGGCCGTGGAGATGGTCAAGCTGTTCCAGCTGGAGCTGGAGCACTTCGAGAAGGTGGAGGGGACGACCCTCTCGCTGGAGGGCAAGGCCAACCGGCTGTCCACCATGATCCGGAGCAATCTGGGCATGGCGATGCAGGGGCTGGCCGTCGTTCCGTTGTTCGCGGGGTACGACGAGGCCAAGGAGAAGGGCCGCATCTTCTCCTACGACGTGACCGGCGGTCGCTCGGAGGAGCACGGTTACGCCGCCACCGGGTCGGGCTCGATCTTCGCCCGCGGTTCCATGAAGAAGCTCTACCGTCCGGACCTGACGGAGGAGCAGGCCACCACGCTGGTCGTGCAGGCGCTGTACGACGCCGCCGACGACGACTCGGCGACCGGTGGTCCGGACCTGTACCGCCACATCTACCCGATCGTCACCGTCATCACGGACGAGGGGTTCCGCAGGTTGACCGACGACCAGTCGCAGGAACTGGCCCGTACGGTCACCAACCGTCGGCTGGAGCAGCCCGACGGCCCGCGCGCCGCCCTGCTCTGACCATCCGTCGCCCCGTAGGAGCCCAGAAGAAAGGGACGGACAGCCGGTGTCGACTCCGTTCTATGTGTCACCCCAGCAGGCCATGGCCGACCGGGCGGAATACGCCCGGAAGGGCATCGCCCGCGGTCGCAGCCTTGTCGTGCTGCAGTACGCCGACGGCATCGTGTTCGTCGGCGAGAACCCGTCCCGTGCGCTGCACAAGTTCAGCGAGATCTACGACCGGATCGGCTTCGCGGCCGCCGGCAAGTACAACGAGTACGAGAACCTGCGGATCGGTGGTGTGCGGTACGCGGATCTGCGTGGGTACACCTACGACCGTGATGATGTGACGGCCCGTGGGTTGGCGAACGTCTACGCGCAGACGCTCGGCACGATCTTCTCCAGTGCGGGTGAGAAGCCGTACGAGGTGGAGTTGGTCGTCGCCGAGGTGGGTGCGACGGCCGCGGGGGACCAGATCTACCGGTTGCCGCACGACGGTTCGATCGTGGACGAGCACGGCTCGGTCGCGGTCGGTGGCAATGCCGAGCAGATCAGTACGTTCCTCGATCAGCGGCACCGGGACGCGATGACGCTGTCGGAGGCGTTGAAGCTGGCCGTGCAGGCGCTGTCGAGCCAGGCGAACGGTGCCGACAAGACGATTCCGGCGGAGCGGCTGGAGGTCGCGGTGCTGGACCGGACGCGGGCGCAGCAGCGGAAGTTCAAGCGGATCCGGGGTCGGCAGTTGGCGCGGTTGCTGGAGGCGGATGTTCCGGCGGCGGCGCAGGCGGATGCCGTGTCGAACGACGAGGCGCCGGAGGACGACGCCGAGTAGGACCGGTCGAGTCGGTTCCGTGGTGTGTGGAGCCCCGGTGTGCCCGTGAGGGTGCGCCGGGGCTTCGTCGTGTCCGGGGCGGGGTTCGGTCAGGGGGTGGGGGCGGGGCCGGAGGAGTCGCGGACGACGAGGTGGACGGGGATGTCGGGGGCGGTCCAGGGGGTGCCGTCGAGGGCGGCGAGGAGGGCGGTCATGCCCTGTTCTCCGACGCGTTCGGCGGGGAGGGCGACGGTGGTGAGTTCGGGTTCGACGGCGGTGGCGAGGGCGAGGTCGTCGAAGCCGGTGATGGAGAGGTCCTCGGGGACGCGCAGGCCGAGGCGGCGGGCGGCCTTGCAGGCGCCGGCGGCGAGGATGTCGTCGTCGCAGACGATGGCGGTGGGGCGGGGTCCGGGGGCGGCGAGGGCGGTTTCCACGGCTCGGCGTCCGCCGTCGACGGTGAGGGGGGCCTTGACGGTGGTCAGGTCTGCGGTG
Organism: Streptomyces sp. NPDC057939; assembly: GCF_042887545.1. Taxonomy (NCBI): domain Bacteria; kingdom Bacillati; phylum Actinomycetota; class Actinomycetes; order Kitasatosporales; family Streptomycetaceae; genus Streptomyces; species Streptomyces sp. NPDC057939. The sequence continues at coordinate 18,048 of NZ_JBHVPG010000075.1, forward strand.
GGGGTGAGGAGGTCGGCGAGGGCTCGGGCGCGGACGTGGAAGGTCCAGGAGTCGACGGCGGAGGCGAGGTGGAGGAAGCGGCGGTGGCCGTGGTGGAGGAGGTGGGTGGCGACCTGGTGCATGCCGTCGGCCATGGCGAGGTTGATGTGGGCGGCGGCGCCGGTGGAGGAGGGGTCGCTGTCGAGCATGACGAGGGGGAGGTCGTCGCCGCCGATGGCGTCGAGGGCGGCGGCGGCCATGGACGAGGCGATGACTCCGTCGAGTGCGGCGCGGGCGGAGGCGAAGGGGTCGCGGGCGGGTCCGGTGCCGTCGGGGGAGGGGTAGAGGACGACGCCGAAGCCGTGTTCGGCGGCGATGCGGGCGGCGCCGGTGTAGACGCGGGCGAAGAATTCGTTGGTGAGGGCGGGGACGACGAGGAGGGCGGTGCGGGTGCTGCCGAGGCGGAGGTTGCGGGCGGCGAGGTTGGGGCGGTAGCCGAGGCCGGTGGCGGTTTCGCGGACGAGTGCGGCGGTGCGTTCGGAGACGCGGCCGCGCCATTTGTCGCCGAGGACGAGGGAGACGGTGGCCTGGGAGACCCCGGCGGCGGCGGCGACGTCCCGGCTGGTGGGTCTCGTCACAGGGGGCTCCTGAAGTGCGAGGTGGGAGGTGGTGTCGGGGTCCGTGGGCTGGACCGTGCGACTGCGGCCATGGTACGTATGACGTCGTCACGTTATACGTATTACTCCGGCTGGGTCCGGGCGGAAGGGGGCGGACATGGCCGCGGGGTACATGGAGCTGCTCAGGACCCGGCATGCCGCGAGGTTGCTGGCGGGCACGTTGGTGGGGCGGTTGCCGAACGGCATCGCGTCGATCGCGCTGGTGATGTTCGTGCGGGCGGAGGGCGGCAGCTACAGCCTGGCGGGGGCGTTGGCGGCGGCGTACGGGGTGGCGAACGCCATCGGTCAGCCGTTGTTGGGTCGGGCGGTGGACCTGTACGGGCAGCCGCGGGTGCAGCTTCCGGCGGCGGTGCTGTCGGCGCTGGGCATGGTCTGGTTGGCGTTCGCGGGGATCGGCTCGGCGGCCGTCGCCTATGCGGCGGTGGTGGTGGCGGGGCTGTTCACGCCGCCGCTGGAGGGTGGTCTGCGGGCTCTTTGGCCGAGTGTGCTCGGTGGCAAGGAGGAGCGGGTGCACGCCGCGTACGCGATGGACGCGGTGGCGCAGGAGGTGATGTTCACGGTCGGGCCGCTGCTGGTGACGGTGTTCGTCTCGTTGTGGTCGCCGGCGGTGGCGCTGGTGGCGCTGAACGTGCTGGGTGTGTTGGGTGCGCTGTCGGTGGTGGTGTCGGAGCCGTCGCGTGCGTGGCGTTCCGAGCCGCGGGAGGCGCACTGGTTGGGGGCGCTGCGTTCGCGGGGTCTGTTGGCGTTGTTGGGCGCGTTCTTCTTCGTGGGTACGGCGCTGGGTTCGATCACGGTGGCCGCGGTCGCCTATTCGGACGAGCACGGTGGCGCGGCGGTGTACGGCTGGATGATGGCCGCGTTGGGTCTGGGTGCGTTGGTGGGTGGTGTGACCTACGGTGCGCGCCAGTGGGCGGGGGCGCCGGAGCGGCGGTTGCAGTTGCTGGTGGCGTTGTTGGCGGTGTGTTACCTGCCGCTGATGTCGACGGTGGGGCCGGTGGGGATGGTGGCGTTGTCGGCGTTGGCGGGCGTGTTCCTTGCGCCGGCGATCGCGTGTGCGTTCATCGTGGTGGACCGGCACGCTCCGGTGGGGACGGTGACGGAGGCGTTCTCGTGGCTGGTGACGTTCTTCGGGGTGGGTGCGGCGATGGGTACGGCGGCTGCGGGTCCGGCGGTGGAACTGGGCGGGATCACGGCCGGTTTCGCGGTGGCGGGCGGCGCGGGGGTCGCGGCGCTGTTGGTGCTGACGCTGACTCAGCGGGTGCTGGCCTCGCCGGGCCGCGTTCGGGCGGTGGCCGGGTCGGTGGAGGGCGCTGTCGGGGGCGCCGCGGAGGGGGGCGCGGGGGCGTCCGCGGGGGGTCCGGCGGAGCCGTTCGTGAAAAACTGATCGGAACGCCGCTCTCGAACCCGGTTTCAGAAGAGGGCAGAAGGCGTAATGTTCAGTCATGGACCGCCGCATTTTCGGGCTGGAGAACGAGTACGGCGTCACGTGCACGTTCAGGGGACAGCGCCGACTGTCTCCTGACGAAGTGGCGCGCTACCTCTTCCGCCGTGTTGTGTCATGGGGCCGCAGCAGCAATGTCTTCCTGCGGAACGGCGCCCGCCTCTACCTCGACGTGGGTTCGCATCCGGAATATGCAACACCGGAATGCGACAACCTGATCGAACTGGTCACCCACGACAAGGCCGGCGAGCGCATTCTCGAAGGCCTGCTCGTCGACGCAGAACGCCGCCTGCACGAGGAGGGAATCGCGGGCGACGTATACCTCTTCAAGAACAACACCGACTCGGCGGGCAATTCGTACGGTTGCCACGAGAACTACCTGGTGGCCCGGCACGGAGAATTCTCCCGCCTGGCGGACATCCTGATTCCCTTCCTCGTCACGCGCCAGCTGATCTGTGGTGCGGGCAAGGTGCTGCAGACCCCTCGGGGCGCGGTTTACTGCGTCAGTCAGCGGGCGGAGCACATCTGGGAGGGCGTCAGCTCGGCCACCACCCGTTCCCGGCCGATCATCAACACCCGCGACGAGCCGCACGCGGACGCCGAGCGTTACCGGCGGCTGCACGTGATCGTCGGGGACTCGAACATGTCCGAGACGACGATGCTCCTCAAGGTCGGTGCCACCGATCTGGTGCTGCGCATGATCGAGGCGGGCACGGTGATGCGTGACCTGACCCTGGAGAACCCGATCCGGGCGATCCGTGAGGTCAGCCACGACATCACGGGTCAGCGCAAGGTGCGGCTGGCCAGTGGGCGGGAGGCCTCGGCGCTGGAGATCCAGCGGGAGTACTACGAGAAGGCCCTGGACTTCGCGGAGCGTCGGGGGATCCGTACCGGGATCGTGGAGCAGGTCCTGGAGCTGTGGGGTCGTACGCTCGACGCGATCGACGCCGAGGACCTGGACCGGATCGGCACGGAGATCGACTGGGTCATGAAGTACCAGCTGATCGAGCGGTACCGGGCCAAGCACAACATGACCATGTCGAACCCGAGGGTCGCCCAGATAGACCTCGCCTACCACGACATCCACCGTCGTCGGGGTCTGTACTACCTGCTGGAGCGCAAGGGGCAGGCGGCGCGTATCTGCAACGACCTGAAGATCTTCGAGGGCAAGTCGGTGCCCCCGCAGACGACTCGGGCGAGGCTGCGCGGTGACTTCATCCGTCGGGCCCAGGAGCAGCGGCGTGACTTCACGGTGGACTGGGTGCACCTGAAGCTCAATGACCAGGCGCAGCGGACGGTGCTGTGCAAGGACCCGTTCCGTTCGGTCGACGACCGGGTGGAGAAGCTGATCGCCGGGATGTAGACAAAGTAAAGTGTGACATCTCACTGATCTTGGCCAGGGCCCCGTACGGATCTCGTACGGGGCCCTCGTCACGGCTTAGAGTGGCGGGCGACCGCCAGCCGTCTGAGATCTGAGGAACACGTGCGCCGACTTGCCGGCCTTCTTGTCGTACCGATGCTGCTGCTCACCACGGCGGCCTGCGGGGACGACAGCGGCTCCGACTCCGCCGAGACCACGAACGGGGTGCCCGCGATCACGAAGGGCGCCAAGTTCGGGGAGACCCCGACCCTGGCCCAGGGCAAGGGCACGCCTCCCAAGGAACTGAAGGTGGAGGTCATCAGCGAGGGCAAGGGCCCGGTGCTGAAGAAGGGTGACATCGCCCAGGTCAACTACTCCGGCCAGGTGTGGGACGGCAAGGAGCCCTTCGACGCCAGCTTCGGCAAGGGCAAGACCTTCGACGTCAACATCGGCGCGGGCGCCGTCATCAAGGGCTGGGACCAGGGCCTGGAGGGGCAGAAGGTCGGCAGCCGCATCGAGCTGGTGATCCCCCCGGAGCTCGGCTACGGGGCGCAGGGCTCCGGCGAGAAGATCAAGCCGAACGCGACGCTGGTCTTCGTCGTGGACATCGTCAAGGGCGCCTCCGTCCCGGCCTCGGCCAAGGGCAAGGAAGTCGCGCAGGACAACAAGGACCTGCCGAAGGTCGGTACCAACACCGACGGCAAGGAAGTCTCCGTGACGGTCCCCAAGGACGTCACGCCGCCCGCGAAGCTGGTTTCGAGCTACGTGATCGAGGGTGACGGGCCGGTCGTCAAGGACACCGACAGCGTCGTCGTCAAGTTCAACGGCAAGACGTGGAAGGACGACAAGTCCTTCGAAAGCACGTACGCCACCGATTCGACGGTGACCTGGCCGATGTCCGAGCTCTCGGTCAAGGGCCTGAAGGAAGGCCTGGTGGGCAAGAAGACCGGTAGTCGCATCCTGCTGGTCATCCCGCCGGCCGACGGCTTCGGCGACAAGGAGCAGGGCACCATCCCGGCCAATTCGACGCTGGTCTTCAGCCTCGACATCCTCTCGGTGATGTAACACTGTTCCGGTTGACCGGTTCGTACGTATGAGGAGCAGTTCCGTGAGCGACAGGCTCGAGAAGCCCGAGATCGACTTCCCCGAGGGCGAGGCCCCCAAGGACCTCGTGTCCGAGGACATCTGGCTGGGCGACGGTGTCGAGGCCAAGGCCGGCGACACGGTCGCCGTCCACTACGTGGGCGTGGCCTTCTCCACCGGCGAGGAGTTCGACGCCTCTTGGAACCGCGGCTCCGCGCTGCAGTTCAAGCTCGGTGTCGGCCAGGTCATCTCCGGTTGGGACCAGGGCGTCCAGGGCATGAAGGTCGGCGGCCGTCGCAAGCTGACGATCCCCGCGCACCTCGCCTACGGTGACCGCGGCGCGGGCGGCGCGATCGCCCCGGGCGAGACGCTGATCTTCGTCTGCGACCTGGTCAAGGTCGGCTGATCCGGACTTCCGTGATCCGAGCAGGGGCCCCCGCCGTCAGGCGGGGGCCCTCGCTTTTGCCCGGGCGCGCCGGGACGGTACGGTCAACGGTCACGAGTGTGTGCGCGAAAACGGGGGGATGGCGTCGATGGCGATTGCCAAGGCCGAGCGGCTGATGAATCTGGCGCTGTGTCTGCTGGGGACCCGTCGTCCGCTCAGCAAGCGCGAGCTGCGCGGCTCCATCGAGGCCTACCTGGAGGCGGGCAACGACGAGTCCTTCAACCGCATGTTCGAGCGGGACAAGGACGATCTGCGCGAACTCGGCCTCGTCATCGAGACGGTGGAGAACATCGAGGGCGAGACCGGCTACCTGGCCCGCCGGGACAGCAACCGGCTGCCGCCCGTCTCGCTGGACGCCGAGGAGGCCGCGGCCCTCGGGCTCGCCGCCAAGGTCTGGCAGCAGGCGCGGCTCGCGGGCGCGGCCAGCGGGGCGTTGCAGAAGCTGCGCGCGGGCGGGATGCCGGAGGCCGGTGACCCGTACGAGGGCCAGCACAGCGCCATCGAACCGCGCATCCCCGTCCACGAGGCGGCCTTCGAGCCGCTGATGCTGGCCTGCCGCGACCGGCGGCCCGTGGTCTTCGAGTACCGCAGGTCCAACGCCGCCCGCCCCGAGCCGCGTCAGGTCGAACCGTGGGCGCTGGAGTGCTGGCGCGGCCACTGGTACCTGGCCGGCTACGACCGGGACCGCGGCGCGGAGCGGGTGTTCCGGCTCTCCCGGATCACCGGCAAGGTCCGCTCCCGGGTCGGGAAGTACACCGCCGAGGTGCCCGACGTGGTGACCGTGCGGGAGACCGTGGCGAGCTGGGCCGGGGAAGGGGCCGAGCGCTCCGCGCTGATCCGGCTGCGGGCCGGCGCCGGGTACCCGCTGCGGGCCAAGGCCACCAAGGTGCGCGAGGGCGGGGACGGCTGGGACGAGTTGGAGATCCCCTACGGGCACGGGCTGGACGCCTGGCTCGTGGAGTTCGGCCCGGACGTGGTCGTGGTGGAGCCCGCCGACCTTCGCGCCGACGTCGTGGACCGGCTGCGTGCCGTCGCCCGGGGCTGAGCAGCACCCGCCCGGGGCCCACCGCGCCCCGGTGGCCCGAACACCGCTAGCAACGCCCTGAGGGGGAGACCTACCAGCATGGCTGCCAACGCCATCGACCAGACCCGCCGGATGCTGTCCCTGGTGACCTACCTGCGCGAGCGCCCCGGGGCGCACGTCGCCGACGTCGCCCGTGCCTTCGGGATCACGGAGGACGAGCTGATCTCGGACCTCGACGTACTGCCCATGTGCGGGACCAGCTTCCGGGGCGGGGACCTGCTCGACATCGACACCGACGGCGAGCGCATCTGGTGGCGCAACCCCGACGCCTCGGGGGAGTCCACCGCCGAGCCCCTGCGGCTGGCCGCCGACGAGGCGACGGCGCTGCTGGTCGCGGCCCGCGCCGTGGCCACCCTGCCCGGGCTGCGCGAGAGCGACCGCGACGCCCTCCTGCGGGCCACCGCCAAGCTGGAGGCCGCGGCGGGCGAGGTGGCGGGCGCCAGCTCCCGGCTGTCGGTGACCTTCGAGTCGGAGGGCGGGGTCTTCGCGGACGTCGACCGGGCCATCGCCGAGCGGCGCAGGCTCTGGCTGCGCTACTACTCGCCCGCGCGGGACGAGCTGACCGAGCGCGTCGTCGACCCGATCCGCCTCTTCGCCGTCGGGCACACCTACCTGGAGGGGTGGTGCCACCTCTCGGAGGCCCGCCGCACCTTCCGGCTGGACCGGGTGGCGGAGATCAAGCTCCTCGACGAGCGCTCCGAGCCGCCCGCGATCGAGCCCCGGGACCTTTCGGTGGGGCTGGTCCAGCCCGCGGCCGAGGACCCGGAGGTGGTGGTCGAGGTCGCCCCGGGCGGCCGATGGGTCGCCGAGTACTACCCGCACGACAGCGCCGAGGAGCAGCCCGACGGCGGCCTGCGGATCACGCTGCGCAGCCCCGACCCGGCCTCGCTGCGCCGTCTCGCGCTGCGCCTGGGCCGTGACGGGCGGATCGTGTCGCCGCCGGACCTGGCGCTGAGCGCCCGCAAGGCCGCGACGGAAGCCCTCGCCGGGTACGGGGAACAGGTCTAGGGAGCGGGGGAGCGATGGCGGCAACATCCGGGCCCGTGTCGGGCCGGACCTCCGGTGCGTCGGAGCCGGTCGCCGGCGGCGTCGGGCCGGTCACCTTCAAGGCCGCCTGTCCCGAGTGCCGGGCCCGGTTCGAGCTCGCGGCCGGTGCGCTGCGGCTGGCCATCGGCGGCAGCAGGCGCACCACCTTCTACTCCTTCACCTGTCCCGAGTGCGCGGTCCAGGTCCGCAAACCCGCCGGTGAGCGCATCGTGGAGCTCCTGACCGGTGGCGGCGTGAGCACCCTGCGCAGTGTTCGGGGCAGGGGATAGGCTCTGCCCATGCTGTGGCCGATGCTCGCAATTGCCCTGGGCTTCCTCGGGGTGGCCGTCCTTTCCGTACTGGCCGTACGGGTCTTCGTCGAGGTCCGGCGGCTCGCCAACCGGGTGGACGAGGCCAGCCGCCGGATCACCGAGGCCTCGGGCGACCTGGAGCGGGCCGCCGCCGACCTGGCCAGGGCGGGCGGAGCGGTACGGCCCTAGACGACCCGGGTCCCGGTGCGTACGGCGGCCGCGGGTGGCCCTCGTACGTCCCTAGGCCGCACTCCGGTACCCGCGCAGCCATGGAAAAGGCGGAGCGGGAGCCGTACCGTCTAAGCCGCGCACCAGCGTGGATACCCCTGGGGATTGCCGGGCGTTAACCCTCGGGGGTTACGATCGATGTCAGAGCGGTAGCGGATCTTGATCCGAAATCCGCCCAGGCCACCACAACCAGCCGTTTCGGTGAGAAGGAAGACACACATGATCGGCAATCTGAAGCCCCTTGAGATCCTTCTGATCATCGCTGTCATCGTGCTGCTGTTCGGCGCCAAGAAGCTCCCCGAGATGGCCCGCTCGCTGGGCAAGTCGGCCCGCATCCTCAAGAGCGAGGCCAAGGCCATGAAGAAGGACGGCGAGGCCGAGGACGCGGCCACCGCCGCCACGGTCGCCGACCAGGCCCCGCAGCAGACCACGGCCCCGCGCACGATCCAGGCCGCCCCCGGTGACGTCACCAGCGCCCGCCCCGTCAGCGAGCCCAACCACACCGCCAAGAGCTGACACGGGCGGTCACCACCGCCACGCGCCAGTCATCTGCAACGAGACAAGGGACGTGGGTTGCTCAAGTCTGCCCGCAAGCAGGAGAAAGCGGACAAGGACGCCGAAGGGCGGATGCCTCTTGTCGAGCACCTGCGTGAGCTGAGAAACCGTCTTCTGAAGTCGGTCCTGGCGATCCTCGTGATCACCGTCGTGGCGGCCTTCTTCTACAAGGACCTCATCGACTTCATGCTGAAGCCGATGCTGGACTCCGTCGGCTGTACCGACGGCGTCGTCTCGCAGCGCAACGGCCGCCCCTGCGCCGACATGACCGTCAACGGCCTCATCGCGCCGTTCTCGATCGCCCTCAAGGTCTCCCTCATGGCCGGTGTGGTGCTCTCCGCGCCGGTGTGGCTCTACCAGCTGTGGGCGTTCACCGCCCCCGGTCTGCACAGCCACGAGAAGAAGTACGCGATGAGCTTCGTCGCGATCGGCGCGCCCCTGTTCGGCGCGGGCGCCGTCCTCGCGTACAAGATCCTCCCGCAGACGGCCACGATCCTCCTCGAATTCACCCCCGATCACGCGCGCAACCTGCTGCCGGTCGACGACTACCTCGACCTGGTCACGCGCATGGTCATCGTCTTCGGTCTGGCCTTCGAGCTGCCGCTGCTGCTGATCCTGCTGAACTTCACCGGGGTGCTCACCGGCAAGCGGCTGGCGAGCTGGTGGCGGGCCATGGTCCTCGGCATCACCGTCTTCGCCGCCTTCGCGACCCCGACCGGCGACCCGCTCACCATGCTGTCGCTGGCCGCCCCGATCGTCACCCTCTACTTCGTCGCGCTCGCCGTCTGTCTGATCAACGACCGCCGGCGCGCCCGCAACAACCCCGACGCGGGCCTCGACGACGACGAGGCCGCCGAGCTGGACCTCACCCCCGCGCCCATCGGCGCCATGGAACCCGTCGCCGCCCCGTCCGCGCTGCCCGAACAGGCCGACGGCGGACGCCAGCGGATCAACGGTTACGACGACGCGACCTGACGGACGGATCCCGCCGGCCGGCCGGCGGGACACCCCCTTCGT
>NZ_JBHVPG010000076.1:0-10894 GCF_042887545.1 Streptomyces sp. NPDC057939
GGTGGCCATGCGCGCCTGCGTGGACAAGAGGTCCCCGCACTACACCCACCGCTGCCGCGACCCCCCGAGCGGCTCCTCGACCCTCCCGGAGCGAGGAGCCGCTCGGGGGCCCCGCTCCGCAGACACGCACGGAGGGTGGCCTCGTGCACGGCCCGGGCCGGCCGAGCCCCCCAGACCGACCGCGGGCCGGCGAACGGTTCGACCGGATGCCCGTCCGAGGGCCGCAGCGCGGCGACGCACACGGCGTCCGTCGGCGTACCGGAGGCATCCGCACCCGCGTCGCGCAGCGCCTGGACCTTGGCCTCGGTGGCCGTGGCGACCGCGTTCACCAGGGCGGCGTCGGAGAAGGCCACGGGCACGGACACGATGATGTTGATCGTTCCCGCCGGCCTGGGCCCCGGGACGTGGGCCACTTGGGCGTTGAGCACCCACCGGCGCTCTCCGATGCCTCCGCCCGGCGGGGCACTGGAGATCATGCGACGACCCCGGCCGGGCACCCACAGGAGCATCGGCAGGGCCTGGCCGTCCTCCACGCGGGAGAGGAGCGGCAGACGCTCCAGAGCGGACAGGTCGAGGGGCGCGATGGACATGCCGCACCCTATCCCGCTGATCACGGGCCCGGTCCGCGGTGCGACCGGCGCCGGTGGGCCCGGGGGACTGCTTGCGGCGGCCGATGCCGGGTAGGCGCCCATTCTCGGGCGGTGGGCCCGCCCCGTGCCGACCGGGCCCGCCCGCCGAGGCCGAGTGGGGGCGAACGACACCCCTGGGACCGGGCGGAACCCCCAGGACCGGGCGGACAGGACGGGATGCGTGAGTGCCATGAGTGACGAGCAACAGATGGCGGACGACGTGTACCAGCCGACGGGCGACACCGAGGATCAGGCGGACGCCGCACCGCTCGACCTGCAGAACGCCGTGGGGGAGCGGACGTACGACGACATGCTGGACGAGGGCTACTCGCCGCCGGAGAAGCCGCTGGGCGTGACGAAGTACGGCACGACCGCCGCCGAGCAGCGCGAGGGCGAGTCCCTCGACCGGCGGCTGGCCCAGGAGGTCCCCGAGACGGGCCAGGATCCGGGCGACGGGTTGGGAGACCTGCCCGGGGGCGACGGAGAACTGTGGGACGAGGAGACCGGCACGGTGCGCGCGGGCCGACTGACCGCTCCGGACGAGGGCGCGCACGCGAACACCACCAAGGAACTCGTCGCGCGGGACCACGGCATCGACGGCGGCGCGGCCGGCGCGGAGGAGGCCGCGATGCACGTGATCCACGTGCGACCGGACGGCCCGGACGGCCCGGACGACGGCACGTACGAGTAGGGGCGGCGCGCACGGGGGTACCGAGCGCACCCGCCCGCGCCCGCCGTGCCCACCGCGCGCGCCGCCGCGCGCCCGCGGTCAGGGCTTCCTGGCCGGGCGGCGCAGCACCCGCATGCTGCGGGAGGTCAGGACGGTGGTCGCCGTCGCCTTGATCTCCGTCTCGTCCTGCGCGTCGTCACCGTCGAGGGCCGTGTCGAGGGCCACCGTCCAGGTCTCCCCGTAGGCGGCGGGCGGCAGCCGGAAGGACGTGTCCTCGGCCGAGGCGTTGAACATCAGCAGCAGCGAGTCCGGTCGCGCGGCGGCTCCCTCGCCGCCGTCCGCCGTGAGGTTGTCCCCGCAGAGGTAGACGCCGACGCTGCGGGCGTCGGCCCGGTCCCATTCCTCCGGGGTCATGCTCGTGCCGTCCGGGCCGAGCCAGACGATGTCGGCGACCGGCGCGGCCGCGTCCGTGGGCGCGCCCTGCGGGAAGCGCCGTCGGCGCAGGACGGGCTGGGCGCGGCGCAGGGCCAGGGCCCTGCGGGTGAACGCGAGCAGCTCGATGTCCTCCGGGCCCAGGTCCCAGTCCACCCAGGCGAGTTCGTTGTCCTGGCAGTAGACGTTGTTGTTGCCGTTCTGCGTGCGGCCCAGCTCGTCCCCGTGGGCGAGCATCGGCACGCCCAGGGACAGGCAGAGGGTCGCCATCATGTTGCGTTGTTGCCGTGCCCGCAGGAGGCGGATCCCCTCGTCGTCGCTGGGGCCCTCCGCACCGCAGTTCCACGAGCGGTTGTCGGCGTCGCCGTCGCGGCCGTCCTCCCCGTTGGCCTCGTTGTGGCGTTCGTTGTAGGAGACCAGGTCGCGCAGGGTGAAACCGTCGTGCGCGGTGATGAAGTTGATGCCGGCCCGGGGGCGCCTGCGGTCCGACTGGTACAGGTCGGCGGAGCCGGCGATGCGGGCGGCGAACTCGGGCAGGGAGGCTTCGTCCCCCCGCCAGAAGGAGCGGACGGCATCGCGGTAACGCCCGTTCCACTCGCTCCACAGGGCGGGGAAGTTGCCGACCTGGTAGCCGCCCTCCCCGATGTCCCAGGGCTCGGCGATGAGCTTGACGCGGCTGATGACCGGATCCTGGTGGACGATGTCGAAGAAGGCGGAGAGCTTGTCGACGTCGTGGAACTGGCGGGCCAGGGTGGCCGCGAGGTCGAACCTGAAGCCGTCCACGTGCATCTCGGTGACCCAGTACCGGAGCGAGTCCATGATCAGCTGGAGGACGGCGGGGTGCCGCATCAGGAGGCTGTTGCCGGTCCCGGTGGTGTCGAAGTAGTGGGCGGGGCTGTCGTCGACCAGGCGGTAGTAGGAGGGGTTGTCGATCCCCCGGAACGACAGGGTGGGACCTTGCTCGTTGCCCTCGGCCGTGTGGTTGTAGACCACGTCGAGAATGACCTCGATGCCCGCCCGGTGCAGCTCCTTGACCATGGACTTGAACTCGTCGACCTGGCCGCCGAGGCTCCCCCCGGCCGCGTGGGCGTGGTGGGGGGCGAAGAAGCCGATGGTGTTGTAGCCCCAGTAGTTCGAAAGGCCCCGGTCGGTGAGGAAGCCGTCCTGGGTGAACTGGTGCACCGGCATGAGTTCGAGGGCGGTGACGCCGAGCGCCAGGAGGTGCCCGACGACTGCCGGGTGCGCGACCCCTGCGTACGTGCCCCGCAGCTCCTCGGGAACCTCCGGATGGCGGAAGGTCAGCCCCTTCACGTGCGCCTCGTAGATGACCGAGTCGTGGAACGCGTGGCCCGGAGGGCGGTCCCCCTCCCAGTCGAACTCCCCGCCCGTCACCACGCCGAGCGGGACGTGTCCCAGGCTGTCGCGGTCGTCCGGACGGTCCGGGTCCGCGTCGGAGTGCCCGCTCAGGGAGGGATCGCCGTCGATCTGGCCGTCGATCGCCCGAGCGTAGGGGTCGAGCAACAGCTTGGCCGGATTGCACCGCAGGCCCTCGCCGGGGTTCCAGGGCCCGTGGACGCGGTAGCCGTACCGCTGCCCGGGGCCGACGCCGGACACCCGGCCGTGCCACACGCCGCCGTCCACCTCCGGAAGCGCGATCCGGTGCTCGCCGCCGTCCTCGCCGATCAGGCAGAGCTCCACCTTCTGCGCGCAGTCGGAGAAGAGCGCGAAGTTCGTTCCCGAGCCGTCGTGGGTCGCGCCGAGGGGGTACGGACGTCCTGCGGAGATATCCATGAACGAACATAAGCACGGGACGCGCGTGTGTGCCCGGGTCGGATTCGGCCGAACGGGACCGCCCGCCCCGCCCGCCCGGGTGGCACCGGTACGCCGCCCCCCCCCGGCAACCCGGCTTCTCCACCTCGGGGGCCACACGTCCGATCGTCGCCATGGTCGCGGTCGCGGGTCCTGGGGCCTTGTCCCCGACACCACGGCCGCGGACAATTGATGGGGGTGCCGTCCTCGGCGCCCGTGAATACGACCCGCGCACGGGCACCTTCCTCAGCGTGGACCCGGTTCTCGTCCTGGACTCCGGCCAGTTCCTCAACGCGTACGGCTACGCGGACAACAGCCCGGTGAGTACATCCGATCCCGCTGGCCCGTGTGCGGAACTCGACTGCCCCACGCGTGTTTGTGCCACCTGCCGCAACTTCACCCCGGGCCACGCACCCCGTCCGGGCGACGATCGGCCGGGCAGTGGCTCGGCCAACTCGGCGGCCCGGTCCGGCGCCCGAGCGAACTACGGCAGCAGCTACAAGCCCTCCCTCTACGAGGGTAGACCCCTCAACTGCCCCATGAAGCAATACGGTTGTGGCGGGGCCCAAGCCTCCCCCGCCGTCGACCCCTCTCCCGCCGCCGTGGATTCCGGCGTCGCTCCAGCTTCCTCCCGTCCCGAGAGGCTGCCGCCCGGACGATGCCGGGCTCTTCGCCGGCCGGTGACCAGCCGATCATGATCGGGGATGTTCCCTCCTATCCCGGCAGCGAGGAGAGCTTTGGTGGGAACCTCTCAAGGAAGAATTCGATGGGTGTGAAAGAATTCGCGCACATTCAGGACCCGAAATAGCGAACAAGTTTGGGGAGGATCTGGAGCGACATGAGGCAGGACTTTCGCGACAGTGGGCCCATTCTGTGTCCGCTCCGAATTTTGCCTCGAATGGGTTCTGGTACAGGTTGATGCGCCGACTTCAAGCCATATTTCTGAAAGGGGTGATGAATGGATCGGAAGATGTTTCGACGAATGGTCGCTACGTTGGCGGTCGTGCCGCTCCTGGCCGCCCTGGCGGTTGGATGTCGTCCCGCGCCTCATGCGATCCTGGCAGTCGAGCGGAACCGGACCGGTGGCGCTGGTGTGCTGATCGCTCCGTGCGCGGATTACGATGTCGTGCACTTGTCCGTCTTCAGTCATGAAGCCGGGAAAGTGGACCTATCGCGGTGGGCGATCATCAATGACGCAATGAGAGGGTCGCTCGCAGAATTGGAACTCTTCTCGGTTCCGCAGGGGTGGAGCGTCACCGAAGACACCTTGCAGGGCGTAGCAGGTGGGGGTGAATACACGGTGACCATCGATGGGTCGGTCCGAGGCCGGGGATTGGACGGCGAGCTGTCCTTCGCTGCGGATCAGCTTGCATCGCTGAAGCCCGGGGAGGTGCTCGTCGATGGCGATGGCGGTGCGAAGGCAGTCCCCAGATCGAAATTCGTCAACGCGAAATCCGGCCGTTGCGAACCCTGAGTGTCACGGCAGGAAATCCGGCGGTACCCGCACGCAGGACCCGGACGACGGGCCGCTGCGGCATTCGGGGATCCGGTCGCGGGACGCCGACCCACCGGTGCCCGGGGCACGGGCCGGATTCAACCGGTCGGGCGCGCCGCTCCCGCCGCGTGGGCGCGGACCAGGGACAGGTAGTCCGCGGCCAGGCGGTGGCAGTCGCCGGGCCAGCGGGCGGAGACGTAGTTGCCGTCCGTGACGGTGAAGCCGCGTCCGGGCCGGGCGGCGGTGTCGCGGACGGGCAGCGGCGGTCCGGCGCGGAAGTGGCTCGGGTCGGCGAGCGCCGCGGTGACCTCCTGCTGCACGGTCGTGCGGTACGTGCGGTAGTAGCGCCCCAGCCAGAGCCGGGTGAGGTTCCAGCCGGTCAACTCCAGCAAGGACGTCAGCGCGGTCGTCCGCCGACCGTGGAGGACCGAGCGTCCGGTGGCGGGATCCTCGGCCCGGGCGGCGAGCAGTACGCCGTGGCACACGGCGCCCACGGGCAGCCCCCGGGTGAAGATCCGGGCGAACAACCGCTGGGCGGTGGCGTCCTCCAGCAGCGTCCGCATGCCCGTCGCGTGACCGCCGGGTACGAACAGGCCCGTGATCGCGTCCGGATCGACCTCCCCGTACGAGGAGGGGGAGCGGAACCAGGGGTCCTCGGTGAGGCGCCGGTAGGCGGCCAGCTCGGCGCGACGGGTCATCAGCCAGGGCGAAAGCCAGGAGAAGCCGAGGTCCGTGAGCCGGGGGTCGGCGAGGGCCACCTCCCCACCGGGGGTCGCGAACCGCACCTCGAAGCCGGCGTCCCGCAGCGCGGCCCAGGGCACGGCGGCCTCGGTCGGGTCGTAGTCGCCTGCGGGGAGCAGGAAGAGAATCACGGTGCATTCCTCCGGGGGCGGCCGCGGTCGGCGGCGCGACGCGGCGGTGGTCAGGGCAGTACGCTTCCCCGGGTTCCGGGGGCGACGATAGGAGCCGACCGGCGCCACGTCATTGACCCGGGCGGCCAATCCGTTGACCCTCCCGACCGGCTCCCCCCTCCCACGGTGTTGACGGGGCTGGTGCGCCCGCATTGACTGGCGGCCGTGTCCACCAGCGAGCCGCCCTCCGTCACCGCGAGCTACGCCCTCGCCGTCCTCGGCGCCTCGGCGGACGGCGCCGGGGAGCCCGCCTGGGCGTCGCCCACGGACCGCCTGGCGTTCGGTGAGATGCGCGCCCTGTGGGACACGGTGCTCGGCGCCCCGGGCGCCGGACCGCACACCGGGCTCCTCGTGGGCGACCGCATCCGGCCCGAAGGCCTGCACGTCCTGGGTCACCTCGTCCTCACTTGCGCCGACCTGGCCGACGCCGCGCTGGCGGCCGAGCGCTACCACCCCCTGGTGAGCCAGGCGGGCACGGTGACCCTGCACCGGCGTGCCGGCGACAGCCTGATCCGCTACCGACCGACCGTCGACCCGAGGGCCATGCACCCCCAACAGGTGGAGGCGGTCCTCGCCGGCATGGTGCGGGCCGCCCGCTGGATCGCCGGCGACGACTGGGCGCCCCTGGCGGTGTCGTTCGCCCATCCCCTCGTCGGCGCGGCCGAACCGTACGCCCGCGTCCTCGGCTGCCCCGTCGCCTTCGACGCGCCGGAGCACGCGATCACGGTGGGCAACGAGGACCTCGACCGGCGCCGCCCCCTCTACGACCCGGAACTCAACGCCCTGCACCGGGCCCATGCCGACCGGCTCCTGGACCGGCTGTCCGCCGAGGTGACCACGGCCGGGAGCGTGCGGCGGTGGCTGGAGCGCGCCGCGCTCGCGGACGCCGGCCCCGAGGGGCCCGCCAAGGAGCTCAACCTCAGCGTCCGGACCCTGCGCAGGGCCCTCGGGGCGGAGGGAACGTCGTGGCGCGAGCTCCTCGACGCCGCCCGCCACGCCCGCGCCCGGCGCCTGCTGGAGACCTCGACGCTGTCCTTGGACCGGATCGCCCCGCAGGTGGGCCTGAGCGGCGCGGCGGCACTGGTGCGCGCCTTCACCCGCTGGGAGGGCATGCCCCCCGGGGCGTACCGCAGTCGACACCGGCCCGCGTCCCCGCCACGCGGGCCGGGCCGCGGGCGGGCCGGCGGCGGGTGAGGAAGGTCACCGTCGGCCCGTCCCCGGGTGGTGTCCGACGTTGCTAGATTTTCCGGCGGCCGGATCCACGGCCCCGGACGAGATGCGCCGTACCCGGTTACGCACGACGACGCGCGAGGTGCCGCACCAGCGGCGCCGACCGCTGTCCGCACCCGGGCGGCGTCCTCGTCGAGCAAGATGGGCCGAACGCCATGGCCGTGCCACTCACCGGCACCCTGTACGAAACGACCGCGCACGCCGTCGGAGGCCGCACCGGCTCCGTCCGCACGGACGACGGGCGCCTGGACCTGCGCCTGGCACCGCCGCGCAAGAAGGTGCCCGGCACCACCAATCCCGAGCAACTGTTCGCCGCCGGGTTCGCCGCCTGCTTCACCTCCGCGTTCGCGGAGGTCGCCGCCGAGTACGGGGCGGACGCCACGGCCGCGCACGTGGCCTGCGAGGTACGGCTCGGCACCACGGACACGCCCGCCGGCTACGGCCTCGCGGTGGCCCTCACCGTGAGCCTGCCCGGATGGGCGGCGGCGGACCTGCAACCCCTGCTGCACCGGGCCGACGAGGTCTGCCCGTATTCGCAGGCGGTGCGGGGCAACGTACCGCTGACGCTCCTGGCCGTGGACGACGACCCCGCCACCCGTGACGGGCACTGAGCCGGCGGGCCGCCCGGCGATGGGTCCCGGCGTCCCGCCGCCCGAGCGCGGCGCCTGGCTCCGGCGCGGCATCAGCCGCGACGGCGGACCCCTCGTCGAGGACCGCGAGGTGGTGTGGCTCCAGGTCGGGCGGTACTACGCCGACAGCCGGGGCTTCGCCGGTACGACCTCCTTCGACGGTTCGCAGGTGCGCTTCCACCACCTCACGGGCGAACCCGGTGAGGACACCGGCACCCTCCGGTGGGAGGGCGCGAACCTCGTCGAACGGGGCACCAACCCGGACGGGAGCACCTTCCTGGAGGTCTGGACCCCGCTGGCGGACGCCGAGGGCGTCACCGGTTCCTGGGCCGGCGCGGACCACCACGTGGTGCGTGTCGGCCGGCACGTGGTGCACGTCGATTCCGGGGCGGCGGGGACATACCGCAGGCTGTGACCTGCTGTCCGAAGGTGTAGCGCGCCGTGAACGGGGAAGAGGGAACGCGACCGGAAGCACTCAGTCCGATCATCCACCCGCCCCCGTTCGAAAGTCCCCGTCATGGCTGTCTCCGCCCCTCTGCCCGCTCAGCACCGACAGCGAGCCGCCCGGCCCCGGCCGGGACACCGGCTGCTGACCCGGGCGGTGGCCGTGGGAGCGGTCGCCGTGCTGTACACGGCGGCGACGGGCACCGGAGCCCAGGCGATCGTGCGCGGAACGGACTCCTCCGAGCCGTACCCGTTCATGGTGGCGATCCCGATGACCCCGGGGGACGGCGAGGGCTCCATGGACGCCATGTGCGGCGGGGCCCTGATCGCTCCGCAATGGGTGGTGACGGCCGGGCACTGCGCCCAGGAAGTGATGCCGGCACACCCCAGCGGAACGGTTCGCGTCGGCAGTGATCACCGCAACGCGGGCGGCACCGTACGCAAGATCGTCGCCAAGGTCGTCCACCCCGGCTTCGACGCCGCCGGCGACAAGCGCTCGAACGACGACATCGCCCTGCTGAAACTGGACCGGCCCGTCCGGGAACAGCCGGTGCGGATCGCGGGCAGCGCCCCCAAGGTCGGCGCGGACACCCGGGTGATCGGCTTCGGCACCGTGGTGGACGACCCCGAGCCGGGTCGGTGGGTGTTCCCCGACCGGCTCCAGGAGCTGGACACGCGCCGGACCGCCACGTCGGACTGCATGGACATCAACGGCAAGGGCGAGCTCTGCACCAGCAGCAAGGTCCGCGGCGCGATGGCCTGCTCCGGGGATTCGGGCGGTCCGCAGGTCCAGCGGGTGGGCGGTCGCTGGGAACTGGTCGGCGTCACCTCCGGCGACGGCGACTACGCCGTCGACCCGCACTGCGGGAGCGGTCCCGGGATCTGGACGTCGGTGTCCGCGTACAAGGACTGGATCAACCGCACCATCGCGGCCCACCACTGACGGGCGGGCGGGCGGACGGGCCGGTCCGGCCGGTCAGGCTCCCGCGGCGCGCGCCGTCCTACCGGGCGCGACCAGGGTGAACGGTGCCCCGTCGGGGTCGATGAGGACGACCCGTCGGCTCGACGGCGAGGTCTCGACGGGGGAACCGGCCCGGCCGCCCAGGTGTCCGGCGGCCTCCATCGCCGCCTCCAGGTCGGGTACCCGGAAGTGGACGTGCCAGCGGGGACGGACCTCGGGGTCCGGCGCCGCTTCCAGCGCGCCGCCGCGGATCCGGGCGATGGTGTCCCGACCGTGGCGCAGGACGACGTGGTCGTGCTCGTAGGACACGGTGCAGCAGCCGGGCCGCTCGCCGGCCCATTCGAGCACTTCCCCGTAGAAGATCGCGGCGGCGAACGCGTCGCGCGTGCGCAGTTCCAGCCAGGCCGGGGCGCTGCCGCGGCCCACGGACCAGTCGGGGAGCACGTCGCCCTCCCAGAGCCCGAAGACGGCCCCGGCGGGGTCGGCGGCCAGCCCCGCCCGCCCGGTGCCGAAGGACAGGGGGCCGACGGCCATGGTGGCGCCCCGCTCGCGGATCCGGGAGGCGGCGACGTCGGCGTCCTGGACGGCGAAGTACGGGGTCCACGCCGCCGGGACGTTGAACACCTCCGTCACGGTGCCGAGGCTCGCGACGGGGGCGCCGTCCCGGAACGCCACGCTGAAGTCGTCACCGAAGGGGGCGGGACGGAACTCCCAGCCGAGCACGGCGCCGTAGAACCGCTGCGCGGAGCCGAGGTCCCGCACCAGCAGGCTGACCCAGCAGGGCGCCCCCGAGATGTCGTGGCTCGATGTCGACACGGTCACCAGCCTCATCTGCCGCTCACGGGTGACGGACGTTCCCACAGTAGCCCGGTCGGCCGGCCCGGCCCGCGAGGCCCGCCGCCCGCGCGGCACTCCGCGAAGGCGGTCCTGCGGTGACGGCCCGAGGGGGCGCGGGCGGGCGGACGCGCGAGCGCGCCGCGCCGGACTACGCGGCCGCGCCGATCGGGGCGGAGAGGGCCTCGACGGCGGCTACGGCCTGCGCCGCGGTGGCGTGGACGTCAGGTGCGGGCACTCCGACGCCCGCTTCCAGGGCGCGACGCCCCTCGGCGCCGCCCGGAGCGACCACGGCCAACGGCACGCCCGCGCCGAGGCAGGTGCGGTGGGCCCGTACGACGGTGCTCACGGCCGCGGGGCTCAGCGCCTCCCCGGACAGCTCCAGGACCACGGGCGCGGCGCGGTGGGCCGCGAGGAGGTCGTCGATGTCCCAGGCGGCCGTGGCGCGGCTGCCGATGTCGAGGTCCGCGCGCAGGCGGATGATCAGCACGCCACTGTCGGTCACCTTGCTGGGCAGCACGGGCACTCCTTCTCTACGCCAATCACACCTTGTGTGCGTCGCGTGCCCGTCCGTGGCGTTTGTATGCGCGCGGGGTACGAAGCGATGTACGGGGCGCTCGCGATGGCCTAGTCTTCGCCCCGCCCGCCACCCGCCGACGGGCGGCCCGAGGGTTGATCCGGGGCGGCGGGGGCAGTCGCTCCCGGTGAGCTCGAAGCCACCGCCGCCGCTCACCCCCGACGGGCGGTACGTCGTCATCGGGGGCCGCCGTTGGCGGGCCACCGACCCGGCCGTGCCCGAGGAGGCCGGGGCCCGGCTGCGGGTCCACCTGATGGCGGCCCGTCGGGCGGT
>NZ_JBHVPG010000076.1:10904-26838 GCF_042887545.1 Streptomyces sp. NPDC057939
GGCCCGGCCCGGGGCCGGCCGGGCCCCGGCGGCGCCGCCCCGGCGGGCCGCCCGGTGGGGGGGCCGGCGCCGGGCGGCGGCCCGACGACCCCGGGGCGGAGCGCGCCGCCCGGGACCGGGTGCGGATCGCGAAGGTCGCGCTCGGGGAACGCGGCACCCCTTGGTGGGAGCAGGACGGGGCGGAGCGCGCGGCCCGTTGGCGGGACGGCCTGGCGGCGCTCGACGCCTGACGGGCCGGGTGCGGGGCGCCCGGCGGCGTCAGAACGCGTAGCGGATCCGCAGCCAGGGGGCGTGGGCGGCCACCAGGCGCCGGACGGTGTCGACGGCCTCGGCCTTGGTGTCGTTGCGGTAGCGGACGTTCCAGCTGCCGTTCTCGGAGCGCTTGGCCTGCTGGATGTCGGGCCGCCACAGGGCGTCCTCCGCCCGGGGGTGCCAGCCCAGGTTCAGTTCGTGCAGGTCCCGGTTGTGCGTCAGCATGATCACCTCGGCCGCCGCCTGCTGCTTGACCGCCTGCGGAAGGACATCGTCCATGTGTCGCAGGAGCAGGCTCCAGTCCGCTTCCCACCCCGGCCGCACGACCACGGGCGACAGGTTGAAGTGGACCTCGTACCCGGCCTCCAGGAAATCGGCGGCGGCCGCGATCCGCTGCTCCACGGGGCTGGTGCGGATGTCGAGCAGCCGGGAGTGGCCCGGCGGCATCACGGAGAAGCGCACCCGCGTGCGGCCGCGCGGGTCGAGGAGCAGCAGGTCGGGGTTGACGTACTTCGTGGCGAACGAGGCCTTGGCGGTGGGCCGGTGCGCGAAGGCGCGCACCAGGTCCGCGACGTTCTCGCTGATCAGGGCGTCCACCGAGCAGTCGCCGTTCTCGCCGATGTCGTAGACCCAGGCGCTCGGGTCGCACTGGTTGGGCTCCCGCTTCGGCCCCTGGCGGGTGATGTGCCGATCGAGGTGGGCGATGATCCGCTCGATGTTGGTGAAGACGGTGATCGGGTTGGCGTAGCCCTTGCGCCGCGGTACGTAGCAGTACGCGCAGGCCATCGCGCAGCCGTTGGACGGGCCGGGGGCGATCCAGTCGGCGGATCGGCCGTTCGGGCGCGTGGCGAGGGTCTTCTTCTCGCCCAGGACGAGGACCTCGCTCTTGACGCGGACCCAGCGTTCGAGGTTGCCCTCGTTGCCGTGGAGATCGGGGATCCGCCAGTGCGAGTCCACGTCGATGACCCGGGCGTCCGGGTAGCGGGCCAGGATCTCCCTGCCGCGGGGCGACGCGGCGGCGGCGGGCTCCGCGTGGATCTCCCGGACGGCCAGCAGCCGGCGGGCGGCCGGGGAGTCGCGGTGGAGCGGCCCGTACGCGGTTCGCGCGGCGTCCCCGCCGGACGGGGTGCGCGCGGGACCGGACCGTAGCTCCTCCAGGCCGAAGAGCGCGTCCGCGTCACCGTCGGACGCCGCGACGGCGCTGTCGCCCATGACTGCACTCCGGTTCTCGCGCCGACGGTCCCGCGGCGGGGCGCGGCAGGTGACGGCGGGCCTCCCACTGTAGGCGCCGCTAGGGGGGCCGGTGGGCCGGTCGGGTGGCGTGGCGGGGGCGGCGTGGGTTCGGCGGCGGGCGGGGCGCGCGCGGTGGTGCCGTCGCGGGTGGGGCCGGAACGGGGGAGGCTTGAGGAACAGGTGGGCGGGCAGGCGCGTCCTGAGTCGATCGCCCGTTCGGCCGCGCCGCACACGGCGCGGGGCGAAGGGCACGGGAGCGGAGAGGAATGACGGACATGGTGGGGCCCCGCGAGGCAAGGGCCGTCGAAGGACGGCCGCCGCACGACGACCGATCGGCGGGCACCCCGTGTGCGGCCTGAGCGGTGAGGTGCGCTTCGACGGCGGTCGCCCCGACCTCGCCGCTGTCGAACGCATGACCGATGTGATGGAGCCGCGCGGCCCCGACGGCCGGGGCGCCTGGTCGCAGGGAGCGGTCGCCCTGGGGCACCGGCGACTGAAGATCATCGACCTGTCGGAGCGCGGGGCCCAGCCCATGACGGACCCCCGCCTGGGTCTCACAGCGGTGTTCAACGGCTGCGTCTACAACCACCGCGAGGTGCGCCGGCGGCTCGAAGGCGTGGGGCACCGGTTCTTCTCCGACTCCGACACCGAGGTCTTCGTCAAGGCGTACGCCGAGTGGGGCCGCGATTGCGTGGACAACCTCGTCGGCATGTTCGCCTTCGCGGTCGTCGAGCACCACACCGGCCGCGTCGTGCTGGGCCGCGACCGCCTGGGCATCAAGCCGCTGTACGTCACCAGGGACGCCGCCCGGCTCCGCTTCGCCTCCACGCTGCCTGCCCTGCTGGCGGGCGGAGGAGTCGACACGTCCGTCGACCCGGCCGCGCTCCACCAGTACCTGAGCTGGCACGGCACGGTGCCCGCGCCCCGTACGGTCCTGGCGGGCGTGCGCAAGGTCCCGCCGGCCACCGTCCGCGTCATCGAGCCGGACGGCACCCAGCGGGACCACTGCTACTGGCAGCCCTCCTACACCCGGCACTCCGAGCTCGGCGCGGACCCCGCGCTCTGGCGGGAAGCCGTGCACGAGGCACTGCGCACCGCGGTCCGGCGGCGCACGGTCGCCGACGTCCCCGTCGGCGTGCTGCTGTCGGGCGGCCTGGACTCCAGCCTGATCGTCGCCCTGCTCGCGGAGGAGGGGCGCGAGGGCCTCCCGACCTTCGCGATGGGCTTCGAGTCCGAGAACGGTGAGGAGGGCGACGAATTCCGGTACTCGGACCTCGTCGCCCGCACCTTCTCCACCGACCACCACCAGTTCATGATCCCCTCCGACCGGCTCCCCGCCGCGTTGGAGGGCGCCATCGGCGCCATGAGCGAGCCCATGGTCAGCCACGACGCGGTGGCGTTCCACATGCTGTCCGAGCAGGTCGCCAAGGACGTCAAGGTGGTGCTCTGCGGCCAGGGGGCGGACGAGGTGTTCGCCGGCTACCACTGGTACCCGCCGATTGCGGCGGCGACCCGGGAGGACGCGCCCGCCGCGTACGCCGACGCGTACTTCGACCGGACGCACCGCGACCTCACCGCCATGCTGCACCCGGGCACCGCGCCGGCCGCCGACGTCTCCACGGACTTCGTACGCGCCCACATGGCCGCGCCCGGCGCCGAGACCTCCCTCGACGCGGCCCTGCGGATGGACGTCCACGCCCTGATGCCCGACGATCCGGTCAAGCGGGTCGACAACATGACGATGGCGTGGGGCCTGGAGGCCCGGGTGCCGTTCCTGGACCACGAGCTCGTCGAACTCGCCGCCGCCTGCCCGCCCGAGCTGAAGCTGGCGCAGGGCGGCAAGGCCGTGCTCAAGGACATCGGCCGCAAGATCCTGCCCCCCGAGGTCGTGGACCGCCCCAAGGGGTACTTCCCGGTCCCGGGGGTCCGGCACATGGCCGAGCCGGTGCTGGCCCGCGTACGGGACGCCCTGACGGCGCCCGAGGCGCGCCGGCGCGGGATCTTCGACCAGCGGCACGTCGCACGACTGCTGGCGGAACCCGACCGGCACCGGGCCAAGCGCGGAGCCAACACGCTGTGGCAGGTGGCCTCGCTGGAGCTCTGGCTCCAGGCGCACGGCGTCCACTGATCCGCGACGGCCCGTCGCGGGAGCAATCCCTGGAGAGGCGGCCATGCCCTTGGAGCGCACGCAATCCCCGGCGGCCCACCCCGGAGCCCCGGGAGCGCCGGCGGTACCCGCGACGGAGGCCCTCGAAGCGGAGGCCACGGCAACGGAGGCCCCCACAACCGAGGCCCTCGCAGCGGCGGTTCCGGTACCGGAAGCACCCGTACGGGAGGTTCCGGTACCGGCCGTCCCGGTACCGGCCCCCGCGCCCGTGCCGGTGCCCGACGACCACCACGCCGACCCGCCGACGCTCCTCACGGCCCACGGCTGCTGGTACCCGTCGGCCGACCCCACCGGCGACCACGTGGCGTTCATCTGCGACCGGGCCGGGGTCCCGCAGTTGTGGAGCGGGCCCGCCCGCGGCGCCGGGGCCCACGTCCTCGACGCCGACCCCGATCCGGTGACCGAGGTGTCGTGGTCCCCCGACGGACGGTGGATCGCGTACACCTGCGCCCCCGGCGGCGGCGAACACACCCGGGTCCTGGTGGTGCGCCCCGACGGGACCGGCCGCCGCGTCCTCGCCGGGGCGGAGACGGGCGGCTCCGCCCACCTCGGGTGCTGGAGCCGCGACGGCTCCGCCCTCGCCGTCACCCTCGCCCGCACGACCGACGGCGGCGCATTGGCCGCCTACCTCATCGACCCCGACGGCACGAACGCCCCGGTCCTGCTGTTCGCCGAACAGGGAGCCGCCTCGCTGCGCGTGTGCGACCTGAGCGCGGACGGCCGGTTCGCGCTCCTGCGCCGCGGCCCGCGCGGCCACCGCGAGGGCCGCGTCCTGGACACCTCGTCCGGCCGGACCACCTTCGCGCTGCGGGTCGCCGACGGGGACCCGTGGATCGGCCGGTTCTCGCCCGACGCCCGCACCCTGTGGCTGCGCAGCGACGCGGAACGCGAACACGCGGCCCTCCTGAGGGTTCGGGTGGACGAGGACGGCGCGGGCGGGGACGTCCGCGTCGCGGCCGGCCGCGAGGACTCCGACCTCGACCTGCTGACCCTCCCCGACCACGGACGGTGGGCCCTCCTCGTGTGGAACGCCCAGGGCGCCGGCGAACCGGAGGGCATCGGCCTGCCCACCTCCGACGCCCCCGGCGAGGAGAGCGACATCGGCCCGCACCTGCTGCGCCCGGACCTGCCCCACGAGGTGGTGACCCGGCTGGCCGCGGTCGGCAGCGGCACGGTGTTCGCGGCCCTGTCGGGCTCCGCGCGACGACCCGGTGTGTGGCAACTGGAAGGCGGCACCCCGCCCCTGCGCACCCCCTGGTCGGCACGCGACGAGGACGCGGCCCCGCCCGGCCGTCCCCCCGTCCGCCCGGTGCCCCTGCGCTGCCGGGCCCGGGACGGACTGACGCTGGGAGGTTGGTACTACCGCTGCCCGGACCGGGATCCGGGCCGGCCCGGCCCGTGCGTGATCCACCTCCACGGCGGGCCGGAGGAACAGGAACGACCGGTGTTCGACCCGCTCTACCACGAGCTCCTCGACCGGGGCCTGGACGTCTTCGCCCCCGACGTCCGCGGCTCGTCCGGCTGGGGACGCTCCTTCGTCGACGCGGACCTCGGCACCGGCCGGTTCGCGGCGATCGACGACGTCGCCGACTGCGCCGCGCACGTCGTCTCGCTCGGGTACGCCGACCCGCTGCGGCTCGGCGTCATGGGCCGCTCCTACGGCGGATACCTCACCATGGCCTCGCTGGTCCGCCACCCCGCCCTGTTCCGCACGGGCGTCGCCGTCTGCGGGATGTCGGACTTCGCGACGTTCTTCGCCGGTACCGAGCCGTGGATCGCCCGGTCCGCGGCCGCCAAGTACGGCCATCCCGAACACGACCGGGAACTGCTCCACGACCTTTCCCCGATGAGCCGCGTCCACGAGCTGCGGGTCCCCGTACTGGCGGTCCACGGCGAGCACGACACCAACGTCCCCCTCACCGAATCCGAGCAGTTCGTACGGGCGGCCAGGGAACGCGGGCTGCCCGCGGAACTGCTGGTGCTCCGCAACGAGGGCCACGACTTCCTGCGGGCGGACAACCGCCGCACCTACCGGCGCGCCGCGGCGACCTGGCTGGAACGCCACCTCGACGGCGGGACGACGTCCTGATCCGTACGGGTGACAGCCGCGTCCCGGGACGACACTCCTGGGGCGGCGGAGGGCTCGCGCGGACGAAACTGGGCATGCGGTAGGGCATGACCGGACAACAGCAGCAGGAACACACGCGGACCGTCCCCGCTCCCCGGAACAGGCCGGAGGCGGGCGTGCGCCTGGTCGGCTTCGTCACGGCCGGGCCCGGCGGGGCGATGACCGACGAGGTCGGTGTCATCACCGGCGAACTGACCCTCGCCACCGAGGACGACGGCGCGGGCCGTGCCGTGCTCACCGTCCAGTACACGGGGGCGTGGGAGTGGTACACCCTCACCGGCAGCCCCGTCCCGCTCCCGGAAGCCGGTCTGGCGGCCCTCCACGAGGAGGCCCTGACCGCGATCCGGGCCGGCGGGGGCGCCGAGGCCCCCGATCCGGTGTCGGGCACACGTCCCGAACGCTGAGGCGGGGACCCGCCCCCTCGGTCAGGACGCCGGTCCCCTCCCGTCCCGCAGCCGCTCGGCGAACGCCCGCGCGGCGCCCAGGTCACCGGCGTCCGGCCGCCGCTTGTTGATGCCGCCGACGAGCCTGAACGGGGCCCAGGTGTCGAACGCACGGCACGAGAAGCTCCCCTCCACCCGCAATCCCCTGGCTTCGAGACGCCGGACCAAGGGGCGGGTGAAGGGCGCCGGGGGCAGCTCGGGGAGCCCGCTGGTGGCGAACACGAACGCCCGGCCGCGCCCGGCGGGCAGCGTCGTCACGAGTTCGGTCAGTCGCGGGTGGAGCCTGCCGAGGAAGACGCCCGAGCCGAACCCCACGAGGTCGGCGGCGGCCAACTCCCCCACGTCGACCTCCTCGGGGGTGACGACCTCCGCACCCAGCACCCCGGCCATGGCGTCGGCGACGCGGCGCGTATTGCCGTGTGACACGGAGACGCACACGATGACGGTCTTCATCCTGGTGATCCCTTCGCTCGCCTTGCCGGACGGTCCGCAGGAGGGACAGGGGAGCGGCGACGGACGTGACACCGGCACCTCGTGACGCCGGTCACATCGGGGGTGGTCCGGTCGTGAACGCCGCCGGGACTACGGCCACGGTCCGCCGCACCCCGCGCGCATCAACGGGCCGTCACGGGCAACAAGGTCGCCATGACGACGGAAAGCGGCACCGCCGCGAGACGCACCCGGCTCCTGTGGCTCGTACCGGCCCAGTTCGCCGCGATGGTGGCACTGGGCCTGTTCGTGACCGGGGCGCCGGTGGCCCGGCGGCTGCTGTCGACCGAGGACCGCGTCACGGACGCGTTCGCCGCGCACCGGACCCCGTGGGCGGACTCCGCCACGGAGTGGCTGTCGATCATCGCCTCGACGGAGGGGATCGTCGGCGTGACGCTGCTCTGCGTCGTCGCCCTGTTGGTGCTGCCCGGCACCCCGCGTTGGGCGGACGCCGTCTTCCTGGGCGCTTCGGTCGCCGTGCAGTCGGCGGTCTTCCTGGCCGTGACGATGTGCGTGGAACGCCCCCGGCCCGACGTGCCCCGCCTGGACGGCGCGCCGCCCACGTCCAGCTTCCCGTCCGGCCACGTCGGTGCCTCCGTCGCCCTGTTCGGTGGGCTCGCGGTGCTGGTGTGGACCCGGGTCCGCGGACCCTGGCGGTACGTCGCGGCGACGGTACTGGCGCTCGTCCCGCCGGCGGTCGGGCTGTCCCGGATGTACCGGGGCATGCACCACCCGTCCGACGTGGCGGGCGGCCTGCTCAACGGCGTCGCCACGCTGCTCGTCGTCGGCGCGGTGTTCCTGGCCGGCCGTACCCGTGACGCCGACGAAGGACCGCAGGACGGCCCGGCCACGGTCCTCCCGGCGATCCCCGGATCGACCGCCGACACCTCCGCCGACACCTCCGTGCCCGCCTCAGACGCCGCCGTTCCGGGCGCCCGGGAGGGAGGGGCCGGCGAGGGCGGTCCGGGACGGACGGCGGTCGTGGTCCGCCATCCGCACGGCTGCGGCGACGACCTGGCCGAGCAGGTGAGGCTCGACCTCCGACGCCACGGGTACACCGAGCAACGGTGGACGCACACCTCCGTCGAACAGCCCTGCGGGACCCTGCCCGAGGAGTGCGCCGAGCCCGGAGTGGACCTGGTCGTCGTCTGCGGCGGGGACGGCACGGTCCGCGCCTGCGCCGACGTCGTGGCGGGCACCGGCGTCCCGATGGCACTGGTGCCCTGCGGGACGGGCAACCTCCTCGCCCGCAACCTGGACCTGCCCCTGGACCCGAGGGACGCCCTCGAAGGGGCCCTCGCCGGCGGCGACTTCCCGATCGACGTGGGACGGGTGAGCGGCGACGACCTGCCGTCGACGCGGTTCACGGTGATGACGGGCGCCGGCTTCGACGCCGCGACCGTCCGCGACACCTCGCCCGCCCTCAAGGCCCGCCTGGGATGGGCGGCCTACGTCCTGTCCGGCGCCCGCCACCTGGGAGACCCCGGCATGCGGCTGTCGGTACGGCTGGACGGGGGCCGGGTCCGGCGCCGCCGGGCGCGGATGGTCGTCATCGGCAACGTCGGCGCCCTCCAGGGCGGCCTCGAACTCCTGCCCCGGGCACGGCCGGACAGCGGGCTGCTGGAGGTCGTGCTCTTCGACCCCCGGGGCGCCGCGGGCTGGCTCGCCGCCGCCGGGCACCTGGCCTCCCGGGTGGTCCGCGGGGGCGCCCCCGCGGACGACGGGTCCGCCCGCGCGCCGGCCGGCGGTCGGACGGTGGCCGGCGGGTCCCTGGAATACTTCAGCGCCCGGCGGATCGAGATCACCTTCGCCGGGGCGCAGCCCCGGGAGGTCGACGGCGACACCATGGCGGAGGGCTCCCGCCTCCTCGCCGAGGTGGAACCGGGCGCCCTGCGGGTCCGCCTGCCCGGGGCCCCGGGAACGGTTGCGCGCGACCGCGCGGCGCACGCCGCGCCCGACGCCCGTGACGCGCACGCGGCGCTCGCCGCACACGAACGACGCGGCGTCCACGCCGGCGGGCACGCCCGCCCCCGCCCCACCCACCACTGAACTCCGCCCCTCTCCGCCGCTCCGCGCGCCGGAACCACACAGTCAGGAAGCCGATGGGAACCGCGACCCGGGTACCGCAGAGACGCGACGTGGTGGGGGAGGAACTGTCCGGGGACGAGGCCTGGGCCGCCCTGCGCCGCTACGGGGGTTGGAGCCTGGCCCGCGACTCCTTCGTGCGCTTCCGCTACGCGGACGGCTTCAGCCACTCCCGCGCCCTCGCCCTCCAGACCGTCCTGTCCATCGTGCCGCTGGCCATCGCCGCCATCGGCCTGTCCAGCGTCCTGCACACCGAGGACATAGGCCGGGTGGCCGAGCTCACGATCGGACGGATCACCAGCGGGCCCAGCCGGGAGGTGATCGACGAGGCCCTGCGCGAGAGCCGCCGGCACGCCGGGGACGGCGGCCAGGCCGCGCTCTGGCTCGGCCTGCTCTTCTCCCTCGTCAACGTCACCACGAGCCTGTGCCAGGTCGAGCGCGGCGCCAACCGCATATACGGCAACGAACGCGACCGGCCCTTCCTGCACAAGTACGCCCGCGGTGTCGTCATGGCGGCGCTCGCGGGTCTTCCCCTCGGCCTCAGCTTCGTCCTCACCGTTCTCGGCGCCGACCTCACCCACGCCTTCGCCGAGGTCTACCACCTCGGGCCGACCACCATCCGCGCCTGGGACGTCCTGCGCTGGCCGGTCGGCGTGCTGCTGGCCGTGCTGGCCACCAGCGCGATCTTCCGACTCGCGCCCCGACGTGACCAGCCCGGCTACACCTGGCTCGCCTTCGGCGCCGTCGTCTACCTCGTCCTGTGGATCACGGCGACCTGGGCGCTGAGCCTGTACGTCGGCGCCAGCAGCACCTTCACCAGCGTGTACGGGCCGCTCAGCGCGCTCGTGTCGCTACTGCTGTGGTCCTACCTGACCTCGCTGGCCCTCTTCCTGGGCCTGGCCTTCTCCGCCCAACTGGAAGCCGTACGGGCCGGTGTGCGCGAGCCCGTCGCGCAGGACCCCGGAGTCTGATCCCGCCGCCCGTTCCCGTCCGAACGTCCCCGATCGAAAGTCGCAGACCCATGGCACAGCTCCCGCCCCGCCCCGGACCCGGCCCCCGCTCCCGACGCCGAGCGGTCCGCGCGTTCCTGACCGGACGATCCGGGCCCGACGCGGCCTTCGGGACGAGGCTCGTGCTGACGGTGGCCGCGACCATCGCCGTGAGCGTGCCGTTCGTCCTCGCCCTGGTGCTCGTCGAATCCCGGTGGCCGCCGCTGTACCGCCTCGACCGGGACACCGCCGAACGGCTCCACCGGGCCGCCCTGGAGGACCCGGACCGGGTGCGCGTGCTGGAGTTCCTCACCGGCGTGCTGTGGGACCCGGTGACCATGCGGCTGCTCGTGGCCCTCCTGGTGATATGGCTGCTGCGGCGCCGCGCGTGGCGCCTGGCCACCTGGGCGGCCGTCACCGCCACGGCCGGCGCCCTCATCGGGTTCCTCACCAAGAACGTCGTGGAACGCGCGCGCCCGCACCTGCCCGACCCCGTCTCCCACGCGCCGGGCTTCTCCTTCCCCTCCGGGCACGCCATGACGGCCATGGTCTCCTGCGCGGTGCTGCTCCTCGTCCTGCTCCCGCTGGTGCCGCCCGCCTGGCGGTTCCTGCCGTGGGCGCTGGCGGTGACGAGCGTCCTCGGGGTCGGCTACACCCGGGTCGCGCTCGGCGTGCACTGGGTCAGTGACGTCGTGGGGGGCTGGCTCCTCGGCCTCGTGGTGGTCACCGCCACGACGCTGGTCTTCGAGGCGTGGCGGGCCGATGCCGGACGCCGCCGTACCGCGCTCGGGGAGGGACTGGAGCCCGAGATCAGGACGGACGAACCGGAGCCGGCCCTCGACACGTCCCCCCGGCGGGGATCCGAGGACGCGCCGAGGGGATGACCGCGCGTACGGGGCGCGGGGAGCTCACTCCGCCGGGCCCTGGCCCGCCCCGGCGTGCGGGGCGGGCGTCAGGCGGGGGTGGAAGCAGGCGGTGATGGTCTTGCCGCCGTGGAAGGAATGGGCGTCCCAGGCGTCGGCCAGGGCGTCGATGATGGCGAGCCCCCGTCCGGAGGTCGCCTCCCGGGAGGCGACGCGCGGGGCGGGCAGGCTCGGGTCGCTGTCGGCGACGCTGACGTGCAGGCACTGCCCGTCCCACGTCAGCACCAACCGGGCGCTGCTGTGGGCGTGGACGTGCGCGTTGGTGACGAGTTCCGAAACCGTCAGCAGGACGGAATGGGCCGTGTCCGGGGCGTCGGCCGTCCACCGCAGGGAGTCCAGGTGCTCGCCGGTCCACCGGCGGGCCTCGCGCACCCCTCTGTGCACCGGGAAGGACTTGGCCCACCCCTTCGCACGCATGGACACCGCGCTCACCTCGCTTCCGCTCGTGTGTGGTGCCGACCCGGGCGGGCCGGTACACGGCTCAGAACCGGCCCGCCCGGTGGCGGGCACGGTGTCCGCCCTTGCGGTGGACGAGCAGCAGGGCCAGCACCATGGGGGCGATCAGAAGGGCCATCGTCGTCATGGGTGTGCTTCCTCTCCTCGTGGTCCGTCGCTCCTTGTCCGTGTGGCCGCTGAGCGTCGTCCGAAACCCGACTCCCGAACGCGGCACCCCGGTTGGCCCCGCCACACGCCGCCCCCACGGCGCGCCACCTCCCGCGCCCGACGGGCGGATCCCGCCGAATGCGCGCGGAATCAGCCCGTCCGGATGTTGGCCCGTCGAGGCCCCGCACGGCGCTTCCGGGACGCCCGCCGAGGTGGGACGGCCACCGGTCGCCCGGGGGTGGAACTGGAGGAGCGCCTGGCTTCGGCCACGCGCCCCCGTACGCCTCCCGCCGTGACGTTCCCCCACGGCGGTAGCTGGGCAGCCGCTTGGTGCTGATCGCTCGTCACCCGAGGGGAACCCCGATGACCAAGGTCCTGGTACTGCACAGCGTGTGCCTGGTGAGGTCCGCCCTGGCCGCTCTGCTGAGATCCGAAGGCGACTTCGACGTCACCTCCTCCGGCTGGCGCGCCGCGGCGCGCCAGGCGGAGTTCTTACGACCCGACGTGGCGGTCGTCGACTTCGACTGTCCGGAGGTGTCGGCGGCCCTCCTCGCCGACACCGACACCGACGCGGGCCGCCTGCTGCCCCACTGTCCCGCACCCCTGCTCGTACTCGCCCGGGCCGACATGCCCGGCACGCTGAGCCGCGCCTTCCGGACGCGGGCGCTCGGCTACGTCGACAAGGACGGTTCGCCCGACCGGCTGGTCCGGGCCATCGGAAAGGTCGCCGCGGGGGAACGCTTCATCGACGCCACGCTCGCCTCCGCCTTCATGGAGGCCGACCCGATGCCGCTCAGCCCGCGCGAGCTGAGCGTCCTGGCCCGGGCCGCCGAGGGTGACTCGGTCGCGGAGATCGCCCGCGCGCTGCACCTCGCCAGCGGAACCGTGCGCAACTACATGGCCGCCGTGACACGGAAGACCGGCGCCCGCAACCGGATCGACGCCATCCGGATATCCCGGCGGGCCGGCTGGGTCTGAGCCGCCGGCCCGACCTCCCCACCCCGCACCCCCGACGGGCGATCCGCCCGACCGTGCGCGCCTCACCCGCGCGCGTTCCACAGGCCCACCAGATCCCGGTACAGGGGCGACCTGGCCGGGAGCTCCGCATGCGTGCCGCACACCGCCCGGGTCCCGTCGAGGACGAGGACCCGGTCGGCCCTGACGGCGGAGGAGATCCGGTGGGCCACCACCACCAGGGCGCCGGGGCGCTCCGCGAGCGCCCGTTCGGCACGTTCCTCGGTCCGGGGGTCGAGGTGACAGGTGGCCTCGTCGAGCAGCAGCAGGGGGGCGGGGGAGAGGTAGGCGGCGGTGAGGGCCAGGTGCTGGCGCTCGCCCTGGGAGAGCCGGCCCGGGTCGACGGTCGCGTCCAGCCCGCCGAGCCGGGCCACGAGCCCGTCCGCGCCGAGGGCGGCCGCGGCCCGCTCCACCCGCGCCCCGGACACCCGGTCGGGGCACAGGTGGGTCAGGTTCTCCCGGACCGTTCCGGTGAACACGTAAGCCTGTTGGGGAAGCAGGGTCCGGCGGACGTCGGGGCCGGACCCCGGGGCGCCGCGCGCGGGCGCGCCCGCGACCCGTACGGTGCCGTCGCCGGGCGGCAACAGTCCGGCGATCAGCGCGGTGAGCGTGGACTTGCCGATGCCGCTCGGCCCCACCACGGCCAGGTGCTCGCCGGACCCGACCACCAGGTCGAGGCCGTCGATCACCGGCTCCGCGCGGGGACCGTACGCGAAGCGGACCCGACGCAGTTCGACGGCGGGCGGGAACGCGGGCGAAGGGACCGGGACGGGGACGGGGACAGGGACGGGGGCGGCCGGCGGGGCGGGCGTTCCCGCCCCCGTCTCCGTCCCCGCCCCTGCTCGCGGGGTTCGCTTCGCGGTCCCCGGATGCGGATCGCAGAACCGGTCCAGTACCACCAGCAGTCGGGTGCCCGCCGCCCCCAGGGCCGTCATCAGCGCGTCCAGGGCCGGGAGGAGCGACTGCACGAGATAGGTGAGTGCCCCGGCCACCGCGCCCGTGCTCACACCGCGCCCGAGCAACCAGGGCGTCGCGGCGAGCAGTACGACGACGGGCAGCCGGCCCGCGACGCCCAGGGCCAGCGTGCGCAGGGCGGTCCACCGGGCGAGCCGGACGGTGAGCCGCTCCTGCTCGGCGATCAGCCGCTCCACCCCGGCTCCGGCGCTCGCCGCGCCGCCGCACGCGACGACGTCGCGCAGCCCGGACGCCAGTTCGGCGGTGCGCGCGGACAGTGCCTCGTCGGTGTCGAGCGCCGCCCGCTGCACGCGCGCCATCGGGTGCAGCGTGGCGAGGAACCCGGCCGTGCCCAGGAGCAGGGCGGGCAGCACGAGGACCAGCAGGACGGGAGCCAGCGCGGCCAGCCCGAGCAGTGCGCCCAGGGCGGTGAAGACGAACGAACGGGCGACCAGGACGAGTCCGGCGAAGGAGTCCCGGGCCATCTCGGTCTGCTGCGTCAGTCGGGAGACCGCGCCCGCGTCACCGGCGCGCCCGGGATCGGCCACGGCCCGCCCGAGCGCCTGGCGCACCGAGCGCCGCACCAGACCGTCCCGCAGCGGTTCGACCAGGTCCGCGAGCCCGCCGAACACGCCCCGCAGGGCGAGCGCGCCGAGCAGGGCTCCCGCACCGGCCACGGCCAGCCAGCCGATGCCCGTACCGGTACGGCCGGCGAGGAAACCGTCGTCGAGGGCGCGGGCCACCGCGTAGCCGCCGAGGAAGGTGTGCGCGGACTCCAGCAGGGACCAGAGCGCGAGCCTGCGCAGCGGGCGGGGCCGTTCGCGCAGGAAGCGGCGACCTTCGCGGGACACGCGCCGCCACGTTCCGTACTCGGTCACCGGACCGCCTCCCGGCCGGGCGGCTCCTGCGCGGCCCGCCGCGCGACACCCCCGGCCGGCCCGGAGGCGGGTTCGTCGGCACGCCGCGCCGCCGGCGCCGCGGCGGTCTCCGTGCCGTCGCCGAAAACCGCCCGGTAGGCGGGGTCCCGCCACAGCTCCGCGTGCGGGCCGGTCGCCCGGACCCGTCCCGCGTCGAGCCAGACGACGAGGTCGGCGCGGGCGGCCGAGGAGATGCGGTGGGCGACGACCAGACGGGTGCCCGGCCGGACGTCGCGGGCCAGGGCGCGCTCCACCTCCCGGGCGGTGAGGGTGTCCAGGCTCGATGTCGCGTCGTCCAGGACGAGCAGTCGCCCCGCCCGGCAGAACGCCCTTGCCAGACCGAGGCGTTGGAGCTCGCCGCCGGACATCGGCGCGTCCGCGAGCGCCGTCGCGTACCCCTCGGGCAGCCGGCGGACGAAGCCGTCGGCGCCGGCCGCCCGCGCGGCGGCGCGCACGGCCTCCGGGTCCGGCACGGGCCCACTGCCGAACGCGAGGGCGCCCGCGACGTCCGCGCCGAAGAGCGCGGGCCGTTCGAAGGCGTGGCCGACCTCCCGGCGCAGTTCCTCGGGGGACAGCTCGTCGAGCGGTACGCCGTCGAGCAGCACCCGACCTCCGTCGCAGTCGGTGAGCCGGCCCGCCGCGGCGGCCAGCGTCGTCTTGCCGGAGCCCGAGCGGCCGACGACGGCCGTCGTCGTCCCGCCGGGGATCCGCAGGTCGATGTCGTGCAGGATCACGGCGCCCGCGCGCACCACGCGCACCCCGCGCAGCTCCAGCGTGCCCGGTCCGCCTTCCGGCAACCGGCTCGATCCGTGGGGGAGTTCGGGCAGGTCGAAGAGGGTCGCCGTGCGGCGGGCGGCGGCCCGGCCGCGGACCACGGCCGCCAGCCGGCCCGTGACCGCGCCGGCCCCGGCCGCCAGGCCCGCGTAGCGGACCGCGGCGAGGAGCCCGCCGACGCCGAGCGCGCCGTCCGCGAGCCGGACCCCGCCCACGCCGAGGACCACGTACAGCAGCAGCGGCATGAGGGCGCTCGTCCGGGCCACGGTCGAACCGTAGATCCGCCACGTCCGCCGCCCCTCGGCGTCGAGCTCCGGCAACCCGGCCAGTACGCGTGCCTGTTCGCGCTCGGAGGTGCCGGCGGCGGCGATCGTGCGGGCGCCCCCGAGCGCCTCCACGAGGCGCCCGGCCATGGCGAGCTGCACCTCCTGGTAACGGCTGACGCTGGCCCCGGAATCGCGGGCGAAGGCCCGCAACAGCAGCACGAGGAGCGGGAGTCCGGCGAGGAAGGCCAGCCCGGTCCACACGTCGACGAGGAACAGGGCCACGAGCCCACCGACCGGGGGCAGCAGGGCCACGGCCGCGCCCACGACGGCCGCCGGTACGCCACCGGCGGTGGTCGCGTGCGAGGTCAGCCTGGCGGAGAGTTCACCGGGGGAGTGGCGGGCGGCGTGGTGCGGCGCGGTGCGCAGCAGCCGCGCGAGACCCGACCGGCGCAGCCAGGCGGTGGAGCGGGCGTCGACGCCGCCACCCAGCCGGGCCGTGGCGGCGTCGAGGAGGACCTCGGCGGCGATCACCGCCGCACACCACGCGGTCCACCGGGCACCGGCGGGGTCCTGCCGCAGCAGCAGGTCGAGGGTGTGGCCCAGGACGGCCGGTTCGGCCAGGGCCGCGGCGGCGGCGGCCACCGAGCAGGCGGCGCCGGCGGCGAGCCGGCCGGCGCTGTGGCGTGCGGCCCCCCCC
>NZ_JBHVPG010000077.1:0-26746 GCF_042887545.1 Streptomyces sp. NPDC057939
CGCCGGACCCGTGGCACAGTTCAGACCGATCATGTCGATGCCCAGCGGCTCCAACGCCGTCAACGCCGCACCGATCTCCGAACCCAGCAGCATCGCGCCGGCCGTTTCCACGGTGACCTGCACGATCAGTGGCAGGTCCGCGCGCCCGCACCAGTCCAGTGCCCGGCGGGCGCCGATGACGGCGGCCTTCGTCTGGAGCAGGTCCTGGGAGGTTTCCACGAGGAGGGCGTCCGCGCCGCCGTGGATGAGCCCTTCGGCGTTCAGCTGGTAGGCCTCGCGCAGGGGTTCGTATCCGACGTGGCCGAGGGTGGGCAGCTTGGTGCCCGGGCCCATCGAGCCCAGGACCCAGCGGTGCCGGCCGTCCTGTGCCGTGAAGGCGTCGGCGGACGTACGGGCGATCCGGGCGCCGGCCTCGGCGAGTTCGTAGAGCCGTTCCTCGACCCCGTACTCGGCGAGCGCGGCCAGGTTCGTGCCGAAGGTGTTCGTCTCCACGCAGTCCACACCGACCGCGAAGTACGCGTCGTGCACGGACCGCACGATGTCGGGTCGGGTGATGTTGAGGATCTCGTTGCAGCCCTCCAGGCCGAGGAAGTCGTCCATCGTCGGGTCGGCGTCCTGGAGCATCGTGCCCATCGCGCCGTCGGCGACGACCACGCGGGTGGCGAACTCGTTCCGCAAGGACGGTCTCATCCCAGCCCCCTCAGGTGTGCGCCGAGTTCCGTCCGGCTCGCCGGGCCGTAAGCGGTACGGAGCCGGTCCAGCAGTGACTCCCGGGACAGGTGGTACTCCTGGGTTCCGGTGTGGTCGAGTACGGTCGCCGCCACCGCGCAGCCCAGCTGGGCCGCGTACCGTTCGGGGACGCCCCACGCCGTTGCGGCGAGGAATCCGGCCCTGAAGGCGTCCCCGACACCGGTGGGGTCGACGACCTCGGCGACTTCGACCGCCGGTACGGTCAGCGTCGGCCGGTCGACGGCCCGGATGCGCACGCCGGCCTCGCCGTGGGTGGTGACCCAGGAACCGACCCGCCCGAGGACCTGCTCCTCTGTGAGTCCGGCCCGCTCGCAGAGCAGCGCGGATTCGTACTCGTTGGTGAACAGCCGGATCGCGCCGTCGATCAGTTCGCGCACCTCGTCCCGGGTCAGCCGGGCCAGTTGCTGCGAGGGGTCGGAGGCGAACGGGATGCCGAGCGTGCGGCAGTTCGCGGTGTGGCGGAGCATGGCTTCGGGGTCGTCCGGTGAGACGAGTACCAGGTCAGGGCGTCCGCAGCGGGCGGCGACCTCCCGCAGGTCGATCTCGCGGGCCTCGGCCATGGCGCCCGCGTAGAAGGTGGCGATCTGGTTCTGTTCCCGGTCGGTGGTGCAGACGAAACGCGCGGTGTGCCGGGTTCCGCTGACGTGCACGGCGTCGGTGTCGACCCCGTGGTCCTTGAGCCACACCCGGTACGGTTCGAAGTCCGCTCCGACCGCGCCCACCAGCAGCGGGTTCAGGCCCAGTACGCCCAGCCCGAACGCGATGTTCGCCGCCACCCCGCCCCGCCGCACATCCAGGCTGTCGGCGAGGAACGACAGGGAGACCCGGTCCAGCCGGTCCGCGAGCAGCTGCTCCGCGAACCGGCCGGGGAAGGTCATCAGATGGTCGGTCGCGATGGATCCCGTGACAGCGATGCGCATGTCAGATCCCGGCGGCGGCACGGAGGGCGTCGACGCGGTCGGTGCGCTCCCAGGTGAAGTCGGGGAGTTCGCGGCCGAAGTGGCCGTAGGCGGCGGTCTGCGCGTAGATCGGGCGCAGCAGGTCCAGGTCGCGGATGATGGCGGCCGGGCGCAGGTCGAAGACCTGACCGATCGCGTCCTCGATCTTCCCGGCGTCGATCTTGGCGGTGCCGAAGGTCTCCACGAACAGGCCGACGGGCTCGGCCTTGCCGATCGCGTACGCGACCTGGACCTCGCAGCGCGAGGCCAGACCGGCCGCGACCACGTTCTTCGCGACCCAGCGCATCGCGTACGCGGCGGAGCGGTCGACCTTGGACGGGTCCTTGCCGGAGAAGGCACCACCACCGTGACGGGCCATCCCGCCGTAGGTGTCGATGATGATCTTGCGGCCGGTCAGGCCGGCGTCGCCCATCGGACCGCCGATCTCGAAACGACCCGTCGGGTTCACCAACAGCCGGTAGCCCTCGGTGTCCAGCTTGATGCCGTCCTCCGCCAACCGCGCCAACACGTGCTCGACGACGAACTCGCGGATGTCGGGCGCGAGCAGCGAGTCCAGGTCGATGTCCGCGGCGTGCTGCGAGGACACGACGACGGTGTCGAGGCGGACCGCCTTGTCGCCGTCGTACTCGATGGTGACCTGGGTCTTGCCGTCGGGGCGCAGGTAGGGAACGATCCCCTCCTTGCGAACCTCGGACAGGCGGCGGGAGAGCTTGTGCGCGATGTGGATCGGCAGCGGCATCAGCTCGGGGGTCTCGTCGCAGGCGTAGCCGAACATCAGGCCCTGGTCGCCGGCGCCCTGCTTGTCGAGCTCGTCCCGCTCCTCAGCCGCCGCGGCACCCTCGACCCGCTTCTCGTACGCGGTGTCGACACCCTGCGCGATGTCCGGGGACTGCGCCCCGATCGACACCGAGACGCCGCACGAGGCACCGTCGAAGCCCTTCTTCGACGAGTCGTAACCGATATCCAGGATCTTCTGGCGGACGAGCTGCGCGATCGGCGCGTACGCCTTCGTCGTCACCTCGCCCGCGACGTGCACCAAACCGGTCGTGATGAGAGTCTCCACGGCCACGCGCGAGGTGGGGTCCTCGGTCAGCAACGCGTCGAGGATCGTGTCGCTGATCTGGTCGGCGATCTTGTCGGGGTGACCCTCGGTCACGGACTCCGAGGTGAACAGGCGGCGGCTCATGCCTGCGCCACCTCGACGGAGAAGAAGTTGGCCCGGATGGCGTCGAGGGTGCGGATCTCGTCGACCTCCAGGGTCTCCAGCTGGATCGAGCGGCCGCTGTGCTGCTCCAGCAGGAAGACGAACTCGACGAAGGACAGCGAGTCGATCAGTCGGTGCTCGATGAGGTCCAGGTCGGAAGCGATGTCGTCGAGGTCCTCGTGGCGGGCGAGGAGCCAGTTCTTCATGAACAGCAGGCCTTCGGACATGGTGTCTCTCCTTGAGGTGCGGTGCGCGGTTTCGATGTCGGACGCGGGAGCGGCCGAGGGTGCGGTTGCGTTCCGGGTCCCGATCCCGGTCGGGGTCGGGGTCCCGTTGCCGGTCCGGGTTCCGTTGCCGGTCGCGGCAGGCGACGGGCCGAGCGGATCGGGTGACGCGGCCGGTGGGTGTGATGCGGGCGGTACGGGGTGTTCCGGCTGGTCGGCTGCCAGGACCGGAGAGGCGATGGCCACCGCGTAGTCCACGTCGTGGCTGATCGAGACGCAGACGCCGGCGACGCCCGACGCGGCGGCCATCACGGCCGCGGCTCCGTGGAGTTCCACGAGTGGCCAGCCGCCTTCGGAGCGTCGTACGACGATGTCCCGCCAGGGCAGGAACGTCGTGGCCCGGACACGGAGCGCCTTGAACGCCGCCTCCTTGGCGGCGATCCTCCCGCACAGGCCCAGTACGTCGAGCCTGATGGCGGTGCGGCAGTCGGCGAGTTCGCCGGGGGTGAGCATGCGCTGGAAGAAGTCCTCGCCGTAGACGGCGAGCAGCCGGCGGACACGGGTGACGGACACGATGTCCATGCCGAGGTTCGCCCAGCCCAGGCCGCCCGCCGGCGGGGCGGCGGCGGGTCGGGTCGGCACGTCAGATCGCCGGCCCGGCCGCGTTCGCGTTCGCGTTCAGGACCGCGGCGGTCGCCGCTTCCCAGCTGCCGTGGCGGCGGGTGAGCGCGGACAGCCAGCGCTCCAGGCCGAACGCGACGCAGCTGGTGAAGGCCGGGCCGGCTCCGGAGGCGAGGGGGATGTCGCAGCGGTCGCCGAAGAAGTTGCGGTGGGTGTTGACCGAGGCGATGGCCAGGTCCTCGTACAGGAACTCGTGCTTGACCGGTGTCAGGCGCTGGAGCACCGCCTTGGAGCTGCCCTTGTCGAAGAACGGGTCGCAGGCGGCTTCCCGGCGCAGCGGCAGGTCCAGGGCCCGGGCGAAGGCGTTGATCCGGGTGGTGAAGGAGGCCAGGTGTGCCTCGGCGTGTTCGCGGGAGCCGATGGCGACGATCTCCCGCATGCGGAAGCCGAGTTGCCGGCGCAGCCCCTCGTAGTGCGCCTCCTTGCGGAAGCACCAGCCGACCACGGTGACGAGTTCGTCGTCGGCGGCCGGTCGGCCCTGGTGGTCGATGTACACGGCGTAGCAGGACGCGGACGGCAGGCCGAGTGCGGCCGGTTCGAGGGCGTCGCAGGGGAAGCAGCCGGAGTCCGTACAGAACTCGTTGGTCTCCCGGACGTCCAGGTTCAGGGGCGCGGCCACGACGGCTTGGTGGGGGAAGTTGTCGTAGTAGTCGAGCCGGGCCAGGTCGGCGGCCGGGAGCAGCGGGGGCATCGTCATGGCGCGGGCTCCCGCTCGGACGCCCCAGCCTTCGAAGGTGTCGTCGAGGAGCCGCAGCAGGGCGGTTCCCTCGGGGCCGAGCGACGGCAGGCCCTGTGTGTCCGTGGCGCTCGCGGTGGTCGTGACGGTCATGGGGGTCACCTCTCGGGCGGCGGTCGGCCCTCTCAGACGACGGGCAGTACGTCGTCCGTGAAGATCCCGGTCTTCAGGAAGAAGCCGAGGGGCTTGCGGATGGTCTTGCGTTCGAAGGGGCGGCGGCGTTCGTCGGCGACCAGCGCGTTGCGCAGGCCGATCGGGTCGGCGATGCCGGCGTCGCGGTAGACGTGGGGGTTGTAGAGCGAGTTGACGCTGTAGACCACGTACCGCTTGAGGTAGGCCTCGACCTCGGCGACCCGGGCGGCGGGGACTGCTTCGCGCATCCGGGTGAAGAGGAGGGAGACGAGTTCGCGGCCGAAGGCGATGTGCCGGGACTCGTCCTGGTGGTGGATGCGGTTGACCTCGCGGATGGTGTGGCAGAGCGTGGTGTCGCGGGCCATCCGGGTGTTGTAGTGGTCGACGAGTTCCTCGAAGAACAGGATGCGGGCGAAGACGAGGAAGTTCTCCACCTCCGGTTCCCAGGCGGAATCGGCGCGCAGGGCCGTGGAGCCGTAGATCTTGTCGCCGTAGCGGCGGCAGAACTCGGCGAAGAACCACATGTGCTCGTTCTCCTCACCGATGAAGTGGTGGAAGAAGTCGGAGGGCACCTCGAAGCCGGGCATGTGGATCCGCCCGACGACCTCGATGAGCAGTTCACGGATGCCGTGCACGTTGAGGCTGTAGAAGTTGATGCTCTCCCACTTGGACAGCCGCTGGAGGGTCTGCTCGTCGAACTCGTCGTAGAACGGGGTGCCGTACACCGTGAGCAGTTCGGGGGTCATCCACATCCGGCCCTCTTCGAGCTTCTCGGGCCAGTCGAACTGCTGGTACGGGTTGTAGTACTCCTCGATGGAACGGGAGCTGAGCCGGTCCAGGACTTCCAGGAAGCGGTCGGTGACCGGCAGGGGGGCGCTGACGCCCATGGTGTCTCCTCGGTGTGGTGGTGGGGGCGTCGCGCCGCCCGTCGGGGGCGGGGCCTACGGCCGGACTTCGTAGACGGCGTTGACGGGGGTCTCCGTCGCGCGGCGCCAGCGGGTGAAGCCGGCCTCCTCGGCGATGGCGCGGAAGGCCTGCTCGCCGGAGTGGTTGCCGAGTGCGTGGGGGCCGCGTTGGGCGACGGCCACGGGCAGGCACATGACGGCGGACAGCGCCATGAACATGCGGGCGGCGGGGGTCTGGGTGTCGATGTCGGAGGGCGACACGTTGGACTCGACGAGCATCCAGGTTCCGTCGGCGTCCAGGGACTTGTGGACGTGCTGGGCGGCGGAGACGGGGTCGCCCATGTCGTGCAGGGCGTTGAAGAAGGTGACGAGGTCGTAGCCGGTGCCCGGGTAGTCGTCGGCGGAGGCGACCTCGAAGACGACCCGGTCGGAGAGTCCGGCCTCCTCGGCGAGCTGCCGGGCGAGGGAGATGGCCTCCTCGGAGTAGTCGAAGCCGTGGACGGTCGCCTGCGGGAAGGCCTTCGCGATCAGCAGGGTGGTGTGGCCGACGCCGCAGCCGACGTCGGCGACGGTGCCGCCGGCGGCGAGCTTGCCGGTGACGCCTTCGAGGGCGGGCAGCCAGTCGGGGACGAGGCGGTGCTCGTAGGTGGGCTGGAAGAAGCTGCCCATGCCGGTGTCGAGGGCC
The DNA here is from genome assembly GCF_042887545.1 of Streptomyces sp. NPDC057939. Lineage (NCBI taxonomy): Bacteria > Bacillati > Actinomycetota > Actinomycetes > Kitasatosporales > Streptomycetaceae > Streptomyces > Streptomyces sp. NPDC057939. The sequence goes on from NZ_JBHVPG010000077.1 coordinate 6,277, forward strand.
GCGTCGTGTTCGGCCCAGCCGACGCCGTCGCCGGAGCGGTAGGCGTCGACGAGGAGGTCCTCGGTGCCGTAGAGGGCCTTGAGCGCGGTGAAGAACCCGGCGGCGTAGGTGACGGCGTTCGGATCTGCGAGCACGGGGGCGTGGTCGGCGGGCAGCGTGTACGTGTCGTCGCCGGGGTGGCGTTCGACGTACCCGGCGCTCAGCTGGGCGTGCAGCCATTCCTCGGCGTAGCGCGCGTCGATGCCGGTGCGTTCGGCGAGGGCCACCGGGGTCAGCGGGCCGGCCTCGGCGAGGGCGCGGTACAGGCCGAGGCGTTCGCCGAGGGCGACGGTGAGGCCGCGTACGGCGGCGCCGGCGTCGCTGATGACGCGCTGGTGGAAGTCGTGGGTGCCGGTCATGCCGCTCTCACCTCGGGGGTCGGGAGGTCGCAGGTGAACAGGAAGGAACGGGGGACGCGCGGTACGGCGCGCGCCGGGACGGGATAGGGCCAGCGGCCGAAGTCCGCTCCGGGCTCACCGGGCTGGCGGACCTCCCGTACGGCCCAGCCGCATTCGGCGAGGAGCTGCTCGGGGGTCTCCGTGCCGAACAGCCACGGGTTTCCGTCCTCCTTGAGGGAGTTCAGGAAGGGCCGGGACAGCGGGTTGTTCAGGGCGGACTTGCTGATGACGTCGCCGAGGAGGACCGATCCGGGTGCGGAGTGTCCGGCGAGGGTGGAGATCAGGTTGCGGACGGCGTCCTCGGGGAGGAAGAAGAGCAGCCCTTCGACGATCCACAGCACCGGTTCGTCGGCGCGCCATCCCGCCGCGGTGAGGGGGCCGGTCCAGTCCCGGGTGAGGTCGACGGGAACGGTGACGCGGGTGCGGCCGGCCGGGTCGGGTTCGCCGGCGAGCATGTCGGCCTTGGCGTCGAGGAGCGCGGGGCGGTCCAGTTCGTAGACGGTGACGCCGTCGGGCCACGGGAGCCGGTAGAAGCGGGTGTCCATGCCGGCGGCGAGGAACACGACCTGGCGGATGCCGTGCTCCTCGACGGCGCGGACGATGGCCCGGTCCAGGTAGGTGGTGCGGATCGCGAGGAACGGCACGGTGCCGGCCCCCGCGTAGCGCTCCAGCAGTTCGAAGCCGATGGTGTCGGCGACGGTGCGCGCGTACGGATCGGCGAACAGCCGGTCCTCGCGGTCGGTCTCCAGGGCCCGCGCTGCGGCGGTCCACTGGGCGGTGCGGGATACGGCCTCCACGGGAGGTCTCCCTTCACTTGGCGGACGGGGTGGGGACGGTGACGGGGCGCGGAGGTCCCGTACCGGCCGGGTCAGGCCACGGAGCGCACGCAGGCGACGGGGTCCTCCGCCGCGCAGGACGTGGCGGGGTGCTCGGCGTCGGACTCGGCGGGGCGCCGGCGGAAGATGCTGTGGAGGATCATGCTGAACACGACCCTGCCCTCGTGGTCGACGAGCGTGCACTTGGGCTGGACGACCCCGGTGGTCGGGTTGAACGGCGAGGGCCGGGAGCCGAGGATCTCGACGCGCGCCGTGAGCACGTCGCCGGGACGCACGGGCCTGAGGTAGCGGATCTCGTCGACGCCGGGCGAGCCGGTGCAGGCGCTGTAGGCGAGCAGCCCGTCGACGTAGCGGCGCATGAACATCGAGGCGCTGTGCCAGCCGCTGGCGATGAGCCCGCCGAACGCGCTCCGGGCGGCGAGGTCCGGGTCCGTGTGGAAGGGCTGCGGGTCGAAGCGCTTCCCGAACTCCAGCACCTCGTCCGCGGTGACGGTGATGGTGCCCAGCTCGTGGACGTCACCGGTCCGGAAGTCCTCGAAGTAGCGCATCACGCGCCCCCCTTGACGTAGAGGAGTGTTTCTCTGGCGTGAACCAATCTACGAATCGGCCTTTTATTTTGTCAACCCAAAAGAAGACCGGATCGGCTGTTATCGCGGGAGGGTGTGCCGGAGGGTCCGCGACAGGGCCTGCTCCGCGTCCTGCCACAGGTCCTCGGGGTCCTCGATGCCCACCGACATCCGCACCAGGCCGGAACCGATCCCCGCCGCCGCCAACGCCCGCTCGTCCAACTCGCGGTGGGACGTGCTCGCGGGGTGCGTCACCAGCGTCTCGACGCCGCCCAGGGACAGCGCGAGCCGTGCCACGCGGACGCCCTCGACGAAGACCCGGCCGGCCTCCCGACCGCCCTCCAGCTCGAACGAGAGCAACCCGCCGCCGCCGGAGAGCACCGCCTTCGCGGTGTCGTACGAGGGGTGGCTTCCCAGCCACGGCCAGTGGACGGCGCTCACGGCGGGGTGGGCGGCGAGCCGCTCGGCGAGCAGGCCCGCGTTGGCGCAGTGCTCGCGCATCCGCAGCGGCAGCGTGGCGATCCCGCGCAGCGTCAGCCAGGCGGCGAACGGGTCGGCGCAGGCTCCGAGTTCGACCGTGCGCGGCCACACCTCGCGGCGCAGGGCGTCGTCGGCGAAGACGGCCGCGCCGCCGAGGACGTCGGAGTGCCCGGCCAGGTACTTGGTGGTGGAGTGGAGCACGATGTCCGCCCCGAACTCGATCGGGCGGCACAGGACGGGCGAGGCCAGGGAGTTGTCGACGGCGCCGGTCACGCCGCGCCGCCGGGCCGCGGCCAGCAGGCCCGACAGGTCGGGCACCCGTCCGGTCGGATTGGCGATGGTCTCCAGGAGGAGCAGTCGGGTGCGCGGGCCGGCGAGCGCCTCGAACTCCTCGGGCCCGTCCGCGTCGATGTGGACGACCTCGACGCCGTGGCGCTCCGCGAGGTCGTTCAGCGCCGCGTACGTGCCCCCGTACAGGCAGCGCTGCGCGATGACCTGGTCCCCGGGACGCAGCAGTGCGAGCAGGACGCCGCTGATGGCGCCCATGCCGGAGGCGAAGGCAATGGCCGAGGCGCCGCCCTCCAGGCCGGCGAGGGTCTGCTCCAGGGCGCGTACGGTCGGGTTGCCGCGGCGGCCGTAGACGTACGCGCCGTCCGGTCCGGCCATCGCCCGCGCCAGTTCGTCGGCGGAGTCGAAGGCGAAGGCGGACGACTGGACGAGCGGCACGGACAGCGGCCTGCTCGCGGTGGTGGCGGGCTCGTTCACGACGTGCACGGCGCGGGTGCGGATGTCTCTCATGACGGTGGTCTCCCTGGGTCGGACGTCGGGGTCGGTGCGGGATCGGGGCCCGGCCCCGGCGGGGTTCGGGCCGGGGTGGCGTACGGGCGCCGGTCGGGCCGCGGGTTGCGAGCCGCGGGCCATGGGACACGGCCCACGGGACACGGGTACGAAAAGGGGCCGCCCGACGTCCGGGAAGGACGTCGGGCGGCCCCTGGGTGCGTGCGGGACGGCCCCGGACGTCACACCTTCGCAGCCTCTTCGCGCGGCGCGGGGGCGCCGGCGTCGGTGGAGGCGGGTGCGGCTGGCGACCTGTCGCCCTTCATCAGGAGCAGGGTGACCACCGCGCCGGCGGCGGCGATGCCGGCGGCGCCGAGGAACGCGGCACCGAAGCCGTCGGTCAGGGCGGGCAGGTTGCCCAGTTCACCGGCGCCCTGGGTGGTGGCGAGGGCGGTCAGCGCGGCCAGGCCGAGGGCCGAGCCGACGTTGTAGGTGGTGTTGACGATGCCGGAGGCCAGGCCGGCCTGTTCCTGCGGGGCGCCGGACATCGCGGCGATCATCGCCGGGATGTAGGCGAGGGCCATGCCGAGGGCGGCGACGAGCGAGGCGGGCAGGACGTCGACCAGGAAGGAGCCGGTCGGCTCGACGGCGGACAGCCAGACCAGCCCGGCCGCGAGCAGCAGCAGGCCGCCCGCGATCAGCGGCTTCGCCCCGAACCGGCCCATGAGGCGCGAGGTGATCGCCGTCATGAAGATCATCAGCAGGATGGTCATGGGGAGCAGGGCCGCGCCGGAGGCGAAGGCGCCGTAGTCGAGGACCTGCTGGAGGTAGAGGTTGAGGAAGTACCACATGGGGATCCAGGCGGCGCCGAGCAGCGTCATGGCGAGGTTGGCGGAGCCCAGGCGCGGGATCCGCCACACGCCGAGCGGCATGAGCGGCTCCCGGACGCTCCGCTGGATCACGAAGAAGAGCACCAGCAGGGCCGCCGCCGCGACCAGCTCCAGCACGGTGGCGGTGGCGCCCCAGCCGACCTCGGGCGCCCGGACGACCGCGAAGACGGCGAGCGCGAGTCCGGCGGTGACCGCGACGGCCCCGAGGACGTCCACGGAACCGCGTCGGGCCTGGACGGCGGGCAGCAACTTGGTCGCGGCGAGGGTCGCGAGGCCGATCGGGACGTAGATGATGAACACCCACGGCCAGCTCATCCACTCGGTGAACACGCCCCCGAGGAACACGCCCGCCGTTCCGCCGGCGGGTGCGGCGGCGCCGTAGAGGGCCATCGCCTTGCCGAGCTCCTTCGGGTTGTGCCCGAAGAGGATCATCAGCAGGGTCATGGCCGACGGGGCGATCAACGCACCGCCGACGCCCTGCACGGCCCGGCCGGCGATCTCGACCGCCGCGCTCTGCGCGGCGGCGGCGAGCACCGATCCGACGACCATGGTGACCCAGCCGGCCGCGAAGATCCTGCGGGCCCCGAACAGGTCGGAGAGCCGGCCGCCCAGCAGGAGCAACCCGCCGAAGACGATCACGTAGGCGTTGAAGACCCACTGCAACTCGCCCTGCGAGAAGCCGAGGTCCTTCTGCATCTCGGGGAGCGCGACTCCGATGATCGAGGTGTCCATGATCACCATGAACTGCGCGGTGGCAAGCACGCCAAGTGCCCACCAGCGCCGGGGATTGACGGTTGACATTGCCCTGACCCTCCTCTGCCTATACCCCTGGGGGGTACCTTCGCGGAGCAACGTAGCATACCCATGGGGGGTATGTAAGGGAGAGGATCCGGCGTTCGAGCGGGGGTCCCGCGGGCCTGGATCCGGGCCCTCCGGCGGGGAGTTCGAAACGTCAGGAGTCCGGCATTTGCGGCAGCCGACCCTCCGGCCGTCGATTCCGGGGGTGTGAGGTTAGGTTAGGCTTAGCTAAAATTCATCCGCCGGGTGGATACCGGTGCGCCGGCGTCCACGGTAGGCGCGCACCGTGATGGCGACGGGCCGTCGCGCGGCCCGCGGGACGGCGGAGCGGTACCGCACGCATGACAGCCCATCAAGCATCCTCGCCGGGTCCGGGCCCGGCACCGAGCAGGCACGAAGAGGGACGAAGAACATGACGGTACGGGTCGCGGTGGCCGGGGCCAGCGGGTACGCCGGAGGGGAGATCCTGCGGCTGCTCGTGGCGCACCCCGGCGTCGAGATCGGCGCGGTGGCGGCGCACAGCAGCGCGGGACGCAGGCTCGGGGCGGTGCAACCGCACCTCCCCGCCCTCGCGGACCGGGTGCTGGCGGAAACCTCCGCGGCGGCCCTGCAAGGGCACGACGTGGTGTTCCTGGCCCTGCCGCACGGCGAATCCGCCGCCATCGCGGAGCAGTTGGAGCCGGGGGTCCTGATAGTGGACTGCGGCGCCGACTTCCGGCTGGAGGACGCCGCCGAATGGCGCCGCTTCTACGGCTCGGACCACGCCGGGACCTGGCCGTACGGACTCCCCGAGCTCCCGGGGGCGCGGGACGCGCTCAAGGGCGCGAACCGGATCGCCGTACCGGGCTGCTTCCCGACCGCGGTGACCCTGGCGATGTACCCCGCGTTCGCCGCGGGCCTGATCGAGCCGGAGGCCGTGATCGTCGCGGCGAGCGGCGCCTCGGGTGCGGGCCGCTCGGCGAAACCGCACCTCCTCGGCTCCGAACTGATGGGCTCGATGAGCCCGTACGGGGTCGGCGGCGGCCACCGGCACACGCCCGAGCTGACCCAGAACCTCTCCCGGGTGGCGGGCGAGCGCGTCAACGTGTCGTTCACCCCGACGCTCGCGCCGATGCCCCGCGGCATCCTCGCCACCTGCTCGGCACGGCTGCGGACCGGTGTCGCCGCCGGCCCGCGGGAGGCCCGGGCCGCGTACGAGGACGCGTACGCCGGTGAGCCCTTCGTCCGGCTGCTGCCGGCCGGGCAGTGGCCCCGGACCGGCGCCGTGCTCGGTTCCAACAGCGCGCAGGTGCAGGTCGCGGTGGACGAGGACGCCGGCCGCCTGATCGCCGTGAGCGCCATCGACAACCTCACGAAGGGCACCGCGGGTGGCGCGGTGCAGAGCATGAATGTCGCCCTCGGCCTGCCGGAAGCGCAGGGCCTGCCGACGAATGGAGTCGCTCCGTGACCGTGACCGCCGCACAGGGATTCCACGCGAGCGGCGTGGCCGCCGGGATCAAGGAATCCGGTGCCCCCGACCTCGCCCTGGTGGTGAACCGCGGTCCGTCGCAGGCGGCCGCCGGCGTGTTCACCTCCAACCGCGTCCAGGCGGCGCCCGTCCGCTGGTCGCGGGAGGTCCTGACCGGCGGCCGGATCGCGGCCGTCGTGCTGAACTCCGGTGGCGCCAACGCCTGCACGGGGCCCGCGGGCGCCGAGGACACCCGGGTGACGGCCGAGCTGACGGCCGACGCCCTGGGCGTCGACGCGCGGGAGGTCGCGGTGTGCTCGACCGGGCTCATCGGCGTCCGCCTGCCCATGGACCGGATCACGGAAGGGATCGGCGCCGCCGCCGCACGACTTTCGCCCGAGGGGGGCGAGGACGCGGCCGTCGCGATCAAGACGACGGACTCCGTCCACAAGACGGCCGTGGCCCACGGCCCCGGCTGGACCGTGGGCGGCATGGCGAAGGGCGCCGGCATGCTCGCGCCCGGCCTGGCCACCATGCTCGTGGTCCTCACCACGGACGCGGACGCCACGGCTGAGGTGCTCGACGCCGCCCTGCGGGACGCCGTGCGCACCACCTTCGACCGCGTCGACTCCGACGGTTGCATGTCGACGAACGACACCGTGCTGCTGCTCGCCTCGGGCGCCTCGCGGGTGACGCCCGACCGGGACGACTTCGCCACGGCGGTGCACACCGTGTGCCTGGACCTGGCGCGGCAGTTGGTCGCGGACGCGGAGGGCGCCTCGAAGGAGATCGAGGTGGCCGTCGTCGGCGCCGCCTCGGAGACGGACGCGGTGACCGTCGCCCGCTCCGTCGCCCGGAACAACCTGCTCAAGTGCGCCCTGCACGGCGAGGACCCCAACTGGGGCCGGGTCCTGTCGGCGATCGGCACGACGGCCGCGGCCTTCGACCCGGACCGCCTGGACGTGGCCATCAACGGCGTGTGGGTGTGCCGGGACGGCGCGGCCGGGGAGCCCCGAGAGAAGGTCGACATGTCCGCCCGCGAGATCGTGATCACGATCGACCTGCGCGCCGGCGAGACGTCCGCGACCGTGTGGACCAACGACCTGACCGCCGAGTACGTCCACGAGAACAGCGCGTACAGCTCATGAGCGGATCGGGCACACGGATGAAGGCACGCGTCACGACGGCACCGCGTCCGGCGGCGGTCACCACCGACCCGGATCCGGTCCTGCCCGATCCGGACCTGCTGGAGCAGCTCCGCGGTCGGACCGTCGTCATCAAGTTCGGCGGCAACGCCATGGTCGACGAGGAACTCAAGCGGACGTTCGCGCAGGACGTCGTACGGCTGCGGCGCGCCGGCCTGTACCCGGTCGTCGTGCACGGCGGCGGCCCGCAGATCAGCCGCATGCTCGACCGGCTCGACCTGGAGGTCCGCTTCGAGGCGGGCCTGCGGGTGACCACCCCGGACGTCATGGACGTCGTACGGATGGTACTGACGGGCCGGGTCCAGCGGGAGCTGGTCGGGCTGATCAACGCCCACGGGCCCCTCGCCGTCGGCATGTCGGGCGAGGACGCGCACACCATGACCGCCGTGCGGCGGGCGGCCTGGGTCGACGGCGAACCCGTCGACATCGGGCTGGTCGGCGACATCGTCGACGTGGACGCGGACACCATCCGCGCGCTCCTGGAACGGGGCCGCATCCCGGTCGTCTCCCCCGTGGCCCGCGGCTCGGACGGACAGGTCTACAACATCAACGCCGACCTCGCGGCGTCGGCGTTGGCCATCGCCCTCGACGCGGAGAAGCTGTTGATGCTGACCGACGTCGAGGGGGTCTACGCGAACTGGCCGCACAGCACCGACGTCATCGAGCGCCTGACGGCCGAGGGCGTGGAGAAGCTGATGCCGGAGCTGGCCAGCGGGATGCTCCCCAAGATGGAGGGCTGCCTGCGGGCCGTCCGGGCGGGCGTGCGCACGGCGCACGTGCTGGACGGCCGGGTGCCGCACTCCGTACTGCGCGGAGTCGCTTCGGCCGACGTGCACGGCACCACCGTGGTCCCCGACCCGGTGGAGGCGGACCGGGAGCGGACGGGGCCGGCGGGAACGGGCCCGGCGCGGACCGCCCCGGCGCGCACGGCCCCGGTACGGATCGATCCGGAAGTGAGAACGGCATGACCATCGGCGACGACCTGACCGGGCGCTGGCGCGCGGTGATGATGGACAACTACGGCACCCCGCCGCTGGCCCTGGTCCGCGGCGAGGGCAGCACCGTGTGGGACGAGGCCGGACGCGCCTACGCCGACTTCACCGGCGGGATCGCCGTGAACACCCTCGGCCACGCCCACCCCGCCGTGGTGTCGGCCGTCACCCGCCAGTTGTCGACGCTGGGGCACGTCTCCAACCTCTTCGTCTCCGAGCCCGGGGTCGCGCTCGCCGAGCGGCTGTTGGCGCTGTTGGGCCGGCCCGGGCGGGTCTTCTTCGCCAACTCCGGTACGGAGGCGGTCGAGGCGGCCTTCAAGATCGCTCGACGGACCGGTCGTGGCTCCGTGGTCGCGACCGAGGGAGGTTTCCACGGCCGCACCATGGGCGCGCTCGCGCTCACCGGCCAGCCCGGCAAGCGCGAGCCCTTCCTGCCGCTGCCCGGTGGGGTGTCCCACGTGCCGTACGGCGACGTGGAGGCGTTGCGGGCCGCGGTCACCGAGGAGACGGCGGCCGTGTTCCTGGAGCCGGTTCAGGGGGAGGCGGGCGTCATCGTGGCGCCCGACGGCTACCTGCGGGCGGCGCGGGCGATCACCCGGGCCACCGGAACGCTGTTGGTGCTGGACGAGGTCCAGACCGGGATCGGCCGTACCGGCCACTGGTTCGCCCACCAGGCCCTGGATGGCATCGATCCCGACGTGGTGGTCCTGGCCAAGGGGTTGGGCGGTGGTCTGCCGATCGGCGCGACCGTCGCCTTCGGCCCGGCGGCCGACCTGTTGACGCCGGGTCAGCACGGCTCGACCTTCGGCGGCAGTCCCGCGTCCTGCGCGGCCGGGCTCGCGGTCCTGGAGACCATCGAGGCAGAGGGCCTGCTCGCGCACGTGACGCGGCAGGGCGAGCGGCTCCGGCACGGGATCGGGGCGCTGGGGCATCCGCTGGTGGGTGAGGTACGGGGTGCGGGGTTGCTGGTGGGCGTGGGCCTGACCGAACCGGTCGCCCCTCGGGTGCAGCGGGCGGCGCAGGACGCGGGATTCCTCGTCAACGCCGCCGGACCGGCGACCGTACGGCTCGCTCCGGCGCTGACCGTGCCCGAGGCGCAGGTGGACGCCCTGCTGGCGGCCCTGCCGGGGATCCTCGACGCCTGAGGACGACATCGTCCACGAACGCCGGTGGCCGGCGCCCGAAGAGGGTGCCGGCCACCGGCGGTGCCCGCGGGGAACCGGCCCGCGGAAGCGCCCCGCGCACCGACGCCCCGCAGGCAGGATCTAGAGCGAGCGGGTGAGGATGCGCGAATTGCGGTCGGGGGAAAGGGAGTCCACCCAGGCGGGTGGGGCGGCGGCCACGTGGGCCGGGGCGAAGCCGTGACGGCGGAAGAGTTCGCCGCTGCCCGTCGTCGCGGTGAACAGGGCGCTCAACGATTGGGAGTCGGCCCTGACCAGGGCGGCGGTCAGCAGCCCGGCGCCCAGCCCGCGGCCCTGACTTCCGGGTGCGACGCAGAAGTTGTAGAGGACGCCCGAGGCTCCGTGACCCGTGCCCGCGCCGGCGGGGTGGACCCGCAGGCCCAGACATCCCAGGAGCGTCCCGTCGGGGGCGTCCACCACGAGGAAGTCGGCGGCGTCCGCGACGTACAGGGAGAGGGAGCGCGCCCGCAGCGCCCCGGACCGGACGAACGGCCGGGACAGGGCCGCGAGGGCGGTGGCGTCCGCGGCGCGCGCGGAGCGTACGGGGAGGGCGTCGGGCAGAGCGGCGCGAACGGACCGGGGGGCGGTCCGCGAGGCGAGCGTGATCAAGGGTTCCCTTTCCATACGGCTCCGGCGCGAACGGCGGGCGGCTCGATCACCGCACCACCCCGGAACCACACAACAAAGGTTAGCCTTACTTAAGTAGGAGGCAAAACTCGGGGTCCCACGCACCGACCCGGGCAACGGAGTTGTCGACGAGGGGTGCCGCGCCCCGGACCGGTTCCGGGACCGGCCCTCCCCGCGTCACGACCCCTGCCCCGCTCCCCCGGCGATGGGCCCGCCGTCGAAGGGCACGGCTTCACCCGCCGCGCCCGCGGCCGGCCCGGGGTCGGGGCGGCCTCCCGGTGAGAGCACGGGGTCGTCGAGCTGGACGATCCGGTAACCGGCGCCGTCGCTCACGGCCTTGGGGAGCCTGCGCCGTCCGCCCGGGGCGGTCCTCGTCGGCCGGGCCCGCTGGGCGGCCGCGATCAGGGCCCCGACCCGCGGCGCCTCGGACCGCAGGCGGTTGAAGCCGCGGATGGAGATGCCGACCAGGCTCGCCGCCGCGGGCCAGGCCGCACCCTTGCGTATGGCGTCGAGCAGGAGGTGCAGCGCGGCGGGCGTCGGCTCCGCTCCCGGCCGCAGCCCGTGGGCCTCCGCCAGGGCGTGCGCGGCGCGCAACGCCCCGGCGAAGCTCGCGTCGATCTCCAACCATTCGCGCAGGATGCGTTCGGGCACTCCGGCGGCGGCCGCGCAGCCCGGGACGGAGAGCCCCTGGGCGGCGCCGCGCAGGGCGTCCGCCATCCGAGCAATCGTTTCTTCACGCTGGCTGGGCGTGCGGCTCAGCGCCTCGCGCAGCGCGCGCTCCATCTCCTCGCGGGAAGCCATGCGGGCCACGACCTCGTCGGCCCACGCGTCCTGCTCGCCCGGCTCGTCCCGCCGCGCTCGGCGTCGCGCCTGCTCCTGCATCCCGGCACCCCCATGTTTAGGTAAGCCTAACCTAGGTGGGATGCGTTCGGGTGGGTGGATCCGCCCGCCGGGCGCGGCCGAACTGCCCTACGCAGCCTTCGACTCGGCGGTCCGGACGCCGTCCACGAACGTGGCCACCACCTGGATGCCCCCGATGGCCGAGGTGGCGACGCGCCGCGGGTCGTCGCCCAGCACGACCAGGTCGGCGCGCTTGCCGGCGGCGAGGGTGCCCGCCCTGTCGTCCCAGTGGCAGGCGTACGCACCGGCGACGGTGTACGCGTGCAGCGCCTGGTCGACGGTGATGCCCTCGTCCGGCCCGACGGGCAGGCCCGTCGAGGAGGTCCGTTCGACCATGAACTGGACGGCCCGCAGTGGGGATCCGTCCGTGACGGGGCGGTCGGAGCTGCCGACGAGGGTGACGCCGTGGTCCAGGAAGCCCTTGCCGCGGTACATCCAGGGCGCCCGCTCCTCGCCCATGATGGCGGAGTAGTCGTCCCCGAAGGAGTACAGGAAGTTCGGCTGGACGACGGCGGCCACCCCGAGCCGGGCGAAGCGCGGCAGTTGGTCGGGCCGGATCAGGCCCGCGTGTTCGACGCGGTGCCGGGCCCCGGGGCGCGGCCGCAGGCGCTGCGCGCGCTCGATGCCCTCCAGGGCGAGGTCGGCGGCGCGGTCGCCGATGGCGTGGACGGCGAGCTGCCATCCGGCGAGGTGGCCGTCCACGATGGTTTCCAACAGGCGCTGCGGGTCGTCCTGGAGCTGCCCCAGGTGTTCCGTGCCCTCGTACGGTTCGGTGAGGGCGGCGGTACGGGCCATCATGCCGCCGTCGGTGTAGACCTTGAGCGCGCCCAGGGAGAGCCAGTCGTCGCCGAAGCCGGTGCGCATGCCCAGGCCGAGGGCGCGGGGGATGCCGTCGGCGTCCGGGGTGGTGACGGGGCGCAGGGTGTCGGCGGCCGCCATGAGCTGGACGCGCAGGGGCAGTCGGCCCTCGTCGCGCAGGAGCTGGTAGGCGCCGAGTTCGACGGGGCTGTGGCCGAGGAGGCCGCCGCCGATGCCCGCCTCGGCGCAGGCGGTGACGCCCTCGGCGAGGCAGGTCCGGCCGGCGCGCTCGATGGCGTCGGCGAGTTCCCGTTGGGAGTACGGGGGCCGCAGGGCGCGGGCCGCGCTCATGGCGCCTTCGGCGAGGAAGCCGTCCTGGTGGGGGACGTCGGCCGGGAGCCGGTCGAGCACTGCGGTGTTGACCACGCAGGCGTGCCCGGACTCGTGCATCAGGAACACCTGGCGCCCGGCGCCGACCCGGTCGAGTTCGGCCGCGGTCAGGTGCCGGCCGAGCGCCCGCTGGTCGTAGCCGGCGATGTCGACCCAGGCGCCGGGACCGCCCTGCCCGGAGACTGCTTCCGCGACGACCGCGAGGACGTCGTCGATCCGTGTGAGGCCCGCGACGCTCGGCGTGGCGGCCTTCAGTCCGGTCCAGGCCAGGTGCACGTGGCTGTCGATGAACCCCGGCAGGACGGTGGCGCCCTGGAGGTCGATGACCTCGCGGGCGGGGAGCGCGGTCACCGCGTCGTCCAGGCCGACGATCCGGCCGTGCCAGATCCCCAGGTCGTGGGCCACGGGGTGGTCCGGGTCCATGGTGAGGATGTTGGCGTTCGTCAGCCTCGTGCAGAGCATGGTGGTCCGTCCGTCACTGGAGGAGTTCGGCCACCGGGGATCCGGCGGCCGTGCCGGCTCGCTTGCGGGCCGCGGGCACCATCAGGGGCGTTCCGGTCTCCGGGTCGTCGATGATCCGACAGGAGAGGCCGAACACGTCCTGGATGAGCTCGGCGGTCATGATCGTCGCCGGGTCGCCCTCGGCGGCGATGACGCCTCCCGGCTTCATCACGATGAGGTGCGTGGCGTAGCGGCAGGCCTGGTTGAGGTCGTGGAGCACCGCGACGATGGTCTGCCCCTTGTGCTCGTGCAGTTCGGCGCACAGGTCGAGCACCTCGACCTGGTGGGCGATGTCGAGGAAGGTGGTGGGCTCGTCGAGCAGCAGGATCGAGGTCTGCTGCGCCAGGACCATGGACAGCCAGACGCGCTGGCGCTGGCCGCCGGAGAGGTCGTCGACGGGGCGTTCGGCGAGTTCGAGGACGCCGGTGCGGCGCATGGCCTCGGCGACGGCGGCCTCGTCCTCGGCCGACCACTGCTTCAGCAGCTTCTGGTGCGGGTAGCGGCCGCGGGCGACGAGGTCGCCGACGGTGATGCCACCGGGCGCGGTGGAGGTCTGCGGGAGCAGGCCGAGCCGGCGCGCCACCTCGCGGGAGCGGTAGGAGGAGATCGGGGCACCGTCGAGGTGGACCTCGCCCGTCTTCGGCTTGATCATCCGCGCGAGCGCCTTGAGCAGGGTGGACTTGCCGCAGGCATTCGGGCCGATGATCACGGTGAAGGAGTGGTCGGGTATGACCACGTCGAGGGAGGTGGCCACCGTCCGCTGGTCGTAGGTCAGCGTCAGGTCCTCGGCCCTCAGGCGGGCGGTGGGGACGTTCTCTGCACTCATGCGCGGCTCTTTCGTGACTCCGTGACCAGCAGCCAGATCAGGTACAACCCGCCGACGGTGCCGGTCGCCGTGCCCACCGGCAGGAGGGCGGGGGAAAAGATTCGTTGGACGGCGAGGTCGCTGCCGGCCAGCAGGACGGCGCCCATGGCGGCGGACGGCACCAGGGCCGGGCCGGACGACCGGGACAGCTTGCGGGCCAGTTGGGGCGCCGCGAGCGCGACGAACCAGATGGGTCCGGTGACGGCGGTGGCGAAGGCGGCCAGGGCGACGCTGATGACGAGGAGCGCGGTGCGGGTCGCGCCGACGTTGACGCCCAGCGCCGTGGCCGTGGTGTCGCCCATCTCGACCATGGAGAGCCGGCGGGCGAACAGCATGGCGAGCGGGAGGAGGACGGCGACGGCGATGACGATGGTGTTGGCGTGTTCCCAACCGCGGTTGCCGAGGCTGCCGATGAGCCAGGCCTGGGCCTCCAGGGCCTCCTGCCAGGTCGCCCGGGTGAGCAGGTAGGAGTTGAAGGCGAGGAGCAGGGCGCTCACGCCGATGCCGATGACGATGAGCCGGAAGCCCTGCATGCCGCTGCCGAGGAGCAGCAGGTACATGACGGCGGCGGTGGCGAGTCCGCCGACCAGGGCCCCGAGGGCGATCTGGGTCATGCTGCCGTGCGTCACGACGATGACGACGAGCGCGCCGGTCGCCGATCCGTTGGTGAAGCCGATGATGTCGGGGCTGCCCAACGGGTTGTTGGTCAGGCTCTGCAGGATGGCCCCGCTGACGGCCAGGGCCGCGCCGACGCAGAGGGCGGTCAGCAGCCGGGGCATGCGCAGGGTGTTGACGACGAAGTCGGCGGCGCCGCCGCCGTCGCCGAAGAGGGCGCCGAGCACCTCACCGACGGACAGGCTGAAGTCGCCGGTCGTCAGGCTGATCGTCATGACCGTCAGGAGGAGGGCCAGCAGGATCACGGTGACGGCCACGGTGCGGCCCTGGACCCGCAGGGAGAGGCCTCCGCGCCGGGTGCGCAGGACGCTTCCGGTGACGATGCGGGACTTGGAGGTGGTGGGGGCGGCAGGGGCCTCGGGCCCGGGTGCGGCACTCACAGCATGACCAACTTTCGGCGGCGGCACAGCGCGATGAACAGCGGTGCGCCGAGGAACGCGGTGACGATGCCGACCTGGATCTCGCCGGGCGCCCCGAGCACCCGGCCCAGCACGTCCGCCCCGATCAGCAGGACGGGCGCGATCAGCATGGAGTACGCCAGTACCCAGCGCTGGTCGGGGCCGACCACGAACCGGGCCACGTGCGGAACCGCGAGGCCCACGAAGCCGATCGGCCCGGCGGCGGCCGTCGCGGCGCCGCAGAGCAGCATCACGGCGACGGCGCCCAGGGCGCGGGTGCGGGTGACGTTCACGCCGAGGGCGCGGCCCACTTCCTCACCCATGCCGAGGGCGTTGAGGGCCGGGGCGATCCCGAGGGCGATGAACAGTCCCACGACGACGAAGGGCAGGATCAGGTACACGAAGTCGAGGTTGCGGCCCGCGAGGGCGCCCACGGTCCAGAACCTGAACTGGTTGAAGGCCTGCGGGTCGAGGAGCAGGACGGCCGTGTTGAAGGCGGTGAGCACCGCCGTGACGGCGGCTCCCGCGACGACCAGTCGGTCGGGGGTGGCCAGGCTCCGCCCGGAGGAACCGAGCAGGTAGACGACCACCGAGGCGATGGCGGCCCCGGCGAACGCGAACCACACGTATCCCAGCGCGGTGCCGATGCCGAGGAACGAGATCGCGACGACGACGCCGGTGGAGGCGCCGAGGCTGACGCCGAGCAGACCGGGGTCCGCGAGCGGGTTGCGGGTGAGCGCCTGCATCAGCGCGCCGGACAGCCCGAGGGCCAGGCCGACGACGAGGCCGAGGAGGGTGCGCGGGATCCGGTACTCGTGGATGATGACCGAGGCCTGCGACCCGTCGGGGTTCCAGAGCACGTTCCACGTGGCGGTGAACGGTATGCCCTTGGTGCCGACCCACACGCTGAGCAGTGAGACCAGGAGGAGTGCGGCGAGCCCGACGACGAGGCCGGCGCCCCGCGCCGCCGTCACGGACCGGGACTTGGGTGGTAGGACCTGGCCCTTGGCCCCGGTGCCCGGTTCCTCCCGGGCTTCGACGGACAACAACTACTACTCCCCCTGGCGGCAGTCAGCCGGTGACGACGAAAAGTGACGCATCGACGACACGTCAGTACTTAGGTGAGCCTAAGCGAACGCTCCGGACCAGGTCAACGCAGGGACGGATGGCGCAAGCGGGACATAGGGGACGGGAGCCGGACGACACCCCGCCGCACGGCTTGTTTAAGGTAGCCTTACCTAACTATTTGATCATTCTCATATTTGGCGGAGGAACGCATGCTCGACGGAGGACCTACGGGGAGCCAAGTCCTCCGGAAAGCGATCGGCGGCCAACGCCGCCGTATCGCGACGGCGTCCGCCCTCGGCATGGCCCATCAGGGCTGCGAGGCCCTGGTCCCCGTCGTCATCGGGATCATCATCGACCAGGCCGTGGCCACGGGATCCTCCGGGGCCCTGCTGCGCTGGCTGATCGTCCTCGCCGGGCTCTTCTTCGTCCTGTCGACCTGCTACCGGATCTCCGCGAGGATCACCGACGGGTCCGCCGAACACGCGGGCCACGGCCTGCGCCTCACCCTCGGCAGGAAGGTGCTCGACCCGCGCGGCGGCGCCGACAAGGGACGACTGCCCGGCGCCCTGACCGCCATCGCCACCGGCGACGCGACTCGCGTCGGCGCCACCGCCGCCGCAATGACGTACGCGATGTCGGGCGCCGCCGGCCTCGTCATCAGCGCGATCGCCCTGCTGCGCATCTCGGTGCCGCTGGGCCTGCTGATCCTCCTCGGCGTCCCTCCCCTGCTGTGGCTCGGACACCTCATCAGCCGCCCCCTGGAACGGCGCAGCGAGGTCGAACAGGACCGCGCCGCGCACGCCTCGGGCGTCGCGGCCGACCTCGTCGCCGGACTGCGTGTCCTCAAGGGCATCGGGGCCGAGGCCGCCGCGGTCTCCCGCTACGAGCGCACCAGCCGCGACTCCCTCGTCGCCGCGCTGCGCGCCGCCGGCAGCCGTGCCTGGCACGACGGCGCGATCCTCGCCCTGACCGGCATCTTCATCGCGATCATCGGCCTCGTCGGCGCGCACCTCGCGATGCGGGGCTCGATCAGCGTCGGCGAACTCGTCGCGGCCGTCGGCCTCGCCCAGTACCTGCTGGGCCCCTTCCAGCTCCTCACCTACGTCAACGGCGAGTTCGCCCAGGGCCGCGCCTCCGCCGAGCGGATCGCCGAGGTGCTCGCCGCACCGCCCGCCGTCACCGCGGGCACGACCGCGCTCCCCACGCCCGTCGCCGGACGGGTGCGCCTCAGCGGCGTCTCGTACGGGGCGCTGCGCGGCCTCGACCTCGACGTCGCCCCCGGCAGCCTGATCGGCGTCGTGGCGAAGGACCCGGCCGCCGCCAACGACCTCCTGCTGTGCCTGGGCCGCGAATCGGACCCCGACGAAGGGGTGATCGAGCTCGACGGCGTCCCGCTGACCGACCTCGACCCCGACGACGCCCGCCGGGCGATCCTCGTCGCCCACCACGACGCCGACCTGTTCGAGGGCAGCCTGCTCGACAACGTACGGGCGGGCACGCCCGACGGGACGGCCGACACCGGTCCGGCCCTGGCCGCCGCCACCGCGGACGACGTCGCCCGCTCGCTGCCCCGGGGCGTGGACACCCCGCTCTCCGAGCGCGGCCGTTCCCTCTCCGGCGGGCAGCGCCAACGCGTGGCACTGGCCCGCGCCCTGGCCGCCGACCCGCCCGTGCTCGTCGTCCACGACCCGACGACCGCCGTCGACACCGTCACCGAGTCCCGCATCGCGGCCCGCCTCAAGCAGCTGCGGCCCGGCCGCACCACCTTCCTGGTGACGACGAGCCCCGCGCTCCTCGCCGCGACCGACCGGGTCGTCGTCCTCGACGAGGGGTCCGTCACCGCCGAGGGCCTCCACCAGGACCTGGTCACCGCGGACGGCGCCTACCGCGCGACGGTGCTGGCATGAGCGACACGAACGAGAAGGCCGCGGCCGGAGCGCGCGCGGACCACGCGGACGCGGACAACGAAGGACGGACGATGAGCGGATCCACCACGGCGGATCGCGAACTGCTGCCCACGGCCACCGGCGCCCGGACCTTCGCCGTGCTGCGCACCCTGCTGCGCGGCCACCGCCTGCTGGCCGTGTCGGCGCTGGCCGTCCTCGTCCTCGGAACGGGCATCGGGCTGCTGACCGCCCCGCTGCTCGGGCGCATCGTCGACCTCGTCGTCGACCGGCGCGGGGCCTCGTCGCTGACCGTGCCGATGATCCTGCTCCTCGTCGTCGCGGCGGCCCGCGGCGTCGCCACCGCGATCGGCAGCTCCCTCGTCGCCCGGCTCGGCGAGACGATCCTCGCGAACCTGCGGGAACGATTCATCGCCCGGGCCCTGCGGCTCCCGCTGGAACGCGTCGAGCGGGCCGGTTCCGGCGACCTGACCTCCCGGGTGACCGGCGACGTCACCGTCATCGCGCGGGCCGTGCGCCAGGCGCTGCCCGAGTTCGCGGGCGCCCTGCTCACCATCGTGCTGACCCTGGCCGGACTGGCCGTCCTCGACTGGCGGTTCCTCGCCGCGGTCCTGCTCGCCGTGCCCGTCCACGTCCTGTCCGTGCGCTGGTACATCCCCCGCGCCTCGTCCGTGTACGCCCGACACCGCGTGGCGACCGGCGCGCTCCAGCACCAGCTCCTCGACAGCATCGGCGGCGTCCGCACCGTCCGCGCTTTCCGGCTCGGCGGCACGCACGCCCAGCTGCTGGAGCAGCGGTCCCGGGAGGCCGTCGACCTCGCGCTGCGCGGCATCCGCCTCGTGTCGGGCTTCTTCTCGCGGCTGAACCTCGCCGAGTTCATCGGTCTGGCGGCCGTCCTCGTCACCGGCTTCCATCTGGTCGACAACGGATCCGTCAGCATCGGCACGGCCACCGCGGCCGCCCTCTACTTCCACAGCCTCTTCAACCCGGTCAACGCCGCGCTCTTCCTCATCGACGAGGCGCAGTCGGCCGGTGCGAGCCTGGCCCGCCTGGTCGGCGTGTCGGAACTGCCCGCCGAGCGCGAACCGCAGGAGCCGGGCACACCGACCGACGGTTCCGTCACGGTCCGCGCACTGAGCCACGCTTACGTGTCGGGGCACCCCGTGCTGCGCGAGGTCGACCTGGAGGTCCGCAGCGGCGAGCGGGTCGCCCTCGTCGGCGCGAGCGGCGCCGGCAAGACCACCCTCGCGAAGCTGATCGCGGGCGTGCACGAGCCGTCGGACGGCTCGATCCTCCTCGGCGGCGTCGACGCCCGGGAGCTGGGTCCCGCCGGGATCCGCCGGGCGGTGACGCTGATCAGCCAGGAGGTCCACGTGTTCGCCGGGCCGCTGGCCGACGACATGCGGCTCGCCCGGCCGGAGGCCACCGACGAGGAACTGCGGGCGGCCCTCGACCGGGTGGGGGCGCTGGACTGGGCGCTGGCGCTGCCCGAGGGCCTGGCCACCGTGGTCGGCGAGGGCGGGCACCGGCTCACCGTCACGCAGGCCCAGCACCTGGCCCTGGCCCGGCTGGTCCTCGCCGACCCGCCGGTGGCGATCCTGGACGAGGCCACCGCCGACGCGGGCAGCGCCGGCGCCCGCGTCCTGGAGACGGCGGCCCTACGGGCCCTGGAGGGGCGCACCGGCCTGATGGTCGCCCACCGGCTCCCGCAGGCCGCGACCGCCGACCGGATCGTCGTCCTCGACCAGGGCCGGGTCGTCGAGACCGGCACGCACGACGAACTCGTCGCCGCGGGCGGACGCTACGCCGACCTCTGGGACGCCTGGTCCGCCAGCCGCCGCAACCCCGAGGACGCCGCCGCCGCGCTGCCCGCGCCGCGGAAGCCCGTGACGCCGTCCACACCGGCCGCGCCGACGGCCTGACCCGGGCCGGACCCCGAACGCCGCGCGTCCCTCCCCCGGGAAGGACGCGCGGCGTTTCCCGTACCCCCGACCGGACCGGTCCCCCGCCCCACGGCCGCACCCCGGCGAACTGGCAACGCGGCCTCCCGGGTATCGGCTCTGCCCGGGGCCCGGGCCCCCGGAGGCCGGCCCGCACCCGGCCGATCCCGGCCCCCGACACCGGCACTTGGCGGATCCCGGAACACGACACCGACACCGGCACCGGCACCGGCACCCGGAGCGGGAGCCCCCGCCAAGCCCCCCGACGCCTGCGCCCGGCAGCAGCAGCCGCCCGCGGACCAGCCACGGAGCGCCGTCCCCGGCACCCGGAGCGGGAGCCCCGCCAAGCCCCCGGAACCCACACGCGGTAGTGGCCGCCGCGCCCTCGAACCGGCCCCCGGAAGACACTCCCATCACCCCGGGGCGGCAGCGCCGGCCGAGGTCCCCGGGCCCGCACCCCAAAAGAACCGACGCCCTCATACCGGCCCCTGAGGACGCTCCCCTGCACCGGGAGCGGCAGCACCGGCCAAGCCCCCGCGACCCGCAACCCACAACGGCAGCCACCCTCGAACCGGCACGGAAGGACACTCCCCGGCACCCGGAGCGGGCCCCTCGCCCGGGGCCGCGCGGCAGCGGCCGCTCCCCCGGGCCGGCCGGGCAGGGGCGTGGCTGCGCCGCCGGGTCAGGACCGCAGGCGCGACGGCAGCCGCCGGCCGCGGCCCGGCGCCCCGCCCCACCGGCCCCCGGGCCGCCCCCGGCGCGCCCCCCCCCCCCACCCGGCGAGGCACCTTGCCG
>NZ_JBHVPG010000078.1:0-26571 GCF_042887545.1 Streptomyces sp. NPDC057939
GTCGCCCGCAGCCTCCCTGGGTGACCGGGGTCCGCTCGGAGCGGACCAGGGGCGGCGGGCCCGGCCCGTGCGCCGCGGGCCGCAGCGGTGGGGAGGGCGCGGCGGTTGGGGGCGACACGTCGACCGGCGCGGGCGCCGGGGCGCCGGCCCCGGCGGCGCGGCGGGGCCGCCACTTGCCGCCCGCGGAGAGCAGCGGGGTGAGCGCGGCCGCGACGGGCTCGGAGATCCGGCCCTCCTCCAGCCGGCGCCGGAGCATCTCGCGCAGCTCGAAGACGTAGGCCTCGGCGCGGGCGATGAGCGGCTCGAACCAGGGCAGCGCCAGCATGATCAGGAGGCCGGCGGTCCAGCCGAGCAGGACGTCGGAGACCCAGTGGGTGCCGAGGTACACGGTGGTGGCCCCGACGCTCAGCGAGACCACCGCGGACACGATGGACAGCACCCGCCGGGTGACCGTGGTGGAAGCCAGGTAGGCCAGGATTCCCCAGGTCACGACGGCATTGGCGGTGTGGCCGGAAGGAAATATATCGCCGCCCGCGAAGAGCTCGGCGGAGCCGATCCGGGTGGCGTAGTGGGGGCCGAGCCGGCCGAGGCCGAGCTTGACGGCGCCGACGGTGATGTTCAGCAGCAGCAGGGCCACGCCGAGCGTGATCAACGGGCGCAGCGTGTGCTGGCGCCAGGAGCGCCAGCCGAGCCAGGCCGCGACCATCACCGCGGTGGGCCCGCGCTGGCCGAGTACGACGAGGTAGTCGAGGAAGGCGTGCAACTGCGGCCACTGCTCGTAGGGCCGGAAGAACATGATCTGCCAGTCCAGCCGGACGAGCCAGGACGTCATCAGCACCGCCACGACGATCGCCAGGTAGAACGCGAGGGTCGAGGCGAGGAGCACGACGCGGTGCCGGCTCATCCGCGGAGTTTGCAGATGAGCCGGTCGCTCTGGTTCCCGGTCCAGCCGGGCGAACACCGGCTCCAGACGGGTCAGCAATTGGTCGGTACGCACTCAATCGACGTTACCGCGCGTCGAAGGGCAGCCCGGTCGAATCGCGGGCTTTGTGATGACCATGTGATGTGGAGTGCGTCTCACGCAGTACTTAATTCCCGTTATTGTGGCTCCGGTTGGAACTCCCGGGATTCAACTCCCGCGACTCCGGCGGCGTAATTATCTGCATACTTACCCGACCCTTATTGCCGCTGGTCAATTCCTTTGCCCAATCATGGATTGGAATGATCCGTTCCGTGATCGCGTCCTGCGGGGCGGCCCGCCGGCCGTCCGGCGGCGGTCCTACGGAGGTCCCGACCCGTTGAGCCAGAAGGCTCCGTACACCGCCGAGCACGCGGCCAGCACGCCCAGCACCGCCGCCGCCCGCCGCGTCCCCCACCGGCCGAGGGCCGCCGCCACCGGCAGCAGCAGCGGGAACGCCGGCAGCAGGAGCCGGGGCTTGGAACCGAAGTACCCGGAGGCGCACAGCGCCAGCGCCACGACGATCCCGCAGTACACGAGCAACACGGCGGGCTGCCCCTGCCGGACGCACGACCGGTACAGCCACAGCACCAGCAGCACTCCGGCGATCAGTCCCACGCCGGCGAGGAACGCGGAGGAGGCGAGCCGCTCCCCGATGAACCGGGCGAAGGCCCAGCCCCCGTCGAAGCCGTTGCCCCACCCGGCCTGCACGTCCAGGTACCCCAGCAGCCCGCCGCCGGTGCGGTGCCCCACCCACAGCACGTACGCGGCCGCCCCCAGCGGAGCCAGCAGCACCCCGGCGGCCGTCCGCCAGGACCCTTCGCCTCGACGCCACGCCAGGGCGGCCCCCACCCACAGGGCCGCGACGACGGCGGCGCCGACCGGGCGGGTCAGCCCGGCGCCCGCCGCGAGCAGGCCGGCCGTGATCCAGTGCCCGCGCAGCACCCCGTACAGCGCCCAGGCGGCCAGCGCCGTGAACAGGGCCTCGCTGTACGCCATGGACTGCACGACGGCTACGGGCAGCGCCGCCCAGAGCGCCACCGCGAGGATCCCGGCCCTGCGCCCGAGGAGCAGGTCGGCCACCGCGAAGATCCCCCAGGCGGCGGCGAACCCCGCCACCACCGAGACGACCAGCCCCGCCGACCCGTACGAGAGCCCCGTGACGGCCGCCACCAGCCGCTCCAGCCAGGGCAGGAGAGGGAAGAACGCCAGGTTGGAGTGGACGTCCCCGTTCGGCAGGGCCACCTCGTACCCGTACCCCTCGGCGGCGATCCGGGCGTACCACAGCGAATCCCAGCGGGCCGAGAGCAGCTTGTGGGGACTGCTGCCCGCCACCGCCCCCCAGCCGGCGAGGACGGCGAGGCCGAGCAGGCGGACGGCCGCGAAAGCGGCCAGCGCGGGGGCGACCCGCCGCAGCGGGGAGAGCCCGGGGGGCGCGTCGGTCGCATCGTTCTCGGGGGTCACGGGCGTGTCGTTCACACGGACAGTCTCGCGGGCCCGGCTCCCGGCGCCCTCCCCGCCCGGCCGCATCCGCCGGCCGGAACCACGGATGGTGAACGGGCGTGTACCCGGAGGAAAGGGGGGATCGGACGGAGTGGCGCACACCACAGGCCGGCCGTCGCCGAGGTGAGAGCTTGACCACGTGTCGGACACGCGAACTCGCGTACGCTGACCGTTCACTCGCGTGTCGATGCCGGACCCCGTTGGACGCCGCAAGCGCACCACCCGCGGCGGGCCGACGACGCAGGTCCGCCGAGTGTGAGGGATCACCTGGGAGGTACATGCATGTCGGGCACGCACATGACCGGCGACAGGACCCTCTCCTTCCGGCAGCGGCTCAGCGCGGCCTCGGGCGGGGCGAACCGCTGGTTGGTCCTCGCGGTCCTGTGCGTCAGCCTCGTGCTCGTCGCGCTCGACGCGACGATCCTGCACGTGGCCGTCCCCGCGGTCACGGAGGACCTGCGCCCCGGCGCGATCGAGCTCCTGTGGATCGTCGACGCCTACCCCCTGGTCTGCGCCGCGCTCCTGATCCTCTTCGGCACCCTCGGTGACCGCGTCGGCCGCCGCCGGATCCTGCTCCTCGGCTACGCGCTCTTCGGCGTCGCCTCCGCCATCGCCGCCTTCGCCGACAGCGCCCAGGTCCTGATCGCCGCGCGCGCACTGCTCGGCATCGGCGGCGCGATGATCATGCCGGCCACGCTGTCGATCCTGCGCCAGGTCTTCCCCGACCGGCGCGAGCGGGCGCTGGCCATCGGCATCTGGACCGCCGTCGCGGCGATCGGCGCGGCCGGCGGACCCGTGCTCGGCGGATTCCTCGTCCAGCACTTCTGGTGGGGCTCCGTCTTCCTGATCAACATTCCGCTGATGGCGCTGATCCTGCCGCTCGGCCGCTGGCTGCTGCCCGAGTCCAAGGGCTCCGCCGACGGCCCCTGGGACGTCCTGGGCGCGCTGATGGCCGCCGCCGGCGTGCTCGGCTCGGTGCTCGGCGTCAAGCGGATCGGCGCGGAGCGACACCTCGCCGACCCCGGGGCACTGGTCCCGCTGGCCGTCGGCGTGGCCCTGCTCATCCTCTTCGTGCGCCGCCAGAAGCGGCGCGAGCACCCGCTGATCGACATGCGGATGTTCTCCCGGGCCGCGTTCTCCACGTCCGTCGGCTGCATCGTGCTGGCCATGCTCGCGCTGGTCGGCCTCGAACTGATCGCGGTCCAGTACCTCCAGCTGGTGCTGCACCTCAGTCCGCTGGAGACCGGCCTGCGGCTGCTGCCGCTCACCTTCGCCGCCATGGCCGCAGGCGCCACCGGCTCGTACACCCTCCAGCGGGTCGGCCCCCGCACGATGGTCTCGCTGGGCTTCGTGCTCACCGCCGCCGCCGTCCTGCTGCTGACGCTCATGGGCCAGCAGGACCGGCCCGTCCTGCTGACCGTCGGCTTCATCCTGCTCGGCTTCGGCCTCCAGACCACCCTGTTCGCCGCCTACGAGTCCATGCTGAGCGAGGCCCCGTCGGCCACCGCCGGCGGCGCGGCCTCCATAGGCGAGACCTCGTACCAGCTCGGCGCGGGCATGGGCATCGCCCTGCTCGGCAGCGTGATGAACGCCGCCTACGCGCCCGGCCTCCACGGGGTCCCCGGCGTCTCCGCCACCGACTCGGCGGGAGCCGCGCACTCCCTCGGCGAGGCCTACCAGATCGCGGCCCGGCTCGGCGGTCCGGCGGGGGAGTCGCTGTACGCCGCGGCCCGGCACTCGTTCGTGCACGGACTGCACGTCACCCTCGTCGTCAGTGCCGCCCTGCTGCTGGCGGGCGCCGTCATGGCGCTGAAGCTGCCGCGCACCATGGACAACACCGAGCCGGTCGACGACGCCGAAACCGGAGCGGAGCGGTCCGTACGTCTGCCCGCGCAGTCGACGGCCCCGGGCGGGTCCGCCGGCGCGCGGATCCCCGGCCCGGCCACGTCCGACCGCGACCCGGCCGTCGGCGGGCGGCCCGGCCGCACCGCCTGACGGCACGCCCCCGGAAAGCCGGGGGTGGACCCGGGGCCCGACCGGCGACAAACTTGCACTGCTAGGTTTCGCCCACGTGCCTGCCGGGAGGCCCCTCTTGTCCGCCTCGTCTGCGTCCTCAGTGCCGAGGACCCCCTTCGTCCCCACCGATCCGCTCGGCCTCGACGAGCTGCTCGGCCCCGAGGACCTCGCCGTCCGCGACACCGTCCGCTCCTGGGCCGCCGACCGGGTCCTGCCGCACATCGCGCAGTGGTACGAGGACGGCGAGCTCCCCGGCATCCGCGAGCTCGCCCGCGAACTCGGTTCCATCGGCGCCCTCGGCATGTCCCTGGAGGGGTACGGGTGCGCCGGCGCCAGCGCCGTCCAGTACGGCCTGGCCTGCCTGGAACTGGAGGCCGCCGACTCCGGGATCCGCTCGCTGGTCTCCGTGCAGGGTTCACTGGCCATGTACGCGATCTGGAAGTACGGGTCCGAGGAGCAGAAGCAGCGCTGGCTGCCCGGAATGGCGGCCGGTGAGCTGATCGGCTGCTTCGGACTGACCGAACCCGACGTGGGCTCCGACCCCGCGGCCATGCGCACGTACGCGAAGCGGGACGGCACCGACTGGGTGCTGAACGGTCGCAAGATGTGGATCACCAACGGATCGGTGGCCGCCGTCGCCGTGGTCTGGGCGCAGACCGACGAGGGGATCCGCGGTTTCGCCGTACCCACGGACGCGGCCGGTTTCTCCGCTCCGGAGATCAAGCACAAGTGGTCCCTGCGGGCCTCGGTGACCAGCGAACTCGTCATGGACGACGTACGTCTGCCCGCGGACGCGGTGCTCCCCGGCGTCACCGGGCTCAAGGGACCGCTGGGCTGCCTCAGTCACGCGCGGTACGGGATCGTCTGGGGTTCCATGGGCGCGGCGCGCGCCAGCTTCGAGTCCGCGCTCGACTACGCGAGGACGCGGGAGCAGTTCGGCCGGCCGATCGGCGGGTTCCAGCTCACCCAGGCCAAGCTCGCGGACATGGCACTGGAACTCCACAAGGGCATCCTGCTCGCCCACCACCTGGGGCGACGCATGGACGCGGGCACGCTGCGGCCGGAGCAGATCAGTTTCGGCAAGCTCAACAACGTCCGCGAGGCCATCGATATCTGTCGGACCGCGCGGACCATCCTGGGTGCCAACGGGATCTCGCTCGAATATCCCGTGATGAGGCACGCCACCAACCTCGAATCGGTGCTCACCTACGAGGGCACCGTGGAAATGCACCAGCTGGTGCTGGGCAAGGCGCTCACCGGGCTCGACGCCTTCCGGTGAGGGCCCCGCTCAGCTCTGGTTGAAGAAGTCGCGCGAGCGGCCGCCCGCCTCACCGTTGACGATCTGGGTGTCGGCCGGGGTCAGGAGGAAGACCCTGGTCGCCACCCGCTCGATCGAACCGCGCAGCCCGAAGGTCAGGCCCGCCGCGAAGTCGACGACCCGCTTCGCGTCGCCCGGGTCCATCGACGACAGGTTCACGATGACCGGGACGCCCTCGCGGAACAGCTCGCCGATGCCGCGGGCGTCACGGAAGCCGTCCGGCGTCACGGTCGCGATCCGCCGGCCCTGCTCGACGGCCGACTCCGAGGCGACCTTCACGCGGGGATCGGTGACCCACTGGTCGCCGGGGCCGGAGACCGAGCCCTGCTGGCGCTCCACCGCCTCCGCGTAGTCGTCGTCGTAGTACCGCTCGTCGTCGCTGTCCTCAACGAGACCCAACCAGGCACTCGCCTTGCGTACCGAACCCATGGACGCCTCCTTTCACCGTGGCCAGTCTGTCTTCTTCCCCGTTGCCCCTATGGTCGTCCATGATGCTGACAACGCGCCAAGTGGATAGTCGCCGCGCAGGGGTTTCGTGACGGGACTGGTGCAGAACATCCGTTGCACGGTCAAGGATTCCGGGCGGCTGCCGCTGCTGTCTGAGTGAAAATACGACCGCTGCCGCCGTCCGGGTGAGCCCTTGGGGCGTACGGGTGAACGACCTGGCTGGATACCATGCCCGGGAAGAGTGCGGATCACACACGGGGGAAGCGGATTGTTCGGCATTGTCAGACCTTGCACGCACCGGCTCGGCGAGCGGTTCAAAACGGAGTGGATGGCCCATCTTTGTGGGCTCTGTCTGGCACTTCGTGGTGACCACGGACAGTTCGCACGCATCGTCACCAACTACGACGGGCTGCTCGTCTCCGTTCTGACGGAGGCTCAGTCGGGTCCGCTGCCCGGCGCCAGGCGCACGGCGGGCCCCTGCCCGCTGCGCGGCATGCGGACCGCTGCGGTGGCGAACGGCGAGGGGGCGCGGCTCGCGGCCGCCGTCTCGCTCGTACTGGCGTCCGCGAAGGTGCGCGACCACGTGGCCGACCGGGACGGGCTGTTGGCCCGCGCCCCGATCGCCCTCGCCGCGCGCAAGGTGGCCCGCGGCTGGGACCGGGCGGGCGCCCGCACCGGCGCCTCGCTCGGCTTCGACACGGCGGTCCTCGTCGACGCGGTGGACCGGCAGGGCGGCATCGAGACCCTGGCCGGGCTCGGCACCTCCGTGCTGGTGGTGACCGAGCCGACGGAGACCGCGACGGCGGCCGCGTTCGCGCATACCGCCATCCTCGCCGGGCGGCCAGGCAACGGATCCGCGCTCGCCGAGGCCGGCCGGTACTTCGGGCGGCTCGCGCACCTGCTGGACGCCGTCGAGGACCGGGCCGCCGACGCCGCCGCGGGCGCCTGGAACCCCCTCACCGCGACCGGGACCTCCCTGGCCGAGGCCCGCCGGCTGTGCGACGACGCGCTGCACGGGATACGGCTGTCGCTGGACGAGGTCGAGTTCGCCGACTCGGGGCTCGCGCACCGGCTGCTGGTGCACGAACTGCGCACCTCGGTCGACCGGGCCTTCGGGACCGGCACCTGCCGGCACGGCGTGGAGAACGCCGCGGGCCCCGGTCCCGGGCAGCCCCAGGGCGGCCCGTACGGCCAGGGCGGGCCCTACGCGGGCGGCCCGTACTCGGGCGGCCCGTACGGCCAGGGCGGTCCGTACGGCGGCGCGGGCGGCAACCCGTACGGGCAGCAGCCCGCGCCCGGCGGGCCGGTCGGGCCGCCGCCGGCGGGCCCCGGCGGCCCGTGGGGGCCGGGCGGCGGTGGCGGTCACGGCGGTCACGGTGGCGGTGGCGGTCACGGCGGCCCCTCCGGGCAGAAGCCGCGCCGCGGATTGCTGGCGGGCTGCGCCGTGGCCATCGGGCTGTTCTGCACCTGCCAGATCTGCTGCACCGAGCACGAGGGACCTTGGTCGCGCAAGAAGCGTGACCCGTGGTGCGACGCCTGCGAATGCTGCGACTGCTGCCGACCGAACTCCTCGCCCACGGGCGGCTCGGGCGGCGGGAGCGGTGGCAGCGGCGGCGACGGCGGGTGCTGCGACTGCAACTGCTGCGGGTGCGACTGCTGACGACCTGTCGGCCCGGCGACGCCGGGGCGAACCCTTCCTGAGGCCGCGTCAGTTCCCTTGGACCCGGACGGAGTACCGGGGGATTCCCGCCCCGGCCCGTGTGGAAGGGGTGAGCGGCATGAGTGACGACGACGCCGCCGCGGCCCGGCGGGAGTGGCACGAGCGCCGGACGGCCGCCGTTTCCGGGCCCCACGGCCCCCCGGCGGCGACCGGTTCCCACCGGCTCCCCGAGGCGGGGACCGGGCACCCGGAAGGTCGAATTCCGGCCGTTCCGGGACGCCGGCGCCCCACCGGCGGCGGCGTTCCGTCGAGCGTCGTGGCCGGGGACGGCCGCGCTCCCGACGGTGACCCCTTCGCGGGGGAAGTCGTCCGCGTCGCCGACGGGGGCGGGCCCGCCGGGTCCCGGATCTCCGCCGGCGACGTACGGCTCGTCGTGATCCGCCGGGAGGGGGAGCGGGCCGTACGCGCCCGCGACCCCGACCCGCCCGCCCGGCGGGCCTTCGCCGGGATCGGGGCCGCCGCCCACGCCCCCGTGCCCGCGCCGCCCGGTCGCTTCGCGCCGTGCGGCGCGGAAAGGACCGTCCAGGTGGCGAACGCAGACGGGCGCGGGCGCGGCCCCGGACCCAGGGGCGGGTCGATGTTCCCGTACGAGGGGGGTCCGTCCGCCCGGCAGGTGTCCGGTGGCGGTGACGACCGCCGTCCCCGGGCCGTTTCCGGGGGCGTCGCCGGCGGTCGCGCCGGCCGCCGCTCCCGTTTCCCGCGGCCCGGGATCCCGGCCGCCGACGGGAGTGCGGCCGGCGACCTCGACCGGGCTCCGCTCCCGCCGCGCGCCTTCTCCGAACACTTCGTCCGCCCCTTCCCGCTCCCGGGCAACACCCGGCCCTTCGCGGGCGGGGCGGGCGGTCGGAGGCCGAAAGACGCCCTTGTCGCCTGAATCCGACGCCATGACACTCCCGTCAGCGTCATTCGGCGGACTTGTCAGGGGCACGGCGAAAGTGTGCGGGGTGCGACCCCACCCGCACGCCCTGCCCCCACCGCCGCTCACGGGCTCCGGCACCCCCACGACCGCCGGGCCCCCGACCCCCTTCCGGGAGGACGTGCAGTGAGGATCAACCGCATCACCCGTGTCAGGCTGCTCGCGGTGGCCACCGGCCTGGCCGCCGTAGGAGTACTCGCCGCCCCCACGACCGCCGGCGCCGCCGCGCCCGAACCCACCGACAACGGCTTCAGCGCAGCCCGCCTCGCCGCCGCCGAGGCCTCCGTCCTGCGGGCCGACGTCGCGGGCACCGCATGGCACACCGACACCGCCACCGGCACCCTCGTCGTCACCGCCGACTCCACCGTCAGCGCCGCCGACCTGGCCAGACTCCGTCGCGAGGCCGGATCCGACGCCCGCGCCCTGCGCATCGAACGCACCCCGGGCAAGCTGACCAAGCTCGCCTCCGGCGGCGACGCCATCTACGCCTCCAGCTGGCGCTGCTCCCTCGGCTTCAACGTGCGCAGCGGCAGCAACTACTACGCCCTCACCGCCGGTCACTGCACCGACGGCGCCGGCACCTGGTGGACCAACTCCGCCAAGACCAACGTGCTCGGCTCCACCACCGGCTCCAGCTTCCCGACCAACGACTACGGCCTGATCAAGTACGCGAGCAACTCGCCCGTCCCGCCCGGCACCGTCGGCAGCCAGGACATCACCAGCGCGATCAACGCCACCGTCAACCTGTCCGTCACCCGGCGCGGCTCCACCACCGGCATCCACAGCGGCAAGGTCACCGGCCTCAACGCCACCGTCAACTACGGCGGCGGCGACGTGGTCTACGGCATGATCAAGACCAACGTCTGCGCCGAACCCGGTGACAGCGGCGGCCCGCTCTACTCCGGCACCCGCGCGGTCGGCCTCACCTCCGGCGGCAGCGGCAACTGCTCCTCGGGCGGTACCACCTACTTCCAGCCCGTCGTGGAAGCCCTGAACGCCTACGGGGTCAGCGTCTACTGACCCACGCGCCCCCGTCGCGCCCCTGGACGTCCTCCCGCCTTCTGGGAGGATGTCCAGGTGCCCGTGTCCTTGGGGGAGGCAGGTTTGCCGCATGCAGGTTTCCACATGAAGCGCATCGGCGTGACCGGACACCGGGCGATCCCGACCGAGGCGCTCGGACACGTCCGGGACGGCCTGCGAGCGGTGCTGGCGGAACACGAGGGGCCCCTGGAGGCGCTCTCCAGCCTCGCCGACGGAGCCGACCAGCTCTTCGCCGACATCGCCCTGGAACGCGGGGCCGACCTCACCGTCGTGATCCCCAGCGGCGACTACGAGGAGACCTTCGACGACGCGGACGCCCTCGCCGGCTACCGGCGCCTGCGCCTGCGCGCCACCCAGGAGGTCCGGATGGCCTTCCCCCGCTCCACCGACGAGGCCTACTACGCCGCCGGCACCTGGATCGCCGACTCCTGCGACCGACTCGTCGCCGTCTGGGACGGCCTGCCCGCCCGCGGGCACGGCGGCACCGCCGAGATCGTCGCCTACGCCCGGGCCCTCGGCAAACCCGTCACCGTCATCTGGCGCGAGGGCGTGGCCCGGGACTGAGCCGCGCGACCCCGCCCCGGACCGCGCCTCAACTGCTGTGCCGTGCCAACCAGTCGGTGTGCTGCGGGGACACGTACCGCTCCGTCTCGTACACGCTGGACGGCCACTGCGCCTCGGTGATCGTCGTCTGCATCACGACCATCATCGCCGACAGGTCCTGCTCGATCAGGGTGTGCGCCTCGATCAGCGGATGGTGGCGCCGCACCTCGTTCCACGCGATCCCGGCCGCCGCCGCCGCGCTCAACAGCGCCGTCAGCCGCGGCCCCGGACCCGAGCCCAACGCCCCGAAGAGGGCGAACAGCAGGGCGAGGCAGGTCAGCAGCACGATCGTCCACGACCACACCCTGGTCGCCCGCCGCGACACCTCCGTCCTGCGCCGGTACCAGGTGCGCTGCTCGATCAACCGGTCCCGCACGTACGTCTCCCGACGGACCTGGTAGTCCATCCCGCGCAGCCGCTGCATCGCCCCCGTGATCTCGGCGCCCTCCGGCACCGGACCCGAGGCCCGCGGATCCTGCCAGCCCATCTTGCGGAGTTCGGCCAGACCCGCCTCCAGCCGCGTGCGGTACACGGCCTCCACCTCCTCGGTCTCCTTGCCGAACGGCGCCCCGTGCACGGCGTACCGCCAGGCCAGCGACTTGATGAACTCGGCCGCGCTGCGGTTCAGCTGCCACTGCGGCCGGGCCCGCCGCCGCGTCGCCCGCACGCCCACGGCCAGCACCCCCGCGTACGCCAGCGTGCTCAGCGCCCCGAACAGGTGCAGCGGACCCGCGGCGGGCCCGGCCGGAAGGGCGGCGGCCCCCGCGGCCGCGACCAGCAGCAGCAGCTGCGCGCGCGTGGCCTTCACGGACTCCCGCTGCCGGGAGATCGCCGCCTGATCGGTGTGGTGGAAGAGGGCCGGCAGGTCCTCGTTGCGAAAGGTCATGCTGTCGGTCACAGCGCCCCCCTGCTGTCGGGTGGCGGACGGCGGGGGCCCCGCGGCCGCGGAGCCCCCGCCGCCCTCCGTCGGATCACACGGCGAGCGGCTCCAGGTCCCGGTGGACCCGCCGCTCGTCACGGGCGTACCGGGTCAGACCGTGGTCCTCCCCGAGCAGCCGGGTCAGCTCGGCCACCGCCTCCGCCCGTACCCGGGCCGCCTCCTCCTTGCGGCCCATCATGTCCAGGCTCACCGCCATGTTCGACGCGCTCGCCAGGGTCTCCGGGTGGTGCGCCCCCAAGGCCTCGCGCAGACGCAGCACCGAGAGCCGCTCCAGCTCCAGGGCGCCCTCCGGATCACCGAGGTCCGCCCGCGCGTTCGCCAGGTTGAGGTGGGCGAAGATGGTGTGCGGGTGGTTGTCGCCCAGTACGTCGCGCATGTGCCGGATCGTCAGCCGCAGCATCGACTCGGCCGTCTCCGCCGCCCCCGTGCCCCAGTGGAAGACCGCCAGGTTGTTGGCCGCGGCCAGGGTGTACGGGTGCCGCTCGCCGGGCACCTTCATGTACTCGTCCACCACCTCCTGCGCCAGGTCCCGGGCCGCGCCCGGGTCACCCGTCGCGAACAGGTCGGCGGCCAGGTTCAGCTCGCAGGCCAGCAGGTCCGGGTTGACCGAGGTGTACTTGGCCCGGTACCGGGCCCGGGTCGCGGTCGTCAGCCGCAGCGCGTCCTCCAGCTCGCCCGCCCGCCGCAGCGACACCGCCAGGTTCTTCGCCGCCGACAGCGTCCCCGGGAAGGCCCGGCCCAGCTGTCGCTTGTAGATCTCGTACGTCCGGCCCAGCAATTGCACCGAGTCCTCGTACCGGCCCACCTCGCGCAGGTCCCGGGCCAGGTTCTGCGCCGAGGACAGGGTGTACGGGTGGTCCGTGCCCAACACCTCCGTGCGCCGGTCGAAGACCTCCTGGTCGATCTCCCGGGCCCGCGCGTACTGCCCGATCATGCGCAGGTTCAGCGCCAGGTTGTTCGCGGCCGCCAGGGTGCGCGGGTGCGCCTCGTGGAAGATCTGCCCGAACCCCTCGTGCGCCGCCGTCGCCAGCTCCATCGCCTCCCCGTACCGGCCGAGCGCGCCCAGGTCCATCGCCAGGCCGCTGGTCGTCATGTACGTGTGCGGGTGCGAGGGGCCCAACGCCGTCCGCTGCCGTTCCAGCGTCACCTCGTCGAGTTCCTTCGCCTCCACGAAACGACCCTGCGACCGCAGGATGTTCGACAGGTGGAAGCGCAGGTACAGGTACTGGAGGTCGTCGTTGCCGAGGGTCTCCTTCCAGGTGTCGCGCAGCTCCTCGCCCAGCGCGTACGCGGCCTTGAAGTCACCGCGCTTCCACAGGTACCGGACCCGGTCGATCAGCAGCCGGCGCGTCTCCGGCTCCTTGCAGAACCGGGCCTCCGACGGGCTCAGGTGCGGCCAGATGGTGTTGAACCGCGGCCACGTCTCCGGATTGTCTATCGGCTCGTCGTCGTCGGGCCGGGCACCCGCCAGGATCCGGTGCACCGCGTGCCGCGCCTCCCGCTGCTCCTCCTCCGTCAACTGCGCCCGGATCACCGCCTGCACGAGGCGGTGCACCTGGATGCTGTTGCTCACCTGGTCGACCTTGGCCATCGCGAACCGGCCGATCTCCCGGATCACCCGGCCGAGCACCAGCTTCTCCTGGAGCGAGGCGTCGTACGGCTTGAGCGCGTCGATCATCTCCTTGCTGTACAGCAGGTTCGCCGAGATCGGCTCCGGCGCGAAGAAGGCGCACAGCTGCAACAGCCGTACCGCGGCGGGGGAGCGGGACTGGAGCCGCTCGATCGACACGTTCCAGGTCGCGGCCACCGGCTCCGGGTAGCCGGGCGGCTGGTTCAACCCGAGCACGCGGGCCGCCTGTTGGGCCAACTGCTCCAGGTACGCGGACACCGGCGTCGCGGTCTCCGCGATCCAGGCGCCCGCCTGCTCCACGGCCAACGGCAGGTCGCCGACGGCGACGGCCACCTGCTCGGCGTCGTCCTTGGACAGGCCCGGGGCCCGGCGCTGGAGGTGCTCGATGGACTCCTCGCGCAGGAACACGTCCACCGGCAGGGCGTCCCCGTACTGCGACCAGGACTGGTTGCGGGAGGTCACCAGGACGTGCCCCGGGCCGCCCGGCGGGAAGAACCGCTTGAGCGTCTCGGGGTCGTCCGCGTTGTCGAAGACGAGCAGCCAGCGCGCCGACGGAACCCCGCGGCGGAGCAGGTCGATCGCCTCCTGGGACGCCGCGGACATGTCCTCGCCGGTCTGCGCGCCGAGCCGCACCGCCAGCTCCGCGAGGGCCGCGACGACGTCGTCGGTCTGCTCCGAGGAGATCCACCAGACCAGGTCGTAGTCGGCCATGAACCGGTGGACGTACTCCAACGCGACCTGCGTCTTGCCGACGCCGCCGAGCCCGTACAGGGTCTGCGGCTGCGGCAGCACCACGGCCATGCCGCCGCCCAGTTGGTCGCGCATCCGCTCCAGGACGATGCTGCGGCCGGTGAAGCCGGGGTTGCGGGGCGGCGCGTTCCAGATCTTCGGGACGGTCCCCGGGAAGCGGGGCCCCGGGTGGGAGGCGCCGGCGACGCCGTCCGGCAGTGCCATCGGCCGCTCCAGGGCCCGCAGCAGGGCGGTCGCCGCGTGGACCTCGTCGAGGCGGAACAGGTCCACCGGGTTGCGGTCGATGTACGGCGTCGCGAGGCGTACGTCGCCCACCCGCAGCGGCACCAACTGCCGCCGGCCCCCCGTCGGGTCCTCGGCGGCGGCCCGGTTCCACACGTCGACCGCCCGCGCCGACTTGAGGTAGGCGCTGGAGAGCAGCACCACGGTCCGGGCCGCCGTGTCGACGCCGATGCCCGTCCCGCCCAGGGTGTCGCCGGCGCCGGCCGCGGCGGGGGCGGGGGCCCGCTCGGCGGACACGTCCCGGGGGACGACCCGGAAACCGGCCCGGGTGAGTACGGACTCGATCCAGTCGGCCCACATCCGGTTCTCGGCGACGTAGGACAGGAACAGGTCGGCGGGCAGGGCCGGGCGCCGCCGGGTGAAGGCGTCCCTGATGCGCAGCCGGACCTCCTCGCCCACGGCCGGCATGGAGGTGACGTCGCCCTCGGTGACCACCGTGGTGAGCCGCTCGAAGGCCGAGAGCAGCGAGTTGGTGAGCCCGGCCTCGTCGCCGAAGGTGGCCAGGGTCTCCTCGTAGGCGTAGTAGGGGCGGTAGGGGATCTCCACCGCTCCCCAGTACGAGGTGAGTTCGTCGCCCAGGAGGCCGTTCGGGAAGCGGTCGAACTTGATCCGGGCCAGGGCGCGGCCCGCGTCGGCCTTCTCCTTCTCGCCCTCGTCGATGCGCATGGGCACCGGGTAGATCTTGATGCCCCGGTCGTTGAAGCGTTCGTCGATCTGCCGGGCGACGGAGGCGGCGCCGTCCATGGACTGGTCGGAGAGGGTGAAGCAGTCGACCAGCACGTCGGGGAGGTGGACGGTGCAGATGTCGGCGATGTCGGACAGTCCGGTGCGGCTGTCGATCAGGACGTAGTCGTAGTTCCGCTTCATGTCCGCGCGTAAGGCGTCGAAGAAGAGGCCGCCGCCGAGCCGGTCGTAGAAGTTGTCCCAGTCGAAGGTGGAGACGGTCGCCGAGTACTCGCGGTTCTGCCGGCCCGCCGAGACGAAGTCGAGGGTGCCGCCGTCGGGGAACTCCCAGCCCAGGTTCTCCGGGGTGAGGGAGACGGCGTGCGGCTGGATGCGGGCGTAGTCCTTGTGCCAGTCGTCGGGCCGCTGCACCGGGCTGGTGGCGGCCCACGCGTACTCGCTGATCAGGTCGATGACCCCGGTCGTGGCCCCGAGCGTGGAGGGGTCCAGGAAGGGGTGGAAGAAGCGGTGCAGGCCGGGGGCCTCCAGGTCCCAGTCGACGGCGAGCACCCGCTTGCCGTTCGCGGCGAGGATCCAGGCGGTGTTCGCCAGCGCCATGGTCCGGCCGGTGCCGCCCTTGTACGAATAGAAGGTGACGATGCGTCCGTCTCGGTTGTCACGACTCGCTGTCATCCGCGTCCCCCCGGTCGGTGTCGTGTGGGTCGTCGTGTCCTGCGCGTCCTTCGTGTCCTTCGGGTCCGTGCCGCCCCCCGGGCCGCCCGTGGGCGTCCGGCGGGAAGGGGGCGGGCGGCGGCAGGGGCGGGCCGGCCATCCCCATCGGACCCAGCAGTCGCGGGCGTTCGGTGGGGGTGCTCCCGGCCGGGAGGTACACCTGCGCGTGTCTGAGGAACTGCTGGGCGGCGGCCTCGACCACCTGCGGCAGGATCTGGCCGAGGGTCTCGATGTTGGCCACCCCGTTCGCGGCGGCCCGGCAGGCGGCCCGTCCCTG
The DNA here is from genome assembly GCF_042887545.1 of Streptomyces sp. NPDC057939. Lineage (NCBI taxonomy): Bacteria > Bacillati > Actinomycetota > Actinomycetes > Kitasatosporales > Streptomycetaceae > Streptomyces > Streptomyces sp. NPDC057939. The sequence goes on from NZ_JBHVPG010000078.1 coordinate 15,797, forward strand.
GCCCATCTTGACGGGCAGGGTCTCCTCCAGCCGCCGGGCCAGCTCGGCCTCCTTGGCCCGGCCCTGGTGGTCGTAGCGGTTCCAGGGCACGACCACGTTGATCCACGGCCGGGACTCCTGGTCGAAGGCGGCCAGGCGCCGGCGACGGTGCTCGTCCTCCACCGCCCAGCGGTCGACGATGAGGATCTCCGGCCGGGTCGGCGGCTGCTTGCTGTCGAAGTGGCCCGCCTCGTCGTCGAAGGACGACATGGTGGTGCGGTAGTTGAGGTTCTTGACCAGGTCCTCGGCCACGTAGGCGATGGGCCGCTGCGACACCGGGTGGTACGGGTTCCAGTCCAGCGCGCTCTCCCCGTAGTACTCGGGGCTGCGGCCGTCGGGCAGGTCGTGCCGGGAGGCGGCGGCCACGGTCACGTGGAGCGTGCGGGCCGGGCTGCCGGTGGGACCGAAGGCGCTGGGCACCACCCGGTAGTCCAGGGGCCGGACGGGTTCGAGGCGGACGGTCTCGGCCACCCGGACGATCCGCTTGGCCAACTCGTAGACGGCCCGTTCGTACTGCTCGGCGTACCCGCGCAGCTTGATCAGCCCGTACAGCCCGTCGGTGACGTAGCGCTCGCCGAAGGTGTTGTGGTTGAACTGCAACCGCTCGGCCGGGCCGGGCAGTTGTGAGGGCGGGACGGGCACCCACAGCGCGGGCACGATGGCCTCGGCCCGCTCGTTGCTGACCGCGCCGTGCTGGATGGCGCGCTGCGCGAAGGCGAACCACTCCTTCCCGCACATCTCGCTCGCGAAGTAGCGCGGGGAGAACAGCGGGACGAAGACCCGGCAGGTGGCGAGCGCCGCCCCGAGCCGTTCCGACCAGCCCTCCCCGCTGCGTATCTCCCGGTCCATGAAGCCGGCGTCGGATCCGGCGGGCAGATCGGTCAGTGCCATGACGTGGCCGCTGAGATCGCGGAAGAGCCGCTCGACCCACATGTCGGGGTCGGGGCCACCGGCCCCGAACCTCGGTGTATGCGCATAACTGAGAAAAAAATACGGCTGCACTGATGCGGGCACACGACCCCCGTCCCGAAGATGCGAGCGAAGAAACATCATTCCGGAGCTGCTTCGCCACATCCCCTCATCGTTCAGTCAATCAGCGTCTGTTTTCGGTCATCCAGTCCATTGCGTGATCGACGGCATCCGGAATGGAGAAGAGCGTGGCCGGAGCCCCTCCCACCCGCCCCCTGCGCACCCGGGAATCCGGGAATGCGCTGCCGATCACGGCGAAATCACTGTCGTCCAGTGCGACGTCCTCGAAGGTGGTCCACTCTCCCCCCTGCTGACCACCGATTCCCCCCGGAAGGTTCACCTTCACCACACAGTCGTACATGCGCAAGGGGGGCTTCGGAATTCGGTACTCCGCGAGGTGGAAGGCGGTGCAGGCGGAAAAGCCCACATTGATCATCAGTACCTGACCTCCCTCCCAGCACAGCTTTCCCAGGGGCGACTCCTCGCCGAGGTGGTTTTCGAGCCGGTGCCCGGAACACAGGTCGCGCGCGCCCGCGCCGAGCGCGGCGAAGGAGGTCTGCGGATGGTCGCTGCGCGCGGCGCCCGGCGCGGTGCGGACGGCCTCGGCGAATGCGCCCATGCCCTGGCTCGGCGTGCGCTCCGGGTCGAACGCGGGCATCCGGGCACGGAAGGCCCGCACCCCCGGCTCGTCCAACCCGGCGACGCGCGCCCGGTGCGCGGCCGAGGTCAGCGAGTTCTCCGGGGTGAACGTCGGCACCACCAGGGTGCCGTGCGGGCCGAGGAGCCCGATCAGGGCGTCGCGCAGCGTCCCGGCGCGCAGCCCGGTGCCGCCCAGCGCCGCGTGCACCAGCAGCCGCGTGCGGGGACGTACGCCCAGCAGCCGCAGCTGCGCCGCGAGCGTCAGCGGGCCGGGGGTGCGGGGCGTGACGGTGGCGTCGGTGGGTGCGGCGTCGGGGGCCGCGGCGGCTCCGGATCGGGCCGGGGCCGCGGGGGAGGTCACGCGTCGACCGCCTTCAACTCCCAGTGCAGCTCCTCCACCAGCCGCTTGCCGGTCACCGTCAGCTCGGCCGCCCCCGACAGCCGGTCCAGCGCCCGCTGGATGCGGTCCGCGCCGTCCGGCTCGTGGGTGGCCGTGGCCCGCCGGTACGCCTCGACGGCGACCCGCTCGTACACGTCCGCCAGCAGCCGGGACACCGGTACCGGACGCTCCCGCCACGGCGAGGGGTGCTGCCAGGCCCCGTCCAGCGCGTAGAGGTCGGCCACCTCGGTCAGTTCCCGCAGCCGGGCCCGGCGCCCGCCGGTCAGCAGGGCCAGGGCCGTCTCCCGCACCCCGGCGCCGTACGGGACGCCGAGCGCACCGGGCCCGTGCCGCCCGGCCTCGCCCCAGCTGCCGGCCCGCGGCCCGCCGGCCAGCGGGGTCAGCGTGCTCAGCCCGGCGCCCGCGGCCCGGGCGAACCCGGGGACGGTGCGGTGCAGCAGCGCCCGGGCCGCGTCGAGGCGGGCCCGCCACGCGTCGGCCTCCCCGGCGCCGAGGCGGAGCCTGGGCGGGCGGGTGAAGCAGTCGCGGTGCGGATCGAGGTCCTCCAGGGCCACCGGGGCCGCGTCCGGGTCCGGGGACCAGGTCCGTACGGGGAACCAACGGGCGTCGCCCGTGCCCGGGCCGAAGCGGTGCTCGGCGCGGCCGTCCCGGGCGGCGTAGCCCTCGTCCGTGACGCGCAGGGCGGCCGTCCCGTCCGTACCGGGCTCCCCGAGCCGGAGCAGGCCCAGTGTCGGCAGGTACACCTCGCCGTCCCGGTGGACGACCTCGGCGGGCAGGGCGAGCCCGCCCCGCAGCACGGCGGCTGCCGTCAGCGCGGCGAGCCGGCGGGCGGCCCGGGGGCCGTCCGGGCGCGTGTCCCGGGCCGCGTCGAGGGCGGCGAGCACCCAGGTGCGGGTGAACGGGTGGTCCAGTACGGAGTCCAGGGCGTTCGCGCCCGCCTCCCCGGCGGCCTCGACCCCGGACAGCGAATCCCACGCGCGCAGCCATTCGGGGTCGGCGGCGAGGTCCTCGTGCAGCCGGGCCAGCAGGATCCGGGTCAGTTCCGCCTGGGACCGGGCGAGTTCCGCGGGGTCGGCGAGCTCGGGGGCGCTCTCGCGGACCGCGGTCCGTCCCGCCACCCCGTCGACGAGCTCGCGCAGGTCGGAACAGTAGACGGAGGGGTGGTCGAAGCCCGGCCCGTCGGCCGCGTCCTCCCGGTAGCGGTGGGTGTAGAGGCCGCCGCCGCACGAACGTACGACCGGGCAGCGGCGGCACGTGTCGCTGACGCCGGCGAGGCCCAGCTGCCGGGCCCGTACGCCGGGGTGGGCGGCGACCTCGTCGAGGGAGTGGTCGAAGACGTTGAACCCGGTGGCGGCGGCGCCCTCGTAGGCGCTCTTGAGGGAGTCGACCTGCTCCAGGGTGCCGTCGGTCTCCACGACGACGAGGTCGGTCGGCGCGAGCCCGAGGGACTCGGTGAGGCTGGGTCCGCCGCGCAGGGTGGACAGCAGGGACTCGAAGAGCCGTACGGGTACCGGTCGCCCCAGCCGGTCCCAGTGGTCGAAGACCCGCAGCAGCCAGCGCGCGTACGCGTCGGGGGCGCCGTCGGGTCGGGCCGGCGGGGCGGCCCAGGTGGCGTGCGGGAGCAGGAAGTCCACCCGGGGCGGCTCCAGCTCGATCAGCGCGTCCAGGACGGCGACGGGGTCGTTGGCCACGTCGACCGTGCACAACAGGCCCTGGTAGAGCCGGCGGTAGGGCTCGGACCGGAGCAGGTCGACCGCGGCGAGGACCAGCGGGTGGCTCGTACGGCCGTCGGCGAAGCGGCGGTGGCGGTCGTTGGCGGCGCGGTCCCCGTCGAGGGAGATGCCGACCCGGACGTCGTACTCGGCGAAGAGGTCCAGGCAACGGGTGCCGAGCTGGAGCCCGTTGGTGTGGATCCGCAGGTCGAGCGCGGCCGTCCCGGCGAGCGCGCGGGTGAACTCCTCGCACACGAGGCGGAGTCGGGCGGTGCCCGCCAACAGGGGTTCCCCTCCGTGGAGGATCACCGTGACGGAGGGGAGGGCATGGTCACGGGCATGTTCGGCGAGCCGTGACGCGGTCCGGGAAATGACCCCGGGGGAGATCACCTTCGGACGGGCCCGCCAGCTCTGATCTGCGTGTTCGTAGACGTAGCAATGATCACAAGCGAGATCGCATCTGCTGTGAACCTTCAGGACGATCTCGCGAAATGCGATCAGGCCGGTCATTCCGCCAGTCTAGAGCGCGTACTTCCGCGTCAGAGCGCAGAGTTGAAGATCGGTGCCTGGGCGTGACGACCGGATTCCGACGGAAGCACCCGACCGAGCGCCGCGGCGGCGGCAGCGCTGCGGACGTCGATCCGCGCGAGCGGGACGCGGCGGTCCCTGTTCGTGCTGGTCGGGGGGGTTGCGGAAGTGTTCACGACACCGTCCTCGGGGAGGCCATGTGAAATGGGCGGGGAAGACCTCAGCGCGTTGCTGCTGTCAAGCGTGGACTTTACTCGGCCACACCCCAATGGCAACCGAGACATGACGCCTGGTCAAGCGTTCTATGGAAAGCGTGGCGCATTTCTCGGGAAGGGGTATTCGGCCGTTTGCCCCACGGCAAGATCCTTTTCTTTCGGCGCGGCCCCGGAGCGGCGCGGGCGCCCTCCGACGCGGATTCCTCCCGCCGGTCGGCGTCGGCCCGGGCGGGTCGGACCGGCGTCGGCTCAGGCCGGCCGGCGGGCGTCGAGCGGGGGTGCGGGCAGGTCGCGCAGCAGCCAGGTCAGTACGTCGGGCAGCGCGCGCAGCGCCGCGAAGTGCGCGGCGGCCGGGTCGATGCTGGTGGTGGCCCCGGGGATGCGCCTGGCCAGCCAGCGGGAGTGGCCCACGGGGGAGAACACGTCGAGCTCCCCGTGCCACAGGAGCACCGGGCAGCGGATGTCGGCGGGGTCGAAGCCCCAGGGGCCGCTGAAGGCGAGGGCGTCGTCGATCCAGCCCCAGGCGGAGGTGCGCAGGCCCTCGCGGTAGTTGCGCAGCAGCATCGCCCGCAGCCCCGCGTCCGAGACGATCATGCGGTCGTTGTCGGTCAGCTCCCGGCGCAGTTCGTCGAGCAGCCGTCCGGGGTCCCTGCGGATGCCGTCGGCGCGCGGGATCAGCCGGGCGGCCAGTTCCTCGGGGTCGTCGGAGGCGGTGGTGTACTCCCGTACGTTCGAGGCGGCCATTCCCTCGAACCAGTCCAGGTCCTCCGCGTCACGGGGGGCGAGGGGGACCAGGGCGGCGGTGCGGGTGACCCGGTCGGGGAGCAGCGCGGCGCAGGCCAGGGCGCCGGGGGCGCCGCCCGAGCGGCCGGCCACGGTGAAGGTGTCCAGGCCCAGGGCGTCGGCGATGGCGGCGACGTCCTCGGCCACGTCGGCGACGGTGCGGCCCCGTCTGCGGTCGGAGCCGCCGTAGCCGGGTCTGTCGTAGGCGATGAGCTGCGTCCGCCGCTGATAGAGGACCATGCCCCGGGGGGCGGGGCCCAGCCGGCTGCCGGGGGTTCCGTGGAGCAGGAAGACGGGCTTGCCGTCCGGGTCGCCCCAGCGTTCCGTCATCAGGACGCGTCCGTCCGCGGTGCGCACCTCTTGGCGCACGCGCTCCCTCCCTCACATCGGCGCGGGCTGTCGGTCAGGCCGATTGTGCTCTTCCGCCGGGGAACGCGATAGGGCGCACTCCGCGCGAAATTCTTGTGAAAGTTTTCACAAGCGCGCAGAGGTCTTTGGTCCCCGGCCATATCCGCAGGTCGCGAGCGTGCAGGAGGGGGAGTGAACGGGCGTGAACGGTCCTTCGGCCCGCCCGGACAGGGCTTTTTCGGCGCCACCGCTTCCGCTTTCGGGTGTCGAATTGAGACATCAGGAAAAGGTCGAAATGAAGGAGTCCTGCCATGCGGGCCAACGAGATGGTCGACGGACTGGTCCAGGGAGCGCTCGCGGCGCTCGGCCGGTTCGAGTCGTTCAACCAGGAGCAGGTCGACCACATCGTCAAGAAGGCCTCCCTCGCCGCGCTGGGCCGACACGGCGACCTCGCGAAGCTCGCCGTCGAGGAGACCGGACGGGGCCTCTTCGAGGACAAGGCGGTCAAGAACCTCTTCGCCTGCGAGCACGTGGTCAACTCCATGCGCGGCCTGAAGACCGCGGGCGTCATCCGCCGCGACGAGCTGAACGGCATCACCGAGATCGCCGAACCCGTCGGCGTCGTCTGCGCGATGACCCCGGTCACCAACCCGACCTCGACCACGATCTTCAAGGCGCTGATCGCCCTGAAGACCCGCAACCCGATCATCTTCGCCTTCCACCCCTCCGCGCAGAACTGCTCCGCCGAGGCCGCCCGCGTCGTCCGGGACGCGGCCGTCGCCGCCGGCGCCCCGCAGGACTGCGTCCAGTGGGTGACCGTCCCCTCGATGGAGGCCACCGCCGCCCTCATGAACCACCCGGGCGTCTCCACCATCCTGGCCACCGGCGGCAACGCGATGGTCAAGGCCGCCTACTCCTGCGGGAAGCCGGCCCTGGGCGTCGGCGCGGGCAACGTCCCGGCGTACGTCCACAAGAGCGCCAAGCTGGGCCGGGCGATCCACGACATCGTGCTCTCCAAGGCCTTCGACAACGGCATGATCTGCGCCTCCGAACAGGCCGTCATCCTGGACGCGGAGATCTACGAGCAGGGCCTCGCCGAGTTCAAGCGGCTCGGCGCGCACGTGGTGACCGCCGCCGAGAAGACCAAGCTGGAGCAGTTCGTCTTCGGCACGACGGCCCACGCCGCCAACTGCTCGGGCGCCAAGCTCAACGCGGCGGTCGTCGGCCGGTCCCCGGAATGGATCGCCGAGCAGGCGGGGTTCACCGTCCCCGAGGGCACCTCGATCCTCCTCGCCGAATGCGACGAGGTCGGCGAGGGGGAGCCGCTGACCCGCGAGAAGCTCTCCCCGGTACTGGCCGCCCTCAAGGCCTCCGACACCGCGCACGGCCTCGAACTGGCCGCCGCGATGGTCGAGTTCCACGGACTGGGGCACAGCGCCGCCATCCACGCCGAGGACGAGGCCCTCGTCGAGGAGTTCGGCCGCAAGGTCAAGGCGGTCCGCGTCATCGCCAACTCGCCCTCCACCTTCGGCGGCATCGGCGACGTCTACAACGCCTTCCTCCCCTCGCTCACCCTCGGCTGCGGCTCCTACGGCCACAACTCGGTGTCCAACAACGTCACCGCGGTGAACCTGATCAACGTCAAGCGGATCGGACGGCGCAACAACAACATGCAGTGGTTCAAGGTCCCGCCGAAGATCTACTTCGAGCGCAACTCCATCCGCTACCTCGGCGAGATGGAGGGCATCGGCAGGGTCTCGATCGTCACGGACAGGACCATGGTCGAGCTCGGTTTCGTGCAGAAGGTCACCGACATCCTGGGAGCCCGCGAGGGTGCCGTCGCCATCCAGGTCATCGACAACGTCGAACCCAACCCGGAGCTCGACACCGTCCGCGCAGGCGCGGCCATGATGCGCGACTTCCGGCCCGACACGATCATCGGCCTCGGCGGCGGCTCGCCGATGGACGCCGCGAAGATCATGTGGCTGATGTACGAACGACCCGAGGTCGAGTTCGGGGACACCAAGGAGAAGTTCTTCGACGTCCGCAAGCGCGCCTACAAGTTCCCCTCCCTCGGGGAGAAGGCGCGGATGGTCGCCATCCCGACCACCTCCGGCACCGGCTCCGAGGTCACCCCCTTCGCGGTCATCTCCGACCCGGCCGCCGCCCAGAAGTACCCGCTGGCCGACTACGCGCTCACCCCGAACGTCGCCATCGTCGACCCGGTCCTGTCCATGGGGCTGCCGCCCACCGTGACGGCGGACTCCGGCTTCGACGCCCTGACGCACGCCACCGAGGCGTACGTGTCCGCGTACTCCAACGACTACACCGACGGCCTCTGCCTCCAGGCCATCAAGCTGATCTTCGAGAACCTCCAGCGGTGCGTCGTCGACGGGCCGAACGACCCCGAGGCCCGCGAGAAGATGCACAACGCCTCGACGGTCGCGGGCATGGCCTTCGCCAACGCCTTCCTGGGCCTGGTGCACGCCATGGCCCACACCCTGGGCAACACCTTCAAGGTCGCCCACGGTCGGACCAACGCGATCCTGCTGCCCCACGTGATCCGGCACAACGGCACCGTCTCGCACAAGGCCACCCCGTGGCCGAAGGCCGAGGTCTACCGGGCCCCGGAGCGGTTCCAGGAGATCGCCGGGATGCTCGGGCTGCCGGCCGCGACCCCGGCCGAGGGCGTCGAGTCCTACGCCCGGGCCGTCGAGGAACTGCGCACCCGGTGCGGGATCCCCGCCTCCTTCGCGGAGGAGGGCGTGGACGAGGAGGCCTTCGCCCTGGCCCTCCCGGTCCAGGCCATGAACGCCTACGCCGACCAGTGCGCGCCCGCCAACCCGCGGATGCCGATGATCGACGACATGAAGCAGCTCATGCGGCAGGCCTACTACGGCAACGCCGAGGGCGCCCCGGCCGGTGGGCCCGCGGGCGAGCGGGAGTAGCCCGCGCCCACCGCACGAGGGCCCGCCCGGGCCGGCAGGACCCGGGCGGGCCCTTCCGCGTGCCGCCGGGGCAGCCCGCCGGAGCGGGGCGGGACGGCGCGGAGCGGTGCCGGTCTACGCCGGAGGGACCCGGAGCGGGGTCGGGATCAGCAGGGCCGTCGCCGAGCGGGCCCGTTCCAGGGCGGTGGCCCGGTCGGCGCCGCGCTGGCCCAGCACCACGCGGGTGCTCAGCCCGTCCAGCAGGGCGAGCAGCTCCGAGGCCCGGGCGGGCACGTCCAGGGGGGCGAAGCGGCCCTGCTCCACGCCCTTGGCCAGCAGCGCCTCCAGGTCCCGCTGCCAGCCCTCGTCGATCTCCTCCTGGGCGGCCTTCAGCGGCTCGTTCGAGGCGGTGCGGGCCCACAGTTCGATCCACAGGGTCCAGCGGGGGTCGCGCGGGCCGAGCGGCAGGTACAGCTCCACGAAGAGGGTGAGCTTGCGCTGGACGGTGACTCGACGGTTCATCAGTTCTGCGCGCTCCAGGCCCAGTTGGGCCTCACTCCAGCGCAGGGCCTCCAGCAGGAGCCGGTCCTTGCTGCCGAAGTAGTACAGGATGTGGCCGCCGCTGGTGCCGAGCCGCTCGGCGAGCGCGGACATGGTGAGCGAGGCCAGGCCGTCCTCGGCGATCGCCGTCATGGCCTCTTCCAGCATCCGCTCCTGGGCGATCCGCCCGTCGCGCCGCCGTGTCGCTCCCGCCACCGGTCCGCCTTCCTGATCTTCCTGGCCCGACCTTATCCCGGACAGGGTCTTGACGGGGCCGCCGTCCAGCGCGCATCTTGAATGCCATTCAAGAACTTAGAACGTCATTCAAGGTTCGTAGTCGAGTCAGGGGCCCGTCATGAGACAGCAGGAGAGCGTCGACGTCGACGAGGTGTTCCGGGTCGAGACCCACGGGATCGATCCCATCCCCGACGCCGAGCGGCACGGCAGCGCCAAGGACCTCTTCTGGCTCTGGTTCGGCTCCAACCTCACCTTCACCTACGTGATCAACGGCGCCCTCGCCGTGGCCTTCGGCCTGTCCTTCCTGCAGGCCACCGCCGTGGTCGTGATCAGCGGCCTGTCCTTCTTCGCGATCAGCGCCGCCGGCCTCAGCGGCATCCGCACCGGCACCGCCACCCTGGTCATCTCCCGCGCCGCCTTCGGGGTCCGCGGGAACTTCCCCGCCGGGGTGCTGAACTGGGTGGTGAGCATCGGCTACACCATCGTCAACACCGTCGTCGGGACGCTGGCCCTGGAGGTCTTCCTCGCCGAGGTGGGCCTCGGCGGCGGGACCGCGGTCCGCGCCCTGGCGCTCACCGTCACCCTCGCGCTGACCTTCGCCGTCGCCATGTGGGGACACGCCACCGTGCAGTTCGCCGAGCGGTGGATGGCCTACGTGCTGGCCGCCGGGTTCGGCGTCCTGCTGCTCTTCGTGCTGCCCGGCGCCGACACCTCCGCCCCGGCCTCGGCCCCCGGCCTGTCCGGGTGGAGCCTCGCCTTCGTCGTCATGCTCGCAGGACCGTTCTCGTACCTGCCCATGCCCGCCGACTACACCCGCTACCTGCCCCGGACGACCTCGCTGAAGTCGATCACCTGGATGGGCGCGCTGGGCGGCTTCGTCTCCTCCGTGGCCCTGGGCATCGCGGGCGTCGCCGCGGCCACGCAGACCGACATGACCGACGCCGTCGCAGGGGCCGAAAGCCTGCTGCCCGGCTGGTTCCAGCCCCTTTTCCTGGCCCTCGTGCTCGGTGGCTCCGTCACCAACTCGATCATCACGCTCTACTCCTCCAGCCTGAACCTCCAGGTCCTCGGCATCCCCTGGAGCCGCTCCCGCGCCATCGTCATCAGCGCCGCCGTCACCGCCGCGGGCTCCCTGGCGGCCCTCTTCCTCACCGACTTCACCACCTCCCTGCTCTCCTTCCTCTCCCTGTTGATCATCGTGTTCGCGCCCTGGGGCGGGGTCTTCCTCGCCGACATGCTGCTGCGCCGCTGCCACTACGACGCCGAAGCGCTGCACGCCGGAAGCGAGGGCGCCTACTGGTACCGCTCCGGCTACCACCCGGCGGGCCTCGCCGCCCTCCTCGCCGGCATCACCTTCTCCGCCCTGACCTGCGACTCCGCCCTCTGGACCGGGCCGCTGGTGGCCCCGCTCGGCGGCGCCGACCTCACCCTGCTGGGC